>CACECL010000005.1 GCA_902557995.1 uncultured Pelagibacteraceae bacterium | reverse complement strand
AATTGATTTAAGACCAGTCTGCATTGGTTCACTTACTGATTGTCGTGGAATAATACCAGGAGCTTTTACTTCAACCCTGCTTTTTTTAATTCCTTTATCTAATGGTCCTTTTCCATCAATAGGATTTCCTAAACCATCCACTACTCTTCCTAATAATTCTTTTCCAACTGGAGTATCAACAATATTACCAGTTCTTTTTACTACATCCCCTTCTTTAACATTTCTGTCATCACCAAAAATTACGACACCAACATTTTCACTTTCTAAGTTTAGAGCCATACCTTTTGAACCATCTGCAAACTCTACCATTTCACCAGCTTGAACATTATCCAAACCATAAATCCTAGCAATACCATCTCCAACTGATAAAACTTGACCAACTTCTGTGACTTCTGCTTTATCACCAAAATTTTTAATTTGTTCTTTTAATATTTTTGTAACTTCTGAAGGATTTATTTCCATTTATGCCTCTATCATTCTATTTTCGATTTGTTGTAATTTATTTTTAATTGAGGTATCGACCATAGTACTTCCAACTTGTACTACCAGACCTCCTATTAAACTTTTATCATGTTTGTAGTTTAATTTTATTTTTGAGCTAAAATTTTTTGTTAACTCCTCTGTAATTTTTGCAATTTCTTCATTAGATAATTTTTTTGCTGATTTTAATTCTGCCTTAAGTTCACCTCTTTTTCTTGAACAAATTTCAATAAAACTTTTAAGGATACGCTCTATAAAAAAGAAACGTCTTTTTTGGATTAAAAAATTTAAAAAATTTTTAAATAAAGTCTCAAATTTATTATTTTCAGAGATTGTATTGATTACTTTCAGTAAATCTTCTTGGCTTGTAGTTGGATCTTTAATCAAATTAGAAAAATCTTCACTTTGATCAATTAAATTAAGAATAGATGAAGACTGATCTTCGATCTGACTTAAAAGATTGTTTTCCTCTGAAAGTTCAAAAAGGGCAAGAGAGTACCTTTCAGCTGAAGTTATTGAAAATCCGGTGTCTTTACTCAACTTGGTTCCTCTATAATGTTGAAGATTATTTAAAAATCACGCCCTAAATAGCATATGACCCTTATGTCTTCAAGTAGCGGATTCGTAAAAAAGGCCTCTTTTTTGCGGTTAATTGAAGTTAATTGGGTCAACATCAACTGAAAGTTTTATTCCAGAAGAAAATTTATATTTTGGAATAATTTTTGTAAGAGAACTTTGTAGTTTCATAGATTTTAAGCCTCTAATTAAAAATCTAATTCTAAATTTTCTCTTTAATCTAAACAATGGAGCATTCACTGGCCCTAATATTTTTCCTTCTATTTTGTTTTCAATAAAATTTTTAAAATTAATAGCTTCTTTTTCTAATTTAATTTCATTGTCTCCTGTTAATATTAGAGAAATAAATCTTTGAAATGGTGGTAGTTTATTTTTTTTCCTTATCTCCAGTTCCCTTTCTAAAAAAATATCTGGATTTTTACTTGTAATTTCTGAAATCATCTTAGTATTATTTTCGTAGGTTTGAAAATATACGGTTGCTGGGTTTCCTGTTCTTCCTGCACGTCCTGAAAGTTGATGATAAAGCTGTAAATTTTTTTCTGCACCTCTTAAATCATGTCCTTGAGATGAAAGATCAATATCAACAACTACAATGCAATTTAAGCTTGGAAAATGAAAACCTTTTGAAATTAATTGAGTTCCAACTAAAATATGCGTTTCATTATTAATAATTTTATCTATTTTTTCTTTAGAATCTTTTTTATTCATTGTGTCACTTGAAAAGATCTCTATTTTTTTACCAGGAAATTTTCTTTTTACTTCTTCTGAAATTCTCTCAACACCAGGACCACTAAAAATAAATTCACAATTACCTTCTTTTGTACAGTTCCTTTTAAGATCAGATTTATATCCACAATAATGGCACAATAAGTTATTTTTATTTTTATGATAAACTAAATTGATACTACAATTTGGACATGTAAAACTTGTAAAACACTTATTACATAAAGCATTTGGAGAAAAACCTCTTCTGTTTAAAAAAAACAAAACTTGATCTTTTTTTTCCAAATGTAAATTAACTTTTTCAATAATTTTATTTGATAACCATGATTGTTTTTCAAGTTTTGTATTATTCAAATTAATAATTTCATAATTGGGTAATGCTGCGTTTTGATATCTTTCATTTAATCTAGAAACTTCGTATTTACCTTTTTTGATATTTTCAAAAGTTTCTATGGACGGGACAGCAGTAATCAAATTGATTGGAATATTTTCGAAAGATGCTCTGGAAATTGCCATATCACGAGCATTATAGGTTATACCTTCATCTTGTTTAAATGACTGATCATGTTCCTCATCAACAATTATCATTGCTAATTTTTTAAATGGTAAAAATAGTGAAGATCTTGCACCAATAATTATTTTTATTTTACCATTAGAAACTCCACTCCAAATTAATTCTTTCTTTTTTTTTGAAATGCCTGAATGCCAAACTGCAGGTTTAAAACCAAAATATTCTAAAAATTTTTGTTCAAACTGACTAGTTAGACCTATTTCTGGCAATAAAATTAGTCCTTGAAAACCCTTCTCTATCAGTGGTTTTAGCGCTTCAAAATAAACTAAAGTTTTTCCTGATCCAGTCGTACCTTGTAAAACATGAACTCTAAATTTTTTATTTGAAGCGTTCATTTTTTTTAGAGATTTATTTTGATCACTAGATAGCTTGATTAAGGTTTGTTTAATTTTGCTATCAAATATTTGATAAAGTTGAGTTTCTTTGTTCTCTACCGCATTACTAGTTAAGAGTAGTAACTTTAAAGCCATACCCTTTGGGATAAGATTATATTCTGCAAACCAATTTAAAAAATTTATTGTATTTTTTTTTAACGGAGTGACGTCTAATTTCTTGATTATATTTTTAGTCTTAAAATTTTTATTATTATTTTTTTCAAATTCGTCCCAAACAACACCGGTAATTTTTGATTTTCCGAAAGGTACCATTACATAATCACCAACTTTAAGTTTTAAACTACTTTCATAAGTGAATGGATGATTAAAAATATTTGGTACAAGAATCGGATATTTCATATTTTTATAATATGAAAAAAAATTAAGAGTGTATTGCTCTTTTATCTACTGATAAAGCAGCTTCTTTAACTGCTTCAGAAAACGTTGGATGAGCATGACAAGTTCGGGCGATATCTTCTGCACTTGCGCCAAATTCCATTGCAACACCAATCTCTGCAATTAATTCTCCTGCATGAGGTCCAATTATATGTGCACCTAATACTTTATCTGTTTGCTCATCAGCTAAAATTTTAACAAAACCTTCCGCATCATCTATGGCCTTAGCTCTTGAATTAGCCATAAACGAAAATTTCCCTACTTTATATTTTTTATTTAATTCTTTTAATTGTTCCTCAGTTTTACCGATTGATGCTACTTCTGGTGTTGTATAAACTACTCCTGGGATCGTATCGTAATTTACATGTCCAGATTGACCAACTATGTTTTCTGCAACTGCTATACCTTCGTCCTCAGCTTTATGCGCAAGCATTGGACCAACAATTACATCGCCTATTGCATAAATATTTTCAACGTTAGTCTTAAAAATTTTATCAGTTTTAATTCTATTTCTTTCGTCAAGATCTACTCCTACAGACTCTAAATTCAAACCATCTGTATTAGGTTTTCTGCCAACAGAAATCAAAACAACATCACACTCAAAATTATTTTTATTACCATCTTTATCTACTGTTGAAACCACTACACCAGCTGCATTTTTTTTAATTGTTTCAACTTTATTTTGCATATTAAATTTCATTCCCTGTTTTTTTAAAATTTTCATAAATTCTGAAGAAATTTCTTTATCCATTCCAGGTGTAATATGATCTAAATATTCAACAACTTGTACCTCTGCTCCAAGTCTTGACCATACCGATCCCATCTCCAATCCTATATAGCCTCCCCCTACTACAACCATTTTCTTTGGTACCTTTTCTAACTTTAGAGCACCTGTTGATGAGACAATTGTTTTCTCATCTATTTCTATTCCTGGTAATGAAACTGGTACTGATCCTGTTGCAATAACTGTTTTTTCTGTTTGGATGATGGTTTCTTTATTTTTATCATCCTTTATTAAAATTTCATTTTTAGATTTAAAACTTCCGTGTCCTTTAAAATAAGTAACTTTGTTTTTTTTTAAAAGAAATTCAACACCTTTTGTAAGAACAGTTACAGCTTTATCTTTACTTTTCATCATTTTGTCTAAATTTAATTTTACTTCGCCAACTTCAATACCTTTGTTTGCTAAACTTTTTACTTTATGAAATTCTTCAGACAGATTAAGTAAGCTTTTTGATGGGATGCAACCAACATTTAAACAAGTACCTCCCAAAGACCCTCTAGACTCTATACATGCAGTTTTTAATCCTAATTGAGCAAGTCTGATTGCGCACACATAACCACCCGGTCCACCTCCAATAACTACAGCTTGAAATTTTTCTGACATTTAAATATCTAAAAACAACCTTCTAGGGTCTTCTAAGTTTTCTTTAATCATTTTAAGGAAAGATACAGATTCTTTTCCATCAATAATTCTGTGATCATATGATAATGCTAAATACATAATTGGTCTTATTCTGATTTCACCGTCAACAACAACAGGTCTTTCCACTATATTATGCATGCCCAACACTCCAGATTGAGGTAAATTTAGTATTGGGGTTGAAAGCATAGACCCATACACACCTCCATTACTTATTGTAAATGTTCCCCCCTGAAGATCTTCAATCGTTAGCTTTCCATCTCGCGCTTTTTCTGAAATTTCTTTAATATTTTTTTCAATATCTGCAAAGGATAATTCATCTGCATTTCTCAAAACTGGAACAACCAAACCCTTATCTGTTCCGACAGCAAAGCTAATATTGTAATAGTTTTTATAGATAATCTCATCTCCGTCTATTTCAGCATTCACCGCAGGGAAATTTTTTAAAGCAACTACACATGCTTTTACAAAGAAAGACATAAATCCTAATTTTATCCCATAACGAGATTGGAAATCATCTTGATTTTCTTTCCTCATTTCCATCACACTGCTCATATCAACCTCGTTAAATGTTGTTAATAGAGCGGCATTCTCTTGAGCTTGTTTTAACCTTTTTGCAATAGTTTGTCTCAACCTAGTCATCTTAATTCGTTCTTCTTCACCATATTGAATTTTTCTTTCAGATGGTTTTGGATTTGCACCCATCAAACTTATTAAATCTCCTTTTAAAACTCTCCCATCTTTTCCTGAACCTTGAATTGAATTAATATCGATATTATTTTCAGTTACTATTTTTCTCACTGCTGGAGACAAGGTTGGATTAACATCTCTTTTTGGAGCAACATCTGGTTTAACTTCCTCAGTTAAAACCAATGGTTTCTCTTTGGGTTTTTCTATATCTTTTTCTTCAAATACTTTTGGTTCTTTTTTATTTGTATCTAATTTTATTACATTGCTCTCTGCAGGAACTATTTCCTCCTGCTTGATTTCTTTTTGGGTTTTTGGCGCAGATTTAACTGCTCCACCTTCTGCTGATACAGAACCTAATAGTGCTCCTACTTCAACGACTGATCCATCTTGTGAATTTATCTCTGTTAACACACCAGAAATTGGAGATGGCACTTCTAAGTTTACTTTGTCTGTCTCAAGTTCTACAATTGGCTCATCTGCTTCGACTGTATCACCTGCGTTTTTTAACCATTTTGCAACAGTCGCTTCTGTTATACTTTCACCAAGAATTGGGACTACTATTTTTTCACTCATTAAAATTAATCAAATACCTTGTTAATTATTTCTTGTTGTTGAGAATTGTGCCTTTTGGCATATCCTGTTGCAGGAGTTGCGTCTGGGCTTCTTCCTATATAAGAAATTTTATTATTATTAGCCTTTAAAGTGTCTAATGTCCATTGGATATAATCTCTAACTGAAAACCAAGCACCCATATTTTTTGGTTCTTCTTGACACCAAAAGAATTCAGCATTTTTAGAGTACGGTTTTAGCTCCTTAACCAAAGCTTTTGCTGGAAATGGATACAATTGTTCAATTCTATACATCACTACATCGTCTCTTTTAAGCTTTTCTCTGGCGTCTAACAAATCAAAATACACTTTTCCAGAACAAAGAATTACTTTTCTTATTTTAGAACTTTCTTTTAGTTTAATAAATCCTTTAGACTTAGGATCTATAGCATGATCCCACAATACTCTATGGAAAGTATTTTTTTTGTTAAAATCTTCTAAATTAGAAACACAATACTTATTTCTTAATAATGATTTTGGTGTCATTATGATTAGTGGCTTTCTGAAACTCCTATGCATTTGTCTTCTTAAAGCATGAAAATAATTTGCTGGGGTTGTGCAGTTCATTACTTGCATATTATCATTTGAGCATAATTGTAAAAATCTTTCTAATCTTGCTGAAGAATGTTCTGGTCCTTGTCCTTCATATCCGTGAGGTAACAACATTACTATACCAGATGCTCTATTCCATTTTCTCTCACCAGATGCAATAAATTGATCAATTACTACTTGAGCTCCATTAGCAAAGTCACCGAATTGTGCTTCCCAAAGAGTAAGTGTGTTTGGCTCTACTAGACTATAACCATATTCAAAACCTAAAACCGCAAGCTCAGATAAAAAACTATCTACTACTTCAAATTGCTTTTGATTTTTAGAAATATTATTCAGTGGAATGTACCTAGAATTGTCTATTTGATTTCTTAAAACAGAATGTCGTTGACTGAATGTTCCTCTTCCAGAGTCTTGTCCTACAAGCCTAACTGGATATCCCTCTTCTAGCAAAGATCCAAAAGCTAAAGATTCAGCTGAAGACCAATCAATTCCAGTGCCTTTTTCGATACTTTCTTTTCTGGCATTAAATATTTTAGAGATAGTCTTGTGAATATTTTTTTTCTCAGGAATACCATTTATTTTACCTGAGATCATTTTTAATTTATTTTCATCGAAACCTGTTATACCCCTCTTATCTTTACCTCTTTCAGGTTTATATCTTGACCATGTTCCCTCAAACCATTCTATTTTAGGTTTATAATCTTTTGCACTTTTGTATTGTTCATCAAGTAAATCTTTAAATGATTTAACATTTTGATTTAATAATTTTTCAGTTATAGATTTTTCTTTTACTAATTTATTTCCATAAATTTTGTAAACACTAGGATGAGATCTAATTTTTTTATACATTAAAGGTTGAGTAAATGAAGGCTCATCTCCCTCATTATGTCCAAATCTTCTATAACAAATTAAATCTACTACAACATCTCTATTAAATTTTAATCGAAATTCAGTTGCTATTCTAGTTGCATAAACAACTGCTTCTGGATCATCACCATTAACATGAAGAATTGGAGCCTCTACCATTTTTGCAACATCAGATGGATAAGGTGAAGACCTAGCAAATCTTGGACTAGTAGTAAATCCTATCTGGTTATTAACAATAATATGAATTGTTCCTCCAGTGTTATGTCCTGGTAGTCCAGACATTGCAAAACATTCTGCTACAACTCCTTGACCAGCAAAGGCTGCATCCCCATGAATTAAAATAGGTATGACTTTATTTCTTTCACGGTCTTTATGAAAAAATTGTTTGGCTCTTGTTTGACCTAAAACAACTGGGTTAACAGCCTCTAAATGAGAAGGATTATCTGTTAAACTGACATGTACTGAATTTCCATCAAATTCTCTATCAGAAGACGCTCCAAGATGATATTTTACATCTCCAGCACTATCTTCAGAATCAGTACTAAACTCACCAGCAAATTCATTAAAAATTTTTTTGTAAGATTTTTGTAAAACGTTTGCCAAAACGTTAAGCCTACCTCTATGAGACATACCTATTTTAACTTCTTTTATATTATTTTGACCACCAATTTTTATTATTTGTTCAAGAGCAGGTATTAAACTTTCACCACCATCTAAACCAAATCTTTTTGTTCCCACATACTTTGTAGCTAAAAATTTTTCAAATCCTTCTGCCTGTACTAATTTATTTAAAATTGCCTCTTTACCATTTTTTGTAAATTGAAGTGCATTTTTATCTTGCTCTATCCTGTCCCTAAACCACTTTCTTTCATCTGGGTTTGAAATATGCATGAACTCATAACCTATTTTTCCACAGTAGGTTTTCTTCATAAACTTAAGTATTTCTCTTATATTTGCATATTTACGATTGATTACACCGTTTAGAAAAATTTTCTTATCGTAATTTTCTTTTTTAAAACCATAAAAATCTGGATGAAGCTCATCTAGATATTCTGACTCTCTCATTTCTAAAGGATCAAGATCCGCTAATAAATGTCCTCTTAGTCTATATGCTCTAATTAATGCTACAGCACTAATAGAATCTTTATTTGAGTCAGCAAGTAATTGAAAATTAAATTTTTCTGAAGTGTCTAATTTGACATTATTAAAATCATTTTTATCTTGTTCTTCTATTTTTTTTTGTAATTCATCAATATCAATCTTTTTTTTAGTAGGTCCCCATGATGGACCATTAATTTCTTTTGCTATAACATTTAATTCTTCACCAATTCCCTCAAAATAATTTGCCCAACTTTCTGGAAGATCAGCATCTTTATTTACAAACTTTAAATACATTTCTTCTATAAATGCACTATTAGATTTGTTTAAAAATGAAGTTTTTTCGAAATCAAGATTTTTTGATGAAGACATCTTTTTTATTTAATATATCTCTCTAATATTTTTTTTCAATTAGACAGTTTATCAAATAAAGTTTTTCCAATAATTGATGGTGATTTGGCAACTGTAATACCACATTCTTCCATTTTTTTTATTTTATCTTCAGCTCCACCCTTGCCACCTGATATAATGGCACCAGCGTGCCCCATTCTCCTTCCTGGAGGAGCAGTAATTCCAGCTATAAATCCAACAATTGGTTTTTTGATCTTATGATTTTTTATAAATTCAGCCGCTTCTTCTTCGGCTGTTCCTCCAATTTCACCTATCATTAAAATAGATTCTGTTTCAGAATCATTTAAAAATAAATCTAAACAATCTATAAAATTTGTTCCATTAATAGGATCACCACCAATACCAATACAAGTTGATTGACCAAGTCCATTTTCAGTTGTTTGGGCTACTGCTTCATATGTCAATGTTCCTGACCTTGATACAATTCCAACACTTCCTCTTTTGTGAATACTTCCCGGCATAATCCCAATTTTACATTCATCTGGTGTGATTATTCCTGGACAATTAGGTCCAATTAATCTGCTACTAGATCCACTTAATTTTTGTCTGACCTTAAGCATATCCTGTATTGGAATTCCCTCTGTTATACAAACAATAAGTTCAACTGATGCATCAATAGCTTCAATGATTGCTGCTGCTGCAAATTTAGCAGGTACATAAATCATAGTTGCGTCTGCTCCTACTTCATTTTTTGCCTCTAAAACGCTATTAAAAACTGGTCTGTCTAAATGTTTTTGTCCACCTTTCTTTGGCGTAACTCCACCAACAAGATTAGTTCCATATTTTATAGCCTGCTCTGAATGAAATGTTCCGTGTGAGCCAGTAAATCCCTGACAAATTACTTTAGTATTTTTATTTACCAAAACCGACATTTTATTTTATCGCCTCAACAATTTTCTTAGCAGCATCATCTAAATTTTCTGCAGAAATTAATTTTAATCCAGAATTATCAAGAATTTCTTTTCCTTCCTTGAAATTTGTACCTGCTAATCTTACAACTAAAGGTACACTAATATTAATTTCTTTAGCTGCATCAACTACCCCCTGGGCAAGGACATCACATCTCATTATTCCTCCAAAAATATTAATTAAAATACCTTTAACATTTTTATCTGAGAGAATTATCTTTAATGCAGCAGATACTTTTTCTTTGGATGCGCCACCGCCTACATCTAAAAAATTTGCTGGCTCTTTACCATACAATTTAATTATATCCATTGTTGCCATCGCTAATCCTGCTCCATTTACCATACAGCCAATACTTCCATCTAGCTTGATATATGCAAGATCATGCTTGCTAGCTTCTATTTCAGTAGGATCTTCCTCATTTAAATCTCTTAATTCAACAATTTCTGGATGCCTGAATAAAGCGTTAGAGTCGAAATTAACTTTTGCATCTAAACAAACAATTTTTTCCTCTTTTGTCAAAATTAATGGATTTACTTCAACCATGTTTGCATCAGTATTCACAAACATTTTATATATTGATTTAATTAATTTTATTGCTTGTTTTTTTGCGTCTTCATTTAAATTAAAAATATTAATTATTTTTTCACAATCTGACTCAGAAATTTCATAACTCATATCAACTTTTGTAGTTATAATTTTTTCAGATGAACTGCTTGCAACTTCTTCAATGTCCATCCCTCCTTGGTCACTTGATATAAATGCAATTTTAGAACTTGCCCTATCAACCAGGCACGATAAGTAAAATTCTTTATCTATATTTGATGATTCTTCTACGTATAATCTTTTTACCTCTCTACCTTCAGGGCCAGTTTGATGAGTAACTAGTGTTTTTCCTAGTAATTCTTTAGCCGCTACTGTTAGTTCCTCGATAGAGTTTAAAATTTTTACACCACCAGCTTTTCCTCTACCTCCGGCATGGATTTGTGCTTTAAGCACATATTTCTCAGTTTTGAGTGCTTTTGCTTTTTGAATAAGTTCATCAACATTAAGCGCAAATACTCCTTCGGGAACTACGGCTCCATATTTTTTTAATATTTGTTTAGCTTGATGCTCGTGAATATTCATTATTATTTAGATAAATCAGGATCTATTTTAGATGCAGCTTCCCATAAAGCTTTTACAGCATCTATTGAATACATAAATTCTTTTTTTTCTTTTTCATCTAAATCAATCTCCTCAATTTTTTCTACACCATCTTTTCCAATGACAACGGGAACACCTGCATAAACATTTTTCACACCATATTCTCCATTTAATTGCACGGCGCAGGGTAATAATTTTTTCTGATCATTCAAATATGCTTCTGCCATTTGAACACCTGAAGCTGCTGGTGCATAAAAGGCTGATCCTTTTTCTAAATATTTAACTATTTCCGCACCACCATCTCGCGTTCTCTGATTAATTTCCTCAACTCTTTCTAAAGAAATCTTTCCATCGTTTACAAGATCCAACAATGGTTTACCTGAAATTTTTGTAAATCTTGGCATAGGAACCATGGTGTCACCATGACCACCCATAACCATTGCCTCAATTTCTCTCACTGGCACATTTAGTTCTAATGATAAAAATAATTTAAATCTCGAACTATCTAAAATACCTGCCATACCAACAACTTTATTTGATGGCAAACCTGAAAATTTTTGAAATGCCATAACCATAACATCTAAAGGATTGGTAATACAGATCACAAAAGCGTTAGGAGCATTTTTCTTTACCCCCTCAGCAACTTGTTTAATAATTTTTAAATTAATTCCAAGAAGATCGTCTCGGCTCATTCCAGGTTTTCTTGGAACGCCTGCAGTAATTATTATTACATCTGAATCTTTTATGTCCTCATAATTATCAGTTCCTGAAAACCTAACATTGAAACCATCTACAGATGATGATTGTACAATATCTAATGCTTTTCCTTTTGCAATACCACTAGCTACATCAAATAAAACCACTTCATTCACTAATTCTTTTATTCCTATTAAATGTGCAAGAGTTCCACCTATTTGGCCTGCACCAATTAAAGATATTTTTGTCATTTATTTCCTTTATTTCATTGTTGGCATAACAAATTCCGCATTTGATCGGACACCTGAAGGCCATCTGGATGTTACTGTTTTAAGTTTAGTATAAAATTTTATTCCTTCCATACCATGCATTCCACTATCTCCAAATAATGATCTTTTCCAACCACCAAAACTATGAAATGCCATTGGAACTGGGATCGGTACGTTAATACCAACCATACCTACTTGAATTTTACTTGCAAAAGTTCTACCTGCATCACCGTCTCTTGTATAAATACTAACTCCATTTCCGTACTCATGGTCGTTAATTAATTTTGCAGCTTCTTCAAAAGTTTTTACTCGAACAACTGATAAGACTGGACCGAATATTTCCTCTTTGTAAATTCTCATATCTTTATTTACATGATCAAACAAGCATCCACCAATATAGAAACCATTTTCATAACCTTGAAGTTTTAAACCTCTTCCATCAACCACTAGCTTTGCGCCTTCCTTGATACCTAAATCAACGTAACTTGTAACTTTTTCTAAATGTTCTTTTGTAACTAAAGGTCCCATTTCTGATGCTTTATCCATTCCAGGACCAACTTTTAAAGCTTCAGCTTTTTTTGATAATCTTGATACAAGTTCATCACCAATATCTCCAACCGCAACCGCAACTGATTGAGCCATACATCTTTCTCCAGCTGAACCATAAGCAGCACCCATTAAACCATTCACTGCACCATCTAAATCACAATCTGGCATAACAACTAAATGGTTTTTTGCTCCACCCAATGCTTGAACTCTTTTTTCATTTTTAGCTGAATTTTCATAAATATATTTTGCAATAGGAGTAGATCCTACGAAACTAACAGCTTTGATATCTTTGTTTTCCAAAATTGCATCAACAGCTTCTTTATCTCCATTTATTACGTTAAATACTCCCTCTGGAAGACCCGCCTCAGAAAGTAATTCTGCTAATCTTATTGGGCAAGAAGGGTCTTTTTCTGATGGTTTAAGAATAAAAGTGTTTCCACAAGCTATTGCTATTGGAAACATCCACATTGGTACCATAGCAGGAAAATTAAAAGGTGTAATACCTGCAACAACTCCTAATGGTTGTCTGATTGACCAACTATCAACATTGGTTCCAACATTTTCTGAAAATTCACCTTTTAATAAATGTGGTATTCCACAAGCAAATTCTACCACCTCAAGTCCTCTAGTTAAAGAGCCTCTTGCATCTTCATAAACTTTTCCATGTTCTGAAACTATTAACTTCGTTAATTCATCAGAATTTTTTTCAATTAATTCTTTAAATTTAAATATTATTCTAGCTCTTTGTAGAGCAGGTTTTAAAGACCAACTTTCAAATGCTTTTTTTGCTACCTCAACAGCACTGTCTAGATCAGATTTTGAAGCAAGTCTTACCTCTGACTCTTGTTCGCCAGTTGCTGGATTAAAAACTTTTCCTTTTTTATCTGAAGATCCCGGAATTATTTTACCGTTTACGAAGTGTTCTATTAATTTCATGAATACGGTGTTTTAGATCAAAAATATCGAATAGTCTATTTAAACATTAGCTGTTGCTAACATTTTTTTTATTTCAGCTATAGCTTTTGCTGGATTCAAGCCCTTAGGACATGCATTTGTACAATTTAATATTGTATGGCATCTATATAATTTTAATTCATCTGAAACTTTTTTTAATCTAGCTTTTCTCTCTTCATCTCTACTATCAATAATCCATCTATAAGCCTGTAGCAGAACAGCTGGACCTAAATATTTATCTCCATTCCACCAATAACTTGGGCAAGATGTAGAACAGCAAGCACACATAATGCATTCGTAGGCACCATCAAGTTTTGCTCTATCTTCTTTCGACTGATAAATTTCTGTTGTCTGTTTTGTTGAGTTATTTTTTAACCAAGGTTCAATAGATTGATATTGTTTATATAAGCCATCTAAATCACCAATCAAATCTCTTTTAACTTTTAAATGAGGTAGAGGATAAATATCGATGTCACCGTCTATCTCTGCATGAGGAGTTGTACAAGCAAGTCCGTTTTTTCCTCCCATATTCATAGCACAAGAACCACAAACACCATGAGCACAAGATCTTCTATAGGCCAATGTAGGATCAATTTCGTTTTTAATTTTATTTAGAATATCCAGCACCTTAGATGGACAATTATCCATATCAACTTCGTATGTATCAATTCTAGGATTTTCTTCTGTCGATGGATCCCATCTATAAATATTTACTTTTCTTAAATTTTTAGATCCAGTTTTGTCTTTAAAATATTTGCCTTTTTTAACCTCTGAATTTTTAGGTAAACTTAGCTGAACCATTAATATACTCGCTCTTGTGGTGGAAAATATTGAACTTCATTTGTTAAAGTTGATTTGTGTACTGCTCTGTAACTAATCTTTGTATTTTTTCCATCACACCAAGCAAGAGTATGTTGCATAAATTTTTCGTCATCTCTTTTTGGATAGTCATCTCTCGCGTGAGCACCTCTGCTCTCTTTTCTATGATATGCAGACTCTACAGTAGTTACTGCTTGTCTTATTAAATTATCAAATTCTAATGTTTCAACTAAATCAGTATTAAATACTAAAGACCTATCTTTAACTGAAATTGAGTCCATACCATCATAAGTTTTTTTAATCTCATCAACACCTTCTTTAAGATTTTTTTCTGTTCTAAAAACTGCACATTTCGACTGCATAGTTTTTTGCATTGAAAGTCTAAGTTCTGCAGTACTATTATTTCCTTGTGCATTTCTAAGTTTATCAAATCTATCTAAACATTTTTGTGTTTCTGACTCAGGAATTTCTTCATGAGGTGTTCCTGGCTTAACTAACTCAGCTGCTCTTTTTGCTGCTGCTCTTCCAAATACTACTAAATCAATTAAAGAATTAGAACCAAGTCTATTTGCTCCGTGAACAGAGACACATGCCGCTTCCCCTATAGCCATTAAACCTGGAACAGTTTTTTCTGAGCCATTTACAGTTAATACTTCTGCTTTATAGTTTGTTGGAATACCACCCATATTATAATGAACTGTTGGTACAACAGGAATTGGTTCTTTAGTTACATCTACATTTGCAAATAATCTTGCTGCATCAGTAATTCCAGGAAGCCTGCTTTCAATAATATCTTTATCTAAGTGACTTAGGTTCAAATGAACATGATCTTGATCTTTTCCAACACCTCTTCCCTCATTAATCTCAATAGACATAGATCTACTAACAACATCTCTTGATGCTAAATCTTTTGCATTTGGAGCATACCTTTCCATAAATCTTTCACCTTTAGAATTTGTAAGATAGCCTCCTTCTCCTCGCGCACCTTCTGTTATTAAGGTACCATGGCCATAAATTCCTGTTGGGTGAAATTGAACAAACTCCATATCCTGAAGCGGTAATCCAGCTCTTAAAACCATTGCATTGCCATCACCAGTGCAAGTATGTGCTGATGTTGCTGAATAATAAACTTTTCCATAACCACCAGTAGCAATAATTACTGTGTGCGCTCTAAATCTATGAATTGTGCCATCATTCAAATTCCAAGCAATTAGACCTTTGCATTCTCCATTCTTCATTAACAAATCTAATGCAAAATATTCTATAAAAAATTCTGTATTATGCTTTAACGCTTGTCCATATAATGTATGTAAAATAGCATGTCCTGTTCTATCAGCTGCTGCACAAGTTCTTTGAACTATTCCATTTCCATAATTTTTTGTCATTCCACCAAATGGTCTTTGATAAATTTTTCCCTCTTCAGTTCTACTAAATGGAACTCCATATTTCTCTAATTCTAAAACTGCTTTAGGTGCTTCTTTACAAAGATATTCAATACTATCTTGATCACCTAACCAATCTGCACCTTTGACAGTGTCATACATGTGCCATCTCCAATCATCTTCTCCCATGTTTCCTAGTGCTGCTGATATTCCACCTTGAGCAGCTGATGTATGACTTCTGGTAGGAAATACTTTTGAGATACAAGCTGTTTTTAAACCAGCCTCGCTAAGCCCTACTGCCGCTCTTAAACCTGATCCACCTGCACCAAGTACAACAACATCGTACTCGTGATCTATAATATTATATGCTTTCATGTATTTAAGTTAAAAATTACAATTATAGTAATTACTGGAATTGTTATAGCAAAAAAATTTAGGACTTTGTTTGCGGCATTTTTGGTTTTTTTATCGTTAATATAGTCTTCAAAAACCTCACTTATAGTCAAAGCTGAAAAAAAATAAGCAATAACTAAAAATAATCCAATTAGGAATTTAGATGGTTGTGTTGTTAAAAAATTCACTATTTCAAGATAACTTTTATCATAGATATTTACTAAATTTATAATAAACCAAAGCATTAAAGGTAATAAGATTGCGGAACTAATTTTTAAGAATAACCATTTTTTTGTTACTGGAAGCATTATATTAATCCTCTGCCTATTAAATAAATTAAGATAGTTAAAACAATCGAACCAAAAATAACTAACAAACCTGTAATTTTTATTGTTTGTAATTCAAATCCATAACCTAAATCCATAATCAAGTGTCTTACTTCACTTAACATTTGAAAACTAAATGACCAGGTTATTCCAATTAAAATAAATTTACCTAAAAAAGTTTCTAAAAAATTTTTAATAATTTGATAATTACTTTCTCCTAGAAGCATAAATGCAAACCAAATACAAATTAATGTGATTGCAAAAAAATTAATTATTCCTGTAATTCTGTGTGAAATAGATACTAATGAAGAAATATGCCATTTATAAATCTGTATGTGTGGTGATAAAGGTCTGTTTTCCATATTTTATTTTGAATTAATAATTGTTTCAGCAATTTCAACAGAATTAAGTGCAGCACCTCTCAATAGGTTGTCTGATACAATCCACAAATTTAACGAATTTTTTTTAGTTTTGTCTTCCCTAATTCTAGATATATATGTCTCATCACTCCCAGCTGCTTCAAATGGTGTGCTATAACCTCCATTTTCTCTTTTATCAATAACCTCACAACCATCTGCTTTACTTAAAACATCTCTCACTTTTTCTAAAGTATATGGTTTTTCAAATTCTATATTTACAGACTCCGAATGAGATACTAAAACAGGAATTCTTACACATGTAGCTGTAAGTTCAATTGACTCATCTAAGATTTTTTTTGTTTCATATGTCATTTTTAATTCTTCTTTTGTATATCCATCATCAGCAAAAACATCGATATGTGGAATAACATTAAAAGCGATTTGTTTAGTAAAATTTTTTGACTCTATTTTTTTTCCATCTAAATATTGTTTAGTTTGATCAATTAATTCGTCCATTGGACTTTTACCACCACCTGAAACAGATTGGTAAGTTGAAACTACAACTCTTTTAATTTTAAATAAATTATGTAGTGGTTTAAGTGCTATAACAAGTTGTGCTGTAGAACAATTTGGATTGGCAATAATATTTTTTTTCATATTTTTAATTTCGGCTGCATTCACTTGTGGAACGATCAATGGAACATCAGGATCCATCCTAAAAAAACTTGAATTATCTATTACAATTGTGTGCTTGGCAGCCTTTTCTGCAAATTTTTCAGCAATTTTTCCTCCTGCTGCAAAAAAAGTTATATCTGCTTTTGAAAAATCATATGTCTCTAAATTTTCAATAACATACTCTTTATCTCTAAAAGAGATTTTTTTTCCTGCACTTTTTTCTGAGGCAACTAAATATAGATTATTAAACTTGAAGTTTTTTTTATCAAATACCTCAAGAGTTTTCCTTCCAACATTTCCTGTTGCACCTACTATAGCTATGTTCATTTTAAAGTTGTTATACTAAATAAAAGGTAAATCGCAAACTTTACCACTGCAAATATCACCATTTATGCTTGCTTTTACGTTCTGGTCTATATTCCAATGCGATTTTTTCATCATAGCAATACCAATTACTTTTTTAAAATGAGGTGAATAACAGGCTGACCTTAATTCCCCAATGATTTTGTTATTATCATCAGTCAGATCTAAAGATCCTATTAAACTTATTTTGTCCAAATCTAACTTCACACCCATTAATTTTCTTTTTATACCTTCAGATTTTATTTTCTTTAATTTTTCTTTTCCTAAAAAAATAATATCACTATCTATGTTTACATATTTATCAAAACCACATTCATATGGATTATCTCCGTTATCCATATCATTGCCATGAGATAACAGTCCACTTTCGATACGTTCTATTAAATTAGGGCACCCTGGTTTAATATTAAATTCTTTTCCAATTTCAAATAAATAATCATATAATTTTAAGCCTGCTTCAGTATTTTGAACATATACTTCATAACCTCCTTGTTTAGACCATCCAGATTGTGCGATAAGGTGTTTTGCACCTCCAAATTCAAAATAATCAAAACCAAAAAATTTTAATTTTGTAATCTGTTCTCCAAATACTTTTTCCATCAATTGAAATGATTTTGGACCTTGTACAGCCATGATATCAACTTTTGGCTCTATGATTTTAACATCAAATTTATTTCCAATTGCTAATCCTTTTGCAAATAATATTACGTCCGTATCTGCAATAGAAATCCACCACTTATTTTCATTAATTCTTAAAACAACTGGATCATTAATTAATCCAGCATTATCATCTATAATCGGACAATAATAACATCTTCCATCTTTAGATTTTGATAAATCTCTACAAGTCATTAGCTGAACTAATTTTGCAGAATCTTTTCCCGAGATTTCTACCTGTCTTTCAGCTGCTACATCCCAAATTTGAACATGCTCTTTTAAATGATGATAAGAATCTTCAATTGAACCAAAAGCAGCTGGAAGCAACATATGGTTATAAATTGTATAAGCTGTAACACCCTGTTCCTCAATTCGAGAAGTATATGGTGTACCTCTAAGTCTTCTTGATTTTGCAATTAAAAAGTTCTTCATTTTTTCAAAAATTCTAAAACTTTGTCTCTCATTTCAAATGCTTTTTCAATCATAATCATATGGCCGCAACCCTCGATTATGTGTGTAGATGAGTTGTTAATTAGACTAGAAAATTTTTTTCCAGCTTCTAGATTTACCATCTTATCTAGAGAACCAAAAATAAACATTGATGGAAATTCTATTAATTTAGCAGCATCAGAACCATTTTTGTAATTGTTACATGCAACAAGGTCCACCGCCAGTATGTCTCTTATGTCTCGAGGTGATTGTATTATTTTTTCTACTGGGTTACCACCAATAAATCTTTTTGAACCTTCATAACCCCACTTCATCATTAATTTAACAGCATCGGAGTCCCCATTTTTTGCTAGATCAATTAAATCTGGATGAACTGGCATCTTATTTGACCCTCCGATAAAAACTAATTTTTTTAATCTATTTTTATATTTGTGAGCATATTCAAGTATCTCCAAGCAACCTTGGGAATGACCAATTAAAATTAAATTATTTAAATTAAGTTTATTAAAAACCTGCTCCAACCAATCAGCTATTTTTTCAATACTATCTAAGCAAGGGCCATCAGAATTACCGTGCCCAGGTAAATCAATAGATAATACGTTAAAATTATTATTTGAAAAAAACTGTTCAGTTAGAGACCAAACAATATGCGAAAGACCACTTCCATGAAGAAATACTATTGTTTCTTTATTTTGATCAATACCCTGTCCTGCATCAGACGCATAAACATTTTTATTTTCCAATTGAAAATTCAAAAATTACCTAAACTTGTTTTCTTAATTCAAACTTTTGTATTTTTCCTGTCGAAGTTTTTGGCAAATCACAGAACACAACCTTTTTAGGAACTTTAAATCCCGCTAAAGTTTCTTTACAAAAATCAATTAATTCTTTTTCTGATACCGGCTTATCTTTAACCATTTCAATAAATGCACAAGGAACTTCTCCCCATTTTTCATCTGGTTTTGCAACAACTGCAGCAATAGAAACTGATGGATGTTTAGAAAGTGTGTTTTCTATTTCAATTGAAGAAATATTTTCTCCTCCAGAAATAATTATATCTTTTGATCTATCTTGTATTTTTACATACCCATCAGGATGCATTACAGCTAAATCACCACTATGAAACCATCCATCTTTCATAGCTTTATCAGTAGCATCTTTGTCTTTAAAGTAACCTTTCATTACGACATTTCCTCTAATCATAATTTCACCAATTGTTTTTCCATCTTTAGGAACTTCTTTCATTGTTTCTGGATCCAAAACAACTACACCTTCAGTATTTGGATATCTCACACCTTGCCTAGCCTTAATTTCATTTTGTTTTTCCTCATCGAAATTGTTCCATTCATCATTCCACGCACACTGAGTAACATGTCCATAAGTTTCCGTTAAACCATATACATGCATAACTTCAAAACCTAATGCTCTCATTTTTTTGAAAATTATACTTGGTGGTGGCGCTCCAGCAGTTAAAACATAAACTTTTTGTTTTAATTTTTTTTTGTCACTTTCAGGAGCTCCTGTAATCATATTTAATACTATTGGAGCACCGCCAAAATGAGTTACTTCATATTTATCGATTAATTCAAAAATTTTTTTTATGTCAATATTTCTTAAACAAATTGTCCTTCCATTTAACATTGGAACTGTCCATGGATAACACCATCCATTACAATGAAACATTGGAACCACTGTTAAAAAATTTAATCTATTTGGCATGTTCCAAGCTACCGAACTTCCTGTAGACATTAAATATGCACCTCTATGATGATAAACTACTCCTTTGGGATTTCCTGTAGTACCTGATGTATAGCTTAATGATATTGCTTGCCATTCATCCTCTGGCATTTGCCAATCAAAATTTTCATCACCTGTATTTAAAAAACTTTCATATTCTAAATCGCCAATTTTTTCTAATTTCGATTGATCAGCATTTTTATCATCTATATCAATTATTATAATTTTTTTATTTAAAGTTTTTAATGCCTTCTTAACCTCTCCATGTAATTGTCTATCAACTACTAGTACCTTTGCATCACTATGATCTAAAATATATGAAATTGTATTTGCATCTAATCTTATATTAATAGTATTTAATACTGCACCTGCCATGGGTACTGAGTAATGTCCTTCGAAAATCTCTGGTGTATTAAAGGCTAAGAATGAGACAGTGTCTCCTTTTTTAATTCCAATTTTTGACAGTGCACTAGCAAATTTTATAGCTCTTTTGTAAACTTCATTCCAAGTATATTTCCTATCTTCATAAATTATAGCTTCATAATTTGGATAAATTTCCCTTGCTCTTTTAAGAAACGTTAATGGGGTAAGTGGTACGTAGTTAGCTTTATTTTTATCTAAATTTGTCTCGTAATAATTCATTATTAATTAAACTTAAAATTCATTATATTAGAACTTCCAGAAATGGCAGATTTGTAATGGTACTCAGCTCTAGGCAGTACCTTATCAAAATAAAATTTTGCTGTATTTATTTTATCACTATAAAATTCTTTATTTTTTTCAAAATCACTAAAACTTACATCTAAAATTTTGATCCAAGCATAAGCAATTGAAACATATCCAAGACTTCTCAAATAATCATTTGCTGCAGCACTAACATCGTCCTTTTCGATTTTATGTTTATCCTTAATCCAGTCAGTAAACTTAGATAAAATATCTAAATAATGATTTAATTCTTTTGAAAATGTTTTTACTTTTTCATTTTTACTATCAGATTCAGATTTAATCATATCTAAAAACTTATTAATAACATCGCCATTTTTATTTGATAATTTTCTAAATACTAAATCTGCTGCCTGAACAGAATTTGTTCCTTCATAGATTGGGGTAATACGATTATCCCTATATAATTGCTCTATTCCTTGGTCTTTAGTGTATCCATATCCACCATGTATTTGCATCGCGTCGTTCGTAATTTCCATTGCTAAATCTGTAAATAATGACTTAACAACTGGTGTCATCAATGAAACATAATCCAAAGCTTCTTGTTTAATCTTTTCATCAGGATGATAAAGACTCACCTCAGTTTGTTGTGATAACCAAAAACATAAAGCTCTTTCTCCTTCAATAATTGACTTCATATTAAGTAAAGATCTTCTAATATCCGCATGATCTATTATAAAGTCTGCACCATTTGTAGATTTTGAATTATTTGTTTTTCCTTGCTTTCTCTCTTTTGCATAAGCAAGTGAGTTCTGATACGCAATTTCAGAAATTCCTAAACCTTGAATACCTACCACTATTCTCTCAAGGTTCATCATAGTAAACATAGCACTAAGACCTTTATCTTTGTTACCAATCATATAACCAGTTGCTTCATCAAAATTTAACACACATGTTGCTGAACCCTTTATTCCCATTTTACTCTCTATAGATCCTGTTGAAATTCCATTTCTTTGACCAACACTACCATCTTCATTTACAATAAATTTTGGTACTAAAAATAAACTAATTCCTTTAGTGCCCGCAGGAGAGTCAGTTGATCTTGCTAAAACTAAATGAATAATATTTTCAGTTAAGTCATGATCACCAGAAGTTATAAAAATCTTTTGACCACTAATTTTATAGGTGTCATCAGATTGTTTGATGGCTTTGGTTTTTAACAAACCTAAGTCTGTACCACAGACTGGTTCTGTTAAACACATAGTGCCACTCCATTTACCTTCGACGATCTTTGGTAAATATTTATCTTTAATTTCATCTGAAGCATGATGATTAATACAATTATAGGCACCAATACTAAGTTCACTATATAATTTAAATGACAAACTGGCTGAAGAAAGCATTTCATCAAAGAACGCGCTTACTGTTTTTGGCATTCCTTGGCCTCCATATTTAGGGTCACAAGACAATGACGTCCAACCATCTTCAATGTATTTCTGATATGCTTCTTTGTAACCCGGTGGTGTTCTGACAACACCATTTTCTAAAATTGCTGGATTTTCGTCACCTGCTTTAGCAAGAGGTAAAATTAAATTTTGATTTATTTTTGCTGCTTCCTCTAAAATATCTTTAACAAGATCTGCACTCACCTCATTATATTTTTCAAGCTCATTATAATTCTTATTATCTCTTAATTTTTCAAAGAGAAACATCATGTCTTTTACTGGTGCGGTGTAACTTGGCATATTTAAAGCTTAGAATAATTCTGATTTTATTGCAATTTTGAAATTATCGCATCACCCATTGCTGACGTGGAAGTCTCTTTCATACCCTCTGACATTATATCTTTGGTTCTTAACCCATCATTTAAAACATCTTGAACTGCTTTTTCTAAAATATCTGCTTCTTTATCAAGATCTAAAGAATATCTTAGTGCCATAGCAAAGCTCAAAATAGAAGCAATTGGATTTGCTATCCCTTTACCAGCTATATCTGGCGCTGACCCGTGTATAGGCTCGTACATCGCTCTCATCTCACCATCTTTATTTTTTGCGCCTAAAGATGCTGATGGTAAAAGACCTAAAGATCCCGTTAACATTGAAGCTTGATCTGACAACATATCTCCAAACAAATTATCTGTTACAATTACATCAAATTGTTTTGGGTTTCTTAAAAGCTGCATAGCACAATTGTCTGCTAACATATGACTTAATTCTACATCTTTGTATTCTTTTTCATGGAGTTCTTGGACTTCTTCTTTCCACAATTGTCCTGCTTCCATCACATTTGATTTTTCACATGAAGTAACCTTGTTTGATCTTTTTCTAGCTAAATCAAAAGCGATCCTAGTTACTCTGGTAATTTCACTAGTCGTATAAGTGTGTGTATTAATTCCTTTTCTTTCTCCATTTTCAATTGGCTTAATTCCTCTAGGTTCACCAAAATATATACCACCCGTTAACTCTCTTACTATCATTATATCTAGTCCTGAAACTATTTCTGGCTTTAGGGTTGAAGCATCGACTAATTGTTTAAAACAAATTGCAGGCCTTAAGTTAGCAAAAAGCTTTAATTCTTTTCTAAGTTTTAATAATGCTCTTTCTGGTTTTTTGGAAAATTCTAGGTTATCCCATTTAGGACCACCAACTGCTCCAAGCATAATTACTTCACTTTCTAGTGCTTTGTAAAAAACCTCATCAGTGATTGGGGTACCGTGTTTATCATAAGAACAACCACCAACTAGCTCCTGATCAATATCAAAATCTAAAGATTTTTTATCATTAAACCAGTTAATAATTTTTTTTACCTCGGCTATTACCTCTGGACCAATACCATCACCAGGAAGTAAAAGTATTTTTCTTTTTTTTACTTTAATCATTAAACACCCAAGGCTTTTCGTTTTTTAAATTTGTTTCAAACTTCTCTATTTTTTCTGATTTTTTTAGTGATAAAGCGATATCATCAAGCCCTTCTAACAAACATTTTTTCTTAAATGGATCAACTTCAAATTTTAGCTCATTATTTCCATATACTATTTTTTCCTCTTGCAAATCAATAGAAATTTCTTCTTGTCTATTTGCGTATTCAGATAGCTCTTTGATTTTTTCCTCTTCAAGGATTATAGGCAAAATTCCATTTTTAAAACAATTACTAAAAAAAATATCTGCATAACTTGAACTAATTACACAAGTAATTCCAAAATCTAATAAAGCCCAAGGAGCATGTTCCCTTGATGAACCACATCCAAAGTTTTTTCCAGCAATTAAAATTTTAGATTGATCAAATGGATCTTTGTTTAACACAAAATCATTTATTTCTTTGCCTTGATCATCATATCTCATTTCAAAAAACAAATTTTTTCCAAGACCGGTTCTTTTGATAGTTTTTAAAAACTGTTTTGGAATTATCATATCTGTATCAATATTTACAATTGGTAAATAAGCTGGGATACTTTTTAATTTATTAAATTTTTGCATTTAATTTTGATACTTTCTGACATCATCTAAATTACCTGAAATTGCTGCTGCTGCGGCCATTCCTGGACTAACCAGATGGGTTCTACCACCTCTACCTTGTCTTCCCTCAAAATTTCTATTTGATGTAGATGCGCATCTTTCTTCTGGCTTTAATTTATCGGCATTCATCGCTAAACACATAGAGCAACCTGGTTCTCTCCATTCAAACCCTGAGCTAACAAAAATTTTATCTAGTCCTTCTTGCTCTGCTTGTTCTTTAACTAAGCCTGAGCCTGGAACTACTATTGCATTAACATGCGATGATACTTTTTTATCTTTTACGATTTTTGCTGCTTCTCTCAAATCCTCTATTCTGCCATTAGTACAACTACCAATAAATACTTTATCTATTTTTATATCTGTGGCTGCCATGTCAGGTTTTAAACCCATATACTTTAAAGCTCTTTCAATTGAATTTTTTTTATCTTCATCAGTCTCATTATTTGGATTTGGAACTTTTCCATCAATTGTTATTACATCTTGTGGTGATGTACCCCATGTAATCATGGGTAAAATTTCATTTGCGTTAAGGCTAATTTCTTTATCAAAACTAGCATCAGAGTCTGTTTTTAAAGTTTCCCAATAGTTCAAAGCTTTATCCCAATTTTCACTTTTTGGTGACATTGGTTTTCCTTTTAAATATTCAAAAATTTTTTTATCTGGTGCAATTAATCCTGCTCTTGCACCACCTTCGATTGTCATATTGCAAATAGTCATTCTTTGCTCAACACTTAAAGATCTTATTAAATCTCCAGCATATTCCACAACAGATCCTGTACCACCTGCTGTACCTATTTTTCCAATTATTTGAAGTATTACATCTTTAGAAGTAACTCCTAAAGGAAGTTCACCATTAACATTAATTCTAAAATTTTTAGCTTTCTTCTGAACTAGTGTTTGGGTTGCTAAAACATGTTCAACTTCTGAAGTTCCTATTCCAAACGCTAAAGCACCAAATGCTCCATGCGTTGCGGTATGACTGTCTCCACAAACAATAACTGTACCTGGTTGAGTAAAACCTTGTTCAGGTCCTATGATATGAACGATACCTTGCCTCTTATCATCCATACCAAATAACTGAACACCGAATTCTTTACAATTTGCCTCTAAAGTATCTACTTGAATTTTTGACTCTTCATCTGAAATACCTTTTGATCTGTCAGTTGTTGGAACATTATGATCTGCAACTGCTAAAGTTAAATTTGGGTGTCTAACTTTTCTATTAGAATTTCTTAATCCTTCAAAAGCTTGGGGGCTTGTCACCTCATGAATTAAATGTCTATCTACAAAAAGTAAAGATGTGCCATCATCTTGTTGATCAACTAGGTGATCGTTCCAAATTTTATCGTATAATGTTGTAGACATTGAAAAAAAAATTATTTTTTTTCTGTAGAGCTTTCTGATTTTTGTTCTTCTTTAGGAGCCTCTGTTGCTGGAGCAGCCTCTTCTTTAGGTGCCGCTTCTGCTTTAGGAGCCTCTTCTTTAGTTACTGCTTCTGCTTTAGGATCCTCTTCTTTAGGTGCTTCAACTGCAGGAGCTACATTTTCCTCTGTAACTGTCTCTGGTTTTGCCTCGATATCAATACCAATTTTTTTTCTAATTTTTTCTGCAATCCTTGCTGATTTACCAGTTCTGTCTCTTAGATAATAAAGTTTTGCTCTTCTTACTTTACCTGATCTAATAACCTTAATTGAATCAATTAAAGTTCCAAATAAAGGAAAAGTTCTCTCAACACCCTCTCCAAATGAAATTTTTCTAACCGTAAAAGATGAGTTTAAGTCTCTGCTTTTTTTAGCAATACATACTCCCTCAAAATATTGAATTCTTTCTTTTTTACCCTCGGTAATTCTCACACCAACCTTAACAACATCTCCAGGATAAAATTCTGGAATTTTTTTCTCTGAAAGAATTTTGTTAACGTTATGCTGGTTTATTTCTTCAATTGTTTTCATGTTAATATTTATCAAGTTAATTCTTCTTATATTTTTCCCATAAATCTGGTCTTCGGTCGCGTGTTATAGCCTCAGATTGAGATAAACGCCAGTGTTTAATTTTATTATGATCACCTGATAATAGTACGTCTGGCACAGCTTTTTCCTCCCAAATTTGAGGTTTTGTATACTGAGGGTACTCTAGAAGACCATTTTCAAAGGTTTCATATAATTTAGAGTTTTCATTTCCTAATACACCTGGTAGCAATCTTAAAATACTATCTATTACTACATATGCTGCTGACTCCCCACCTGACAAAACATAATCTCCAATACTAATTTCCTCAATATTTCTTGTTGAAAGTATTCTTTCGTCCACACCTTCAAAATGACCACAAATTAAAGACAGAGATTTTTCATTAGCTAGCTCTTTTGCTAAATTTTGATCAAATTTTTTTCCTTTTGGCGATAAGTATAAAATTCTCTCACTCTCATTTTTGTTTTCATCTAAAGACTTTGCGAGAACATCTGCTTTTAACAACATCCCTGAACCACCCCCATAAGGTGTATCATCTACTGTTTTATGTTTATCGTTAGCTGCATCTCTTATATTTACAACTTTAAGTTTCCATAAATTATTTGATAAAGCTTTTCCATAAAGTCCTTTAGATAAAGGACCAGGGAAAATCTCTGGATAAAGTGTAAACACTTGAGCTTGCCACATAAATAATCTTTAAATTATTTTTTTTCCTCTGCTGGAGCCTCTGCTTTAGGAGCTTCTGCTTTTGGAGCTGCTTCTGCTTTAGGAGCTGCTTCTGCTTTAGGAGCTTCTGCTGCTGGAGCTGCTTCTGCTTTTGGAGCTTCTTCTTTAGGAGCTTCTTTATTATCCTCTTCTTTTTTATTTCTCTCTTTTTTTGGCACTGCTTTATTTGGATTATTTCCATTTGCAGGCATAGGCATTAGTTCGTTCTCACCTAAAATTCTTGCTACTCGAGTTGTTGGTTGAGCTCCTTGACCAAGCCAATATTTAATTCTCTCAGCTTCTAGACCCACTCTTTCTTTTTTCTCTTTTGGTAATAGAGGATTAAAGAAACCAACCTTTTCTATAAATCTTCCATCTCTTGCAAAACGACTGTCGGCAACAACAACTTTATAAACAGGACGTTTTTTTGTTCCACCTCTTGATAATCTTAATTTTAACATTTCTTCTCCTTTTTACTTTAATTGGTTAAATAGCTCTGGCGGTATACCTTTCTCAGACATACCTTTCAGATTTCCTTTTGACATCTTTTTCATCATTTCAGACATCATTTTAAATTGCTTAAGCAATTTATTGATAGTGGCCGGATCTGTGCCAGAGCCATTAGCAATTCTTTTTTTTCTAGAACCATCTATTATTTTTGGGTTCTCTCTTTCTTTTTTTGTCATTGATAAAATAACAGCTTCATTTTTAGTAATTATACTTTCATCAATTCCCGCTGAATCCATTTGAGATTTAATTTTAGAAACTCCTGGCATAAAAGACATAATTCCCTCAATTCCACCCATTTTTTTCATTTGTCTTAATTGAGATAAGTAATCTTCCATAGAGAATTGACCTTTTTTTAAATTTTCCTCTGCTTTTTTAAGATTTTCTTCTCCTAAATCTTGAGCCGCCTTTTCTACAAGGGATACGATATCCCCCATACCAAGTATTCTGTTTGCAATTCTATCTGGATGGAATACTTCAATATTATCTATTTTTTCTCCTATACCTAAAAATTTAATTGGAACGTTTGAAACATATTTCATACTCACTGCAGCTCCACCTCTTGCATCACCATCAGCCCTAGTTAAAATAATTCCAGATAAATTAACTGTATTATTAAATTCTTTTGCCACTGAGGCTGCAACTTGACCTGTTAAAGAGTCTGCAACTAAGAAAGTTTCTGTTGGATTAATGACAGCTTCAATTTGCTTAATCTCACTCATCATTTGTAAATCAATTTGAGTTCTACCAGCAGTATCAAATAAAATTATTTCAGCTCCATTTAAATTAGCGGCACTTATTGCTCTTCTACAAATATCAGCAGGTTGCTGACCTTCTATAATAGGTAAAGTTAAAATATTATTTTGTTCTCCTAAAGATCTAAGTTGTTCTTGTGCAGCTGGTCTGTAAATATCTAGACTGACCATCATTACTTTTTTCTTTTTATTATTTTCTAAAAATTTTGCTAATTTTGCTGTTGTTGTAGTTTTTCCAGAACCTTGTAACCCAACTAACATCATTGGCACGGGCGGAACTGCGTTTAAGTTTATCTCATTATTTGTTGCACCTAATAAGTCTACAAGCTCATCATAAACAATTTTAACAACCATATCCCCAGGAGAGGTAGACCTTATTATCTCTTGGCCTAATGCTTTTGGCTTAACTTTTTCAATAAAATCTTTTGCAACATCCAAAGAGACATCTGCTTCAAGTAGGGCTTGCCTAATACCTCTTAAACCTTCATCTACTTGAGCTTCATCAAGTGAAGGTGCCTTTTTCAGAGAAGAAAAAATTTCCTCAAATTTATTTGTTAAATTTTCAAACATATTTATTACGCATAGCAGTAACTCACTAGTGGGCGAACCCTCGCTGACTAGTGTCGATCTCTTTGTTTCCAAAGACACCGCAAAGTTAATGTTTTTGCGGAAACGGCAACAACCTATAATAGAGGTTCAAAAAGTCAATAAATAAGTTAAATATCTATATATGGATATTAAAGCTTTTAAAATGGACGGTTTAGGTAATGATTTTGTCATCATAGATAATAGGCAAACAATTACAAATTTGACGAAAGAGCAAATAATAAAGATTTGTAACAGAAAATTTATTGGTTGTGACCAACTAATATTGATTAAAAAAAATGATATTTCAGATGCTTCACTAGAATTTTATAATTCAGATGGAGGAATGTCTGGTGCGTGTGGAAATGGTACACGATGTATTGCTGATTTATTAGGCAAAGAAAATAACAAAAAAGAAATTGTCCTAACAACTTTATCTGGCAAATTAAAATCAAATATTGTTGGAGAAAAAATGGTTTCTACAGAAATAGGTGTTGCAAAAACAAAATGGGATGAGATTCCATTGTCTAAAGAATTAAATACGAATAATTTAGAAATTAAAATTAATGACAAAAATAATAACGAATTTTCTGGCGGAACTGCTGTAAATGTTGGAAACCCACATGTAGTTTTTTTTGTTGATAATAACGAAAATTTTGAAATTGAAAAAATTGGACCAAAAATCGAAACCCACTCTCTATTTCCAGAAAAATGTAATGTTACTTTGGCAACTGTTGTTAAAAAAGAATTGATAAAAGTTAGAGTGTGGGAAAGAGGAGCTGGACTTACCAAAGCTTGTGGAACTGCAGCTTGCGCAACAGCTTTTGCCGCAAAACAAAACGGACTGGCAAATGATAAAGTTGATATTGAATTTTCTACAGGTAGATTGACAATTTCAATTGATGAAAACAATAGTATTCATATGAAAGGACCAGTTTCAGATATTGAGGAGATAAACTTTAAAATTTAATGGGAATTTTTGAGAAATTTAAATCAGGTTTTAAAAAAAGTGCCTCAGCTTTTACAACGGGTTTAAGAGATATAGTTGTAAAAAAAGAGATTGATGACAAAACATTAGACAAAATTGAAGATTACTTAATTCAATCTGATGTTGGTATTGTTTCTGCTTCAGAAATAAGAGAAATAATTTCTCAAACAAAAATTGATCCCAATAAAGATTTAACCGACGAAATAAATAATATTTTAAAAAATTATATTATTTCAATTATGAAACCTTTAGAAAATATTGAATTCTTCAAAAAAAAAGAAAAATTAAATGCAACATTAATTTCAGGTGTCAATGGTGTTGGAAAGACAACTACTATTGGAAAAATAAGCAAAATATTAAAGGGTAATGGAAACAAAGTAATGCTAGCTGCATCAGATACTTTTAGAGCAGCAGCTATAGATCAACTAGAAAATTGGGCAAACAAAGTTGATGTTCAAATTACAAAATCATTTCAAGGTTCTGATCCTGCATCAGTTGCTTACAAGGCTATTGAAGAAGCATTAAACAATAATTTTAACCAAGTTTTGATTGATACAGCTGGAAGACTACAAAATAAAAAAAATTTGATGGAAGAATATAAAAAAATTGCAAACGTTACTAAAAAAATTGATCCTGATGCTCCACATGATGTTATTTTAGTTTTGGATGCAACTTCTGGCCAAAATGTAATTAATCAAGTTGAAGAATTTAATAAAATTATTCCAATAACTGGTCTTATTATGACAAAATTAGATGGCACAGCAAAAGGAGGTATTCTTTTAGCTGTTGCTAAAAAATATAAACTACCAATTATTGCACTTGGATTAGGTGAAAAAGAAGATGATTTACAAATTTTTGAGGCCGAAAAATTCGCAGAGGCATTTACTCAAATTAATTAATTAAGGTACTGGAAATTAAAGGTTTATAAAAACTACATTTGTAGTGTTCTTTAAATTCATAATGTCCACAATTTTTAGCTATCGAAGAAATAATAAAATCAAATTTTCCATTTATAGGATAAAGCTCTAACTTTTTTTCAACAATATCAAATTTAAAGTTAGCTTTTAGACTTTTTACAGCACTAATCATCACCAGAGTTTTGTTATCTTTTAAAAGATAATATGCAAAATCATCTGGAAAAACTGGGAAATCATACTCTTGCAAAAAATATTTTGCTGTTTTGGGAAACCATTCATAAGAAATTAATGGCAAAGACTCTTTCGTTTTGTAGTTATAAATATAAAGATCTTTTGGAAAATCATTAATATAATTTGAATTTTCTCCTCGAGCTAAGACAGCTTTTTCACGAGTTTTAAAATATAATGCAAAATTTTCATCGTGCGAATTCATTTGATCAATATGAAAAAGGCTGTCTACAGATGCTAAATTTTCTTTGGCATTTGATAAATTACTTAAAGAAAAAAGAACAATAAAAAATAAGAGAAAATTTTTCATAAATTAACTTAAAAAAAAAATTTGAATTATCTTTGTTTAGATTATGGCTTAATTTAAACTATCAACAAACGATTTAAGAGCTAATACAAGTTTATCATCATATTCCATCATATGATCGTCATATTTTGTAAAATATGAATATTTAGGTTCACTTGCTAAATTAAAAATTTTTTTACCCATCCAAAATGGAACTATTTGGTCAGCCTCACCATGCATTATTAATACTGGAATATTAATATTTTTAATTTTTTCATTATTTTCATACTTATCTTTTAAAATTAAACCTACTGGAATATATGGATAAAAATTTTTTGCAGCCTCAATCATTGATGTGAAGGGCGTTTCTAAGACTAATCCTGCAAAATTTTTATTCTGAGCAATTTCAGTAGCAATGCCTGTTCCTAATGACTCTCCATAAATAATCATATCTTCTTCTTTTAGACCTTTTTCTTTAAGCCAGTTTATTGCACTAGCACCATCTTTATAAAGACCCTCCTCACTTGGTTTTCCTTTATTGCCGCTGAAACCTCTCCATGCAATAATTAAAAAATTAACATCCATGTATTTAAAATGATTTAACTTATGGATTCTGTTTTCAAGTGTCCCTGCATTTCCGTGAAAATAAACTATTGTTTTATAACTATTTAAATTTTTATTATGAAACCAGCCTAGAAGATTAATATTATCTTTTGTTTTGATGGTAACTTTTTCAATGTTAACTTCTAAATTATCTCCAGAATAATTATTCTCATCAGGATGATACATTAAATTTCTTTGAAAAAAGAATAAGAAAATTAAAACGATTAAGTAAATAGCAACAATACCAATAAATAATTCCAAAAAAAAATTCCTACGTTTTATTTTCATATTTTTTTCTATTTAATATTAAAAAAAATATATAAGAAATAATACTTAAGATTAAGAAAACTGAAAAAGCTGATTTAAAAGCAAATATTTCTGTTTGACCCATCCCTTTAACAACATCTATCACTAAGCCCATTAGCCATTGCATTATGAATGTTCCTGCAAATATTAATAAATTGAATGAAGTTAGTGCTTTACCAGCAGAATAACCTGAAAAAGAAAGGCCCACAGCTGGCTGTGTAACTGATAAAAAAATTGAACTTAAAATAAATAAAGTTATGTAAAAAGCCCCTGCTTTTGGACCTAGTAAAATTATCACTAACATTACCAAAAAACTAATTGGCAAACCTAATTTAAGTATTCTTTTAGCGCTAAACCCTATTCCTGAAATTTTTGGTAAAAAATAACCCCATAAAAAAAAGGATACCAACATAGTTACATTGATCCAAAACAATCCTGTAGCGCTTTGTAGTGGTGTATAACCAGCAACTCTAGTCATCCATGGTCCTGCCCATAAAGTTTGTATAGCCATTAAGCCCCCATAATTAAATAAACCCATTGGAATTACACTTATAAAAAATCTATTTTTCCAAACTTCAGATAAAGTTCCAGTATTGCTTGACTCTTCTGACACTTTATTTTTAGTTAAATTCCATTTTGGAATGAAAACTAACATTAAAAAAATACTAATTAAAATTAAGATAGCGAGACAGCCAAATATCCATCTCCATCCGAGACTAGGCAATAAAAGTTGCACAGGCAACGTAGATGACAAAAAACCTAATGATGCAATCATTAGCATCCATGAGTTTGCTCTTTGTTGTTGATTTTCTGCATACCATATTCTGTAACCAGTTAATGGAGCCATTAAACAAGCACTAACACCTATGCCGATTAGAATTCGCGAAACTAATAATCCAGAAAAACTTTCAGCTAAAGCAAATGATCCTGTTCCAACTAATGCAATTAATAAAAAAGAAGAGACAATTTTTTTTGGTCCATATTTATCTAACAAATATCCAAGAGGTATTTGCATACAAGCAAAACCCAAGAAATAACCCCCAGCTAACAATCCTAAATCGGCTGCTAACAAATTAAATTCTGAAGTTAATACGGGGGAAAGAGTTGCAGTAATTGCACGCAACAAACATGATAAAAAATAACCAAATGCAAATACAAAAAAAACAACAATAGCCTGTTTTTTTGGTAAAATATAATTTTCCATTAATTAAAAGTTTAAAGATATATCTCTATGAACTGAATTACACCTTGCAACAAATTTAGCTTGTTCTTTAGTTAATCTGTTTTGAAGTCTTAGACCAATATTATGTTTGATAACATCATTATATTTAACTAATTCAGGCATCAAATTCTTATTAGCATCATCTCTCCATGAAACTTCTAAATTGAAAAGATTGAAAGTTTCTGAACTTACTTCAGTTAATTTTTGCTCATCTACCTCATCATTATCTATAACAGATATTAGCTCATCTAATTTATTTGCAAATTCTTCGGTTCCAGAAATTTCTCCTAGTTTTTCAAAAAGATTATCAATTACTGATATTGAGTTTTCGTAATTTTTATTATCAATATTATATTTTAATTCTTTTATTTCTGATGAAAGTTCTTTTAATTTTTCATTATCATTTATAAACATTACTATTTGATCCAGAGTTTCATAAGCTTCATCAACATTTTTTCTATACCTTTTTGTTCTTGTGTTTTTTGCTTTGTGCAGTATTTCAAACTCTCCATTTTTAGCTTTCCAACTTTCAGGAACTTTATCTTGAAGTTCTTTAATTTCTAGCTCGTAATTCTCGATCTTTAATTCTAATTTATTTTTATTTGATAAGTTATCATCATCTAAATTTCTTATTTCAGCTTTTGTTTTTTTAATTTTCTGGTCTATTTTTCTAATTTTTTTCTCAATTTTCCTTACATTGAAATGCAAGTCCCTATAATCTTTTGTGAATAATTCATATTCTTCCTCTGTTTTTTGAAGTTTTTTAACAATAGCAAAAGTCCCAAGCGCATTATCAAAATGCTCTTCAAAAATATCTAATTTATCCATTGGAAGATTTGTGGGAGTTAATTTCTGCATGTCTTTTATTGCATTAGTAATTCTTTGTTCTTCAGTGTTGTAAATCGCAAATTTGTACTCTTGTAAGCAATATTGTAACTTTGGATTCATAGGTGGTGGAGCAACGTTTGACGTTAAATATGTTCTTGCTGGTAGATAGTTTACTAATGATGGATAGAAACCAACAATTCCAAGACCTATTAATTGTAAAATAATGAATGGAACAACACCTTTCCAGATATTTAAAGTAGTAACAAGTTTTGAAGCTACACCTTTTAAGTAAAATAATGCAAAACCAAATGGTGGTGTTAAAAATGAGGTTTGTAAATTCACCCCAATCATTACACCAAGCCAAATTGCACTTACATTAGCTCCTGGTTCAGCTAATAATATCGGAGCAATAATAGGAACAACAACAACAGCTATTTCTATAAAATCAAGAAAGAAACCTAGTAAAAAAATCACTGCCATTACAACAATAAACTGTGTCCAAAATCCCCCTGGCAAATCTTGGAGAAAATCTCTTACTAGCTCTTCACCTCCAAACGCTCTAAATCCAGAGGTTAACATTGCAGCTCCTAATAAAATTATAAAGACCATTGAAGTCGTTACACATGTTTCTGTAACAACCTCTCTTAAAACATTCTCAATTTTGTATGCTCTCCAAAAACTCCAAACAATTCCAATTAAAAAAGTAATAGTAAAAAATCCTGTGATAAAAATTGCTGTAAGATCTCTAGTTTCTACAGCCTTAATATTTAAATTATAATTCTTAGATAAAATATAAATTGGAATGACAGATAAAATTGCAATTATAATTGGATAGTAAGCATCTTTTTTTCCTTTATGTAAACGATAACCAGCCATCATGGTTGCACCTATTGCTCCAATTGATCCAGCTTGATTAACGGTTGCAATACCTAAAAGTATAGATCCTAAAACTGCAAAAATTAAAGCAAGGGGAGGAATAATTACTATTAAAACCTTAATCCAAAATTTTGAGTCAAAATTTCCTTTAAATGGAACGGGAGGAGCTGCCTTGGGATTTAGTCTTGCATACACAAATACATAAATCATATACAAACCAACCAATACTAAACCAGGTAATAATGCCCCCAAAAACATATCTCCTGCAGAAGTAGATCCCACTCTAAATTCTCCAGGCATATTAAATTCACCAGTTAAAATTTTGTAATCAGTCTGACGCATAGTATTTGCAACGTCTGCTGCGCTAGCTAATTGATCGGCTATAATAATTAATACAATTGATGGAGGTATAATTTGCCCAAGAGTTCCTGATGAACAAACAATTCCACTTGCTAGACTTTTATCATATTTATTATTAAGCATTGTGGGTAATGATATTAATCCCATTGCTATTACTGTTGCGCCAACAATACCCGTGGTAGCTGCAAGTAGCGCCCCAACAAAAATTACTGATATTCCTAAGCCTCCAGGGATAGGTCCAAACAACTGCCCCATCGTAACTAAAAGATCTTCCGCAATTTTTGATTTTTGCAGCATGATCCCCATGAAAATAAATAAAGGAATTGCAATTAAAGTATCAGTTTCTACATCCCAGTAGTTACTCCTAAAATTTGTAATACCGGCGGTTAACCATTCTTTAGGGCCATCAACAGCAAAATAAGCACTACTATCTCCTGCAAATAAGTAACCAAAAAAAGCAGCAAGCCCGATTGAAATTATTGCTGATCCAGGTAATGCAAAAGCTACTGGAAAACCAGAAGCTAATGCTCCAATCATTATAATTACAAGTAAAGCTAAAAATAAATGTTCCATTATTTAATTCTTTAAAAGTTTATGACTGCTACTCATAAAGTAGCTAGTGAATTGAGTTAACATACTTACTGCAAACACAGCTAAATAAACTGCCATTAGATAAAGTAAATATAATCCGTTTGAACCTTGCTGCGTGATTTCAAAAGAAATTACAGGACCATTGATGATACTAGCTTTACCCCCCATGCCTAAAAATATTACAATCAAACATAAAGGAATTCCTAGAATTAATGACCCAATTGCATTAGTCCATGCTTTTTTACGTTCGCTAAAACCAGTATAAAGAACATCAACTCTTACGTGACCTTCATGAATTAACGCATAAGCGCTTGCAAATAAATATAGGGCTGCATACCAAAAACGAACTAAGTCGCCTTGGAATGCTTGTTCATATTGAAAAATAAATCTTGATAATACAATTAAAAATTCACTTCCAACTACTAAAACTGCTAACCAAATAAACCCTACAGATCTTGTAAAATAACCAATTACAAAAGAAGCCAATATTAAAGGAAAGTGTATATATGTAATTCTAAAAGCAGGTATTACTAAATTAATTTTAAGTTGTTCTCCAAAAATTGGCTCAACTAGTTTTTCTACTACCATGAATGAGATTAAAAAGTCTGCTACTCCAACAATTAGTACAGCCCAGAAAGAGGATCTTACTACGTAAGCTGTAATTTTCGATAAGATCTCAGAGTCTGTTTGCAATGTTTGTTTTATGGATTTCAAAACAAAAAATATAACTCCTGCTAAAGATACAAAATAAAATAGTAATTGAATATATGATAAATTTATTGCTAGCCCCTCTAAAGGCTTATTTAATTTTTTAAATCCAAATAATTCATAATGAGCGAAAAGTTTTTTAACTCCTGGCCAATCAAACCAAACTGTTAAAACATTATTTGCTAAAAAAACAAAAGTTAAAGCTAAGATAGAATAACTAAATATTCTTATTAAAATAGATAAGTTATTTTTCGCCATCATATTAAATCTTTTATTGATATATAAAAAGAGGGCCCATTTAAGGGCCCTCTAGTAATAATTAGAATTAAATTATACTCCTAATGCTCTATTTCTTTGAGCAACATATGGCCCGTCAGACAAGTTAGTCCATGCACCAATTTCCTTACGACCTTTAACAAAGGCAGCATGTACTTTCTTAGCAAGAGCACTATGTTGTTGAACTTCATCGAAAACTTCAGCAGCACCTTTAGCGAAAGCATCGTAAACTTTATCATTAAACTTCTCTAGTTTAACTCCGCTTTCGTTAACTAATCGTGCTAGTGCAGCTCCGTTTTTAGCATTGTATTCAGCCATTGTAGTTGTGTCAGCCCAATCACATGCAGTTTTAATAATTAACTGATCTGATTTTGACAAACTAGTAAACCAAGATTTGTTCACTCCACAAGCTAGTGTAGATCCTGGTTCATGCATTCCTGGATAGTAATAATACTTAGCTGCTTCCTGGAACTTCATAGCTTCATCATTCCAAGGTCCTACCCATTCTGTTGCATCAATTGCACCTGACACAAGGTTTTCATAAATTTGTCCACCAGGAAGTGAAATTGGAGAACCACCAAGTTTTCCAAGTACTTGTCCACCTAAACCAGGCATACGCATTTTTAAACCTTTAAAGTCATTAGCTGATCTAATTTTTTTGTTAAACCAACCACCCATTTGCACTCCAGTGTTACCAGCAGCAAAACTTTGTGTTCCAAAATCATCAGTCAATTCATCCCACAACTCTTGTCCACCAGCAAATTTTAACCACGCATTCATTTCAGCATATGTGAAACCAAATGGAACGGCAGTAAAATATCCAAATGCAGGGTGTTTTTTAACCCAGTAGTAATCAGCACCGTGATACATTTGAGAGTTACCTGATGCAACTTCGTCAAACGAGTCAAATGCTTTTACCCTTTCGTTAGCAGCATAATAAGTAACTTGAATTCTACCGTCACTCATATCGCTTAATCTTTGAGCAAGTCTTTGTGCACCAGTTCCTAGGCCTGGAAAATCTCTAGGCCAAGTAGCTACCATAGAAGCTTCAACTCTTTCTTTGGCAACGGCTGGAGCAGATAAAGCAACAGCAGCAACACCAGTTGCAGCTGCAGTTTTAAAGAACTTACGTCTTGAAGGTGATTTAGAAACCTTCAATGATTTTTTTTCTTTAATCATTAGTCTCTCCTCATATAAGTTAATTAACTTTATCAAGTTAATTACAAATAGATGTTTAAGTCTATAACAAAAATAGCTAAACCTAATGGTATTACAATCTGAGGTAGTAAATTAGAGATTAATTAAAATTATTTTTTGTCAAAGAATGCTTCGTAGACCATCATGAAAATTGCAATTGCCATCAAAATATAAACTGGCAAGACATCAAAGAAACCAATCATAGTTGATCTTGTTAAAGTGGTAGCCAAGCCAACTAGAAATGCAGTTGCAAGTAAAGTTCCTAAAAATACTGTAAATTTTTGCATTTAATTATTACATTCCTTTTCTAGCCAATTAGCAACACCTAAAAATCTATGATCATCAAATTTTGCACCAATTAATTGAACACCTAATGGCATTTTGCCTTCTCCTTGTAATAAAGGCAGAGAAATACATGGAGTTCCTAAATAAGACCATACTTTATTGAATTCTGCAGAGCCAGTACTCTTCAAGCTTTTTGGAGCAACACCTGGACTAGAAGGTGATAGTACCCCATGATAATCTTCAAATACTTCTTCATAAGACTCATAACTTCTTTTCATAAAATCTATGGCTTCTGCATACTCTTTTGCTGAATGTTTATTGCCTTTGACAATGGCATCTTGCATGAATTTAGATAATTTTTTTTTATACTTTTTATAATATAATCCAAAATTGTTTGCTAAATCTGTTTCATGAATTATCTGATGATATTTATGAATGTCTTTAAAATAAGATGGTGTATCGAAAATTTCGATATTTTTTTTAAAAGATTTAATAAAATATTCAAAAGCTTCTCTAGATTTTTTTTCAATATTTTTCCAATGATCTGTTTTATAAAAAATAAATTTTGGTTCAAATAATGGTCCCTTTTTTGTTTCTTCAAGTATACCATCAGCTGAATAGTAAACAGTTGCAGTATCAAATTTATCTTTTTTAATTAAAACTTTTGCAAGTAGTGCTACATCCTCAACTGTTTTACCAAATAAACCAATATGATCTAATTTTTCGGAAGTTTTAAGCACTCCATTTCTTGATATAAGTCCATAAGTTGGTTTGTACCCAACAACACCACAGTAAGATGCTGGTCTTATAACTGAACCACCTGTTTGAGATCCTATTGATAGAGGTGCCATAAATGATGCAACAGCAGCAGCAGAACCACTTGATGAACCACCTGGAGTTCTAGTATGATCATGTGGATTAGTTGTTTTTGGTGGACCAAGATAAGCTAATTCAGCTGTAGCAGTCTTTCCCATTACAATTGCACCAGCTGCTAAAAGCAAATCGATAATTTCTGCATTTTGTGAATAAGATTTTCCTTTCCTAATAACTGTTCCACATTCTGTTGGCATATCAACTGTTCCAACAATATCTTTTACAGCTACAGGAATACCATGCAAAGGTCCTGTAGGTTTTCCCGATCTTCTGTATTCATCAGCCTCTGCAGCTTTTTCTAGTAAAAGTTTTTTATCAAAATGTGCCCAAGCTTTTACGTCATTTTCAAATTTTTCTACTCTCTCAATATATCTCTCACAAAGCTCAACAGATGTAAGTTGTGAATCTTTAATTTTTGAAACAAGCTCTTCAGCCTTCAAAGAAAATATATTGGTCATTTAATTTTTACTGTGCAAATAATAATTCTGGTAGCCATAGTGCTATTCCTGGAAACATATACATCAAAAACATTGCAAAAATAACAATTGCTAAAAATGGCATGATACCTCTAAATATATCTAAAAGTTCCACAGCTGTTTTTTGAACGCCTTTTAAATAATATGCTGACATTGCCATCGGTGGAGTTAAAAAGGATGTTTGAAGATTTAATGCAATTAACATAGCAAAGAAGTATGGATTAACTCCAAACACTTCTAGCAGGGGTAAAAATATAGGCACAAAAATAATTAAAATTTCTGTCCATTCAAGAGGCCAACCTAAAAGAAAAATTATAATTTGGGTGATCACTAAGAATTGCCATGTTGAAATATTTATTGATGTAAAAAAATGTTCAAATACTTCATGTCCACCTAGATAAGAAAATACAGATGAAAAAGTCCAAGAACCTATAAACAACCACATAATCATTGCAGTTGTTTTAGCCGTTAAAAATACTGACTCTTTGAAATTTTGCCATTTTAAGGTTTTATAAAACCATGATAAAATTAAAGCCCCAAATGCTCCTGCAGCTGCGGCTTCAGCTGGTGTTGCTATCCCAGCTAAAATTGTGCCAAGAACCAACATTATTAATCCAAATAAAGGAACAAAAGATACTAGTACCTCTTTTAAAATTTCACCTGTTGGCGGGATGTCTTCTTTTGGTGGTCTTGGTGCTATTGAAGGATTTAACCAAGCCCTTGTAACTGCGTAAGCAATATAAAGACCAGCTAATAATAGTCCTGGAAATATTGCAGCCGCAAAAAGTCTTAATGGTGATAATTGTGCAATTACCGAATAAACAATTAGCATAATACTTGGAGGGATTAAAATACCCAAGCATCCACCAGAGCAAATAATTCCTGAAGCAAATTTTTTATCATATCCAGCTTTCACCATTGCTGGCCACGCTAGTAATCCCATTAGAGTAACAACTGCTCCAATAATTCCTGTTGCTGTAGAAAATAAAGTACAAGTAATTAAAGCAGCTACAGCCATCGATGCAGGAAGTCTATGAGCGGCTAATCTTATTGCAAAGAATAACTTTGCAACTATTCCTGCTCTTTCAACTAAATAACCCATAAATAAAAATAATGGTACAGCTGTAAGAACATTGTTATCCATAACTGTATATGTGTTTTGAACAAATAATTGGAAAATTCTGTTATCAAAAATATGCTCCATCATTGTTGCATCAAAATAAGCGTAATAACCAAAGCCAATCCCCATCGCCATTAATGTAAATGCAATTGGAAAGCCTAAAAGAACTGCAAACAAAAATAGTCCCATCATTAAAATAGCTACCTCTGGATTAGTAAGACTAAATAACATTTTCTTTGTCCTCCTCTTGAGAAGTTCTCATCAACATTTGCTCTGTTTCCTCTGCAACAACCATTCTTGCTGGCCACATTCCTGTTTTAATACAAATTATAGATCTAAACACCTCGGCAATACCCTGAATTACTAATAAAGTGCCAGCTGCAGGTATCATAGTTTTAACCATATAGATTTGGATTTGTGCTGGACTACTCCAGCTAGTCTCTTTTATTTTCCAAGCTAAGGCTGCATATTCATATCCATAAAATGCTAAAGCAACGACACCTGGAAAAAAGAATATAAAATATAAAACTAAATCAATCCAAGCTTGGGTTTTCTGTTTAAATAATCTATAAATTACGTCTCCTCTTACATGAGCCTCTGTTGCTAAACAGTATGCACCTGACATCATTAAAATTGCTCCGTACATCTGCATACTAAAATCAAAATTCCATAAAGTCGGCTTATTAAATACATAAGCCATTACAACTTCGTAAACTGTTCCCCCCATTAAAATTACAATGCACCAGGAAAATGCTTTACCCATTGAAGTGCTTAGCGTATCTGCAAATTTAATGAAGTTTTCCATCACCAACAATTATATTAAATTAGTCTAAAAAAAAAGGGGGTTTTTAAACCCCCTTTTTATAATTTTTATTAAAGTTAATTAGATTTTAACTTTCTCAATTGGTCCAAACTCATTTTCATAAGCTAATTTGTAGTTCGGTTGATTCATCAACAGATACTTCATTGTTCTCTTAGCGTATGCTTTTTGTGAGTCTACTACTTTTTTGAAGAAAGCATCTTTACCAGAAAACTCACCAACAACTTTATCCCAACCTTTTAATTGTTCAGCCAAGATAGCGTCTGATGTTTGGTAAACATTAACCTTATGCTCATTCATTAACTTAGCTAAGTCAGCTGAATATCTAACCAATGCTTTAAAGTAGTTATCTGAGTTTGCAGCGTAAGCAGCATTTTTCAAGATAGCTTGATGAGCAGGTGAAAGGCTGTCATATCTCTTCTTATTTATCGGCACTTCAAACATTTCCTGAGACTGGTGGAAACTTCCTAAGTGGTAATGTTTAGAGACATCTTGCATTCCAAACTGTGAGTCTGATGTAGGGTTGTTAAACTCAGCAGCATCAATCAAACCAGTTTTCATAGCTGGTTGAATTTCACCACCTGGTAATTGTCTTACAACCATTCCCATAGCAGTTAAAACGTTAGTCGCAAGACCAACTGTTCTATACTTCATTCCTTTAACATCAGAAACTTTTGTTACATTCTTTTTAAACCAACCAAATGGCTGAGCAGGCATTGGCATATGGAAGAAACCGTAGTAATTAAAACCTACACTCTTAACAGCTTCGTCATATAGCGCTCTTCCTCCACCGTACTCCATCCATCCCATAACTTCTTGAGATGACATTCCGTAAGATGGTCCAGTTCCAAAAAGTGAAGCAGCAGGATTTTTTCCATACCAATATGCTGTCACCCAGTGACCCATATCAACAACCCCAGAACTTACTGCTTGTCCAATTTCAGAAGTTTTTACAACTGCTCCAACTGGTTGAACATCAATTTTAAGTTTACCATCTGACATATCGCTAACCATTTTTGCGTAATCAGATGCCATTTCAAAAAAGATGTTTGCGCCTGAAGGCCAAGCTGCTTGCATCTTTAGAGTAATGTGTCCAGCTCCTAAAGCTAGGTTTGGCATTGCTACAGCTGCTGTCGCTGCTGCACCAGTCGCCGCTGCTGCTTTGAAGAACTTTCTTCTTGAAGGAGTTTTAGAACCCCTCAATGATTTTTTATTCTTAATCATTTATTCTCCTCTTAGTTAATTAACTGGGGAAATTTAAACATAGATTCAGTTTAGAGTCTTTCTAAAATCTGTGCCAAAATGACCCGTATTGGATAATTTTTTAAAAAAATTTCAATTGATAGTAGAATTAATAATACTAAACCAATTTATTTTCATGATACACACAACATTTCTCTGGAGGTAGATGAAGTCTAACATTATCACTTGGAATTTCAGTCTCTCTACTAATTTTTGATCTAATTATAAAATCCCCCATTTTAGCAGTGATTAATTTATAGTTTCCAAGATCCTCAACCTTTTCAACATTGACATTAACTAAGTTTTCATTTTGGTCTTTTGCAATCTTTATGAATTCAGATCTTATTCCTAATTTAATATTCTTCGATTTCAAATTGGATAGATTTGTATTTGTTTTAATTAAAGTATTATTTATTTTAACACTATCGTTTGATGTGGCCTCACTTTCAAATAAATTCATAGCTGGTGATCCTATAAAGTATCCAACAAATGTTGTATTTGGTCTTTCGAAAAGTTCTTTGGGAGAACCGGTTTGAACCACCTCTCCTTCACTCATTACTATTATATTATCTGCAAAAGTCATCGCTTCGTTTTGATCGTGCGTAACATAAACTAATGTTGTTTTGTATTGCTCATTAATTTCTTTAAGATTTCTTCTTAATCTAAATTTTAAATCCGGATCAATAACAGTTAAAGGTTCGTCCATTAGAACAGCGGCTACGTCCTCTCTTACAAGGCCTCTTCCCAAAGATATTAATTGCTTTTGATCTGCTGTTAATTTTCTTGCAGGAGAATTTAAAAAAGATTTTAAATTTAAAGTTTCGGCAACTGAATTAACTCTTTCGTCAGTTTTACTTTTAGAAAAATCTCTACATTTAAGTGGAAATGCTAAATTTTCATAAACAGTCATAGTATTATAGATAACTGGGAATTGAAAAACTTGAGCAATATTTCTATCTTCTGTTTTTAAATCTGTAACATCTTTATTATCAAATAATATTCTTCCAGCCGAAGGTCTCACTAATCCAGATACAATATTAAGCATCGTAGTTTTTCCACATCCAGAAGGACCTAAGATTGCATATCTATTTCCATTTTCCCATGTCATTGAAAAAGGATTCAAGGCATAAACTGGATTTGGATCATTTGGATTGTATGAATGAGATATATTGCTTAAATCAATTTTAGCCATTCAAACCCCCAAAAGGTGAAGATGCTAATTTTCCATCAGCATGAAATGCATAAGCTCTATCAATTTTAAAATTAATTTTTACTTTATCGTGTATCTTAAAATTAAGAACTTCTTCTATTGAAACTATAATTTTTGTATATCCTCTTTTTAAATGTAGCAATGTTTCTGAACCACTAATTTCTGCAAGCTCAACTTCAAATTCATGTCCGTTTTCGTTTAATTCAATATCAGAGGATCTTAATCCGATTTTTAAACCATCTTCAGTTAATTTAGACAAATGTTGTGGAGCTTCTACATCTATGCCTTCAAATCTAATCTGATTATCTGAAATTTTAGCTTCGATAATATTCATTGGTGGGTCATTAGAAATTTCTGCAACTTTTAAAGAATTGGGGTTTTCAAATATTTCTTTTGCTGGACCAACTTGTAAGACCTTGCCTTCATCTAAAACTATAACTTCACCATTTAATTCCATAGTTTCTCTGGGATCTGTGGTTGAATAAATCAGTATTGTTTCATCTGCTAACCCTTTAGAAAATAAGTTTTTAAACTCATCTCTAAGTTGCTCTCTCAATTTGTAGTCTAAGTTTACTAGAGGCTCATCTAGCAATAATATTTTAGCGTTTTTGACTAAAGATCTTGCAAGCGAAACCCTTTGTTGCTGACCTCCAGAAAGCTCTTGGATCTTTCTTTTTTCATAACCTACTAAACCAACAGAATTCAGGGCATCCATTACTTTTTCATTAATAACACTTTGATCTATTTTTCTTTGTTTCAAAGGAAAGGCTACGTTTTCAAAAACATTTAAATGAGGATAGTTTATAAATTGTTGATAAACCATTGCTACATTTCTTTCCCAGACAGGAATTTTTAAAAAATTTTTACCATCAAATTCAATTTCACCACTATCTGGTGTTAAAAGACCAGCTATTGTTTTTAGTAGAGTTGTTTTTCCTGATAACGTTCTTCCTAGAATTGTATACAGATTTCCTTCTTTAAAATTAAAAGATACTTCGTTTAAATGATATTGATCATCTGGTTTGTATGATAAATTATTTGCAACTAAATCCATTACTTAATAGCTCCTGATAAATTTCCTTTTGATAAATATCGTTCAACTATAAATGCAACAATAATTAATGGTGCTACTGAAACTAAAGCTGATGCTGATAAACTCCACCAAGGAGTTACTGATGAATTTAATGCAACAATCTTAACTGGTAATAACTGCACCTCAGTAAAAGTTAAAATAAAAGCAAAGAAAAAATCTATCCATCCAAAAATTATACAAAACATTCCAGCTACGATTAATCCTGGTATTGAATTTGGTAAAACCACTTTTAAAAAAGCTTGATAAGGATTACAACCATCAATTAGAGCTGTCTCGTCAATTTCTCTTGGGACTTTGTTAAAAAAGTCGACCATAATCCAAACTGCTATTGGCATTAATAAAACGATATAGACAACAATTAACCCAGTCAGACTATCTAATAAATTTATTGAACTTAAAAATAAAAAAAATGGAATTGATAAAACAATCGGTGGCATAATTCTTTGTGAGATAAAGAAAAAAGTAATGTCGTTATTTTTTACAAAACCCGCCTTAAATGTGTATCTTGATAATGCATAAGCGGACAATGTTCCAAGAATAATACTAATTAAACTTGCGGTACAAGTTACAAACAAACTGTTAAAATATGGTTCAATTATATCTACTCCACCTTTAGCTGGAGATTTAATTAAAACCTTCCAACCTTCTAAATTTGGCTCAAAATCGACCCATGGAATATACGTTACTCCCCCATTAACAGACTGAAAGTCTTTAAAAGATGTTGTAAGAGCCCAAAGAAAAGGAGCAACCACAAATACTGTCCAAACGACAATAAAAAAATATTTCAAAAAAATATATAGTTTGTTCATTATCTATTCTTTTAATAAAACCTTAGTTAATACTTTTGCTATAATGGTTAGACTTATGATCATAATTATTAAGTAAGTAAATGACATCGACGCTGCATAACCCATCTGAAATTCTCTCAGTCCTTTAATAAAGATATAAAAACTTGAAGTTTCTGTAGAGGTACCTGGTCCACCTGAAGTCAATACATAAACTGTGTCCATAATCTTTGATGCCTCAATTAACCTTATAATTATTGCTCCAATTGAGATGGGAGCCATCAATGGAAATGTTACATAAATAAATTTTCTAACTGGGCTAGCGCCATCAATCGCAGCAGCTAAAAATGGTTCTTTAGGTAATGACAATAACCCTGCTAATAAAAGTAAAAACATAAATGGTGTCCATTGCCATACCTCAACTATAATAACTGTAAATTTTGCAATAACAGGATCTGTCAACCACTTGGGAGCTACCCCAAAAACTGATAACAAATCATTTACTGGTCCAAGAGACTCGTGAAAAAATGTTCTCCAAATAACCGTCATGATCACCGGGGTTGTCATCATTGGAACTAAAAAAAGAACTCTAAAAAATCTTTTAAATTTAATATCTTTCCAAACCATATGCGCCAGTGCAAAACCAATCACATATTGCAAAATAACTGTTGTAACTGATAAAAAACTCAATCTAAAGAATGATTCCCAGAATCTAGGGTCATCAGTAAATAATCTTATGTAATTTTCTAAACCTATGTAATCTAAACCAGGATTATAACTATTCCATCCTGACAAACTTAATCTAACTACGAAAATAATTGGAAAAATTAATATTCCTATCAACACAAATAAACCTGGAAACAGAAAGAAATATTTATGCTTAAAATTCATTTATATAATAAGGATTATATTATTTTTGTAATATGTGGCCATTTAAATTAATGGCCACATAAAGTATTTTTATATTATAGCTTGTTGTCTTCCATTTTGACACCAACAGCATAAGCATCTTGAACTGCTTTTTTACCTACTCTGCTTACAATTGCTTCCCACTCTTTTGCAACTTCGTCTAAAGCTTCTTGGGGCGATAATTGTCCTGCTAAAGCTTTTGAAGTTCCTGTGGCAACAGCACTTGTAAATTCAAATACACCTGGAACTCTTAAAGGGAAAACTCTGTTATTACTTTTTTCCATATCTAAAAGAGTTTGAGTGTAACTGTTAGCAATCTCAGGATCCCAACCCATACTATTAATATAAATGTTAGGGTCAAAGTCTGAGTTTTTAAATGGGTTAACACCAAATCTACCAATAGCTAAATCAGCTTGGTGGTTTGCACCATTAGAAAAGAAGCAAAGGTAATCAAATGCCATATCTTTTACTTTACTTTTCTTAGCAACACCTACAGCCCAACCCCAAACAATGTAAGGAGCCTGGTTGTATTGGTTTTCCCAGCTATTAGATACTCTGTTCCAAACTCTATCAGCGCCTGGAAGTGGAGCTGCACCAACTTTATTTTTAATTGGGCTGTCATCTTGCATCGCTGCAATAAATGCATCGTCCCAAGAGAAACTAAATAAAGTTTGTCCACCACCAAATGATCCGATTTCATCACCTAGACCAAAGTTAGTTCCTCCTGGAGGAACATATTTAGTAGCTTCAACCCAATCAGTTAATGCTTCAACAAATCCTGGGTTATTGATGTTTGGCTTCATAGTTTCTAAATCAAAAAAGAAACCACCCGGAGTTCTAGGGTTTTTAGCATAAGCAACTGATCTGCTGAAAAAAGCTGCAAACATTAAGTCATCTTTTTTCATAACTTCAGCTGAACCATATTCTTTTTCACCATCTCCATCCCAATCCCAATCATTGAAATATTTGGCCATTTGAGCATATTCTTTCCAAGTTCTTGGAACTCTTAACTCATTACCTGTGTCAGCTTTATATTTCTTCTGCATTTCTGGATTATCAATGACATCTTTTCTATATTTTAGATAATGTCTGTCACCATCAACTGGGTATTGATACATAGTTCCATCCCAAGACGATACACCCATATGAGATTTAGTTACGTCTTTCATCTCAGGTGAGTTCATATACTTCTTAGGAACTGGTGCTAAATATCTTTTCCAGTCATTGATGAAGTTAGAAAATCCAAACACAACATCATAAGGAGCTTGTCCAGCCTGGAAAGGAACCATTGCTTTTGAGTACAAATCACCTGCTGGTGTATGTGTAACTTCAACTTTTGCGCCAGTTAATTTCTCAAACTGTTCAGCATGTAAAGCTGTTGGCTCTCCCATTACTGGAATTGCGTGAGTGTTTATTTTAAGAGTTTTTCCTTTGTAATTTTTCTTAGACATCTTCTCATAAGAACAGTCACCAGGAATATCTCCTGTAGCTTTGATATGTGGAAACTGATCGCTCCACTTATCAGCATATGCCATAGGACTAAATATCATTAAACTTGATATAATAGCCGTCAAGCAAGTTTTCATTAGTTTCATTATTACCTCTCTCTTCCTTTACTTAATTACGGAACTAAAACAGCTCGTCCCTTAACTTTACCATCATTAAGATCATGGAGCGCTTTATTAGCATCGTCCAATTTATATTCTTGCATGGATAGCTTCACTTTTCCTCGATCAGCTAACTCCATCAATTCATATAATTCAGACCACGTTCCCACTAAATTACCTACGATTGTTTTTTCAGAAATAATTAAATCAACTGCTAATGATTTAATTTCTTCCCCATATCCAACAATGTAGTAAAAACCACCATTAGAAGTCATTTGAATTCCCATGGCAGTAGATCCTTTTTCACCTACGAAATCGATAACAGCTTCTGAACCTTTTCCTTTAGTTAGTTCTTGAACTTTTTCAATTTCATTTCCATCAATTAAAACTCCGTGATCACCACCAAGTTCCATTGCATGTTTTAAAGCTGCTTCAGATTTCTCAACTATAATAATGTCAGCTGCACACATTGCTTTCAAACATTGAATAGCGATATGACCTAAACCTCCTGCACCAATTATTGTACAGCTTTGACCTGGCAATAAATGTCTAGTTGCCTTTTTAACAACTCTATATGCTGTAAGACCTGCATCTGAAAAAGGTGCAACATCTTTAGGTGCTAAAACTTTTGGAAGCTTAATTAAATTTCTAACACTCGTTTTTAATAGCTCTGAATATCCTCCTTCTTTAATACTTAAACCAGGAAATGCTCCAGCAGCAGCATGCATATCATTACCTCTTCTACAATCTAAACAAGTACCACCCGTTCCTGATATTAATGGGTGCAAAATGACTGGATCACCTTTTTTATATTCTGTAACATCCTTACCTACGTCCTCTACCCATCCTGCATTTTCATGTCCCATCACACATGGTAACAAAGTTCCATCTGGATCTTGAATATGTTTCCATACTCCTTCGATTATATGTAAATCTGTTCTGCAAACTCCTGCAGCACCAATTTTAACAATTACATCTGATGCCTTCTCAATCTTCGGATCTGGCATTTCTTCACCTGTAACCCAAACTTTTTCCTTCATTTCTGGGTCATACTTGTGCAAAACCTGTGCTTTCATCGTTTTCTCTCCCTTTAAATTTTTAAAACTTTATTAAAAAATTGAATTGCTAAGGAGTCAATGCCGCTTTTAAGTGTTCAAATAGTGGACAAATACAACCTGTGGTTAGTTGTTGAATACACTATTTTTAATTATCTTTTTCAAATGGGAAATTTATCTTCACTAAAAAAAGAGTTTAAAGATATCCTAAAAAAAAGAGGAATGATGTCCTATGAGATGGGCAAAGAAATTTCTGATAGCTGGTCGAGGTGTATTGCTGAGGGGCTTAATCCGTTTCAAGATCCAAAACAAAGCGTCGTATCTTCAATTGAATTAGAGGAGATTAAAGAAAAAAATGAGTCTCTTAGAAAAATAGTTATTCCTGAATTAGAACTTTTATACTCTCAAATTGCTGGTACCAATTTTATGGTCGCGTATTCAGACGAGAATGGTTTGGTACTTGATACAATATATGACAAAACTTGTCTTCAAACCGACGTAGGTAAAACAGTAATACCAGGATCTATATGGGCTGAGAAGGTTTGTGGTACAAATGGTTTAGGATTATCTGTTGAATTAAAAAAACCAACAATAGTTTCTGGTAAAGAACATTTTTTTACAGCGCATGAAAATATATCTTGTTTCGCAAGTCCAATAATTAATTATGACGGTAAGACTATTGGAATTATAGATGCCTCAACTGACTATATGTCTAGAGAGCAACATACCCTAGCTTTAGTGAAACTGGCAACTAGAAGTATCGAAACAAAATTATTTTTAAAAAAGTTTGAGAATGAATTAATTTTATCCTTTCATCCTCGACAAGAATATTTATCAACAACCAGTGTAGGTCTGTTGGCTGTCAATGGAGATGGTCTAATAGTAGGTGCAAACAGTAATGCAAAAATTATGCTTAATGGATTAGTAGATCTTAAAAATGAAAATTTTAATAAAATTTTTACAAATTCATTTTCATCTATTGCATCAGATTTATTAAATAATAAAACATTAAAAATTACTGATCATTTAGGCTCATCTGTTTTTGTGGTCAAAAGTCAAATATTTAAGAAAAACAAATTTGTTGAAACAAAAAAAGACAAGAAAAGGAGTGCTTGTAAAAATTGTGAAGATACAAAAATTAAAAGAGAGAAATGTACTTTAATTAGATCAACTTTTGATGAAACTAATAATATCTCTGCAACTTCTAGAAAATTAGGTGTTTCTAGAACAACAATTTATAAACACTTACAATAAATTTATTTAATCAATTGGATAGTCCCAAGCATTACCGCCTATAACTTTAGAAATCGCTGAAAAATCTTTAGTATCATTTCCTTCTTTACAAAATTGGTCATAAATTTCTAGAGCCATTTTTCCTAATGGTGTTTGAGCATTTACGCTTTTCGCACAATCATTTGCAAGTTTAAGATCTTTATTCATCATTCCTGCAGAAAAACCCGGACGATAATTATTATTTGAAGGCGTGCCATCAATTAAACCAGGCAAAGGTGGATAAACAGAAATTGGCCAACTGTTACCTGATGCATTTTTCATAATTTCATGAACTTTTTTTATATCTATATTTAATCTTTTTGCTAACATTAATGACTCTGAAGCAGCAATCATTGCAATTCCTAGGGCCATATTGTTACAAATCTTAGCACCATTCCCACTACCTAAATCACCTGCATGAAATATATTTTTTCCCATGATTTTTAATAAAGGAAGCGCTTTTTCAAAAGCTTCTTTTGATCCACCAACCATTATATTTAAAGTTGCTTTTTGCGCTCCCATTACTCCACCACTAACTGGAGCATCAATCATTTCTATTCCTTTTTCAGAAGCTTTTTTTCCAATCTTGATGGAAGTTTGAATATCAATTGTAGAACAATCAATTAGCAAACAATTTTTTGAAACTTTATTTATTATTCCATTATCACCTAAATAAACTTCCTTAGAATGCTTGCCCTCTGGAAGCATAGTAATAACCGTCTCAACATGATCTGTAATTAGATCATCTAAATTTTCAGCTGTTTCAAGATTTTTATCTTTTGCAATCCCAAGCATTTTTTTTGAGACATCAAAAACTTTTACAGATTTACCTGCCTTCATTAAATTTTCAGCCATTGGACAACCCATGTTGCCAACGCCGATGAAAGCTATCGATTGAGACATTTTAATTTACTTTATTAATACAATTTCCAGTTCTAAAAAACTCATCTAAATTATCAATTGCTAAATTTCCCATTGCAATTCTTGTATCTTTTGTTGCACTGCCCAGATGAGGTAAAACAAAAGCACTTGGAATTTTTAAATAACCAGGATTTAGATTTGGCTCATTTTTATAAACATCTAATCCTGCTGCATAAATTTTTCTTCTATTCAATGCATCAATTAAAGCTTCATCATCAACTATATCGCCTCTTGCAACATTAGTTATCACAGCACCTTTGGGGAAATACTCAACAGTCTCTTTATTTATCAAGTTCTCTGTTTCTTTTGTGGCTGGACAACAAATTGATAAAACATCTGAGACTGAAAAAAGACTTTTTATGCTGTCATGATATGTTGCGCCTTGCTCTTTATCTTCACTTAATTTTGAACGATTATGATAATGAATAACCATACCTAAAGATTTTGCAATTTTTGCAATTTTTTGGCCAATACGACCCATACCTAAAATTCCTAATCTTGTTCCTGTTAATTGTTTCCCAATTAAATAATCAGCAGACCATTTCCATCCACCTTCTTTTGCAGACTCTATTCCTTCGGAAGCTCTTCTACACGCTCCTAAAATTAATAAAATTCCGATTTCTGCTGTAGCATCTGACAAAACTTCTGGCGTATTTGTTACTGCTATACCCCTATTTTTTGCTGCTTCTAAATCAATGTTTCCAAATCCAACTGCAAAATTTGAAATAATTTTTACAGAGTCTGGTAATTGATTAATTGTTTCTGCATCTAATTTTTCAGTTAATGATGATAATATACCGTCAAATCCTTCACTCATTTCAATAATTTTTTTTTGTGAATAAAGTTCATCATTAGTGTTAAATTTTGCATCAAATAATTTAGATGCTTTGTCTTCACTTTCTCTTATTAAACGTCTTGTAATTAAAACCTTTTTCATAATTTTTATTTTAAAATTTCAGGTTTTGGTCCTCCAGTGTACCAATCTAAAACTTCAATTGTATGTAATATTGGAACTTTAGTACCATGAGCGATTTGGGTAATACAACCAATATTTCCTGTAGAGATAAAATCTGGATTTAAACTTTCAATATTATTTACTTTTTTCTTTAATAATTGTTTTGCAATTTTTGATTGCAAAATGTTGTAAGTACCAGCTGATCCACAACATATATGGCCTTCTGGAATTTCCATAATTTCATTATTAGTTTTCTCAAGTAATGAAACTGGCTGCGAATGAACCTTTTGACCATGCTGCATTGAACACGCAGAGTGATATGCTACTTTATATTTTTTTCCTTTATCTTTAATATCAAGTTTCAAACTTTCGAATATATATTCTGATATATCTTTTGTAAGTTCTGATATTACTTTGGCTTTTTTACTTAGCTCTTTATCTTCACGAAAAATAAATCCATAATCTTTCATGGTTGTTCCACAACCGGACGTATTTGATAAAATTGCATCCAAATTTCCTTTTTGATGCTCCTCATACCAAGTGTTTATATTGTTTTTAAAATCTTGATGCGCATCCTCCTCTTTTCCAAGATGATGATTTAAAGATCCACAACAACGAATTTTTTTTGGAACAACTACTTCTACACCGTGTCTGTTTAATAACCTTATTGTTGCTTCATTAATTTGAGGAGATATTTCTTTTTGTACACATCCTGTT
>CACECL010000004.1 GCA_902557995.1 uncultured Pelagibacteraceae bacterium | reverse complement strand
TACCTAAAGACGCAACAGCCATAGATTTTGCATATGCTGTTCATACTAAAATTGGTAATTCAGCAGTTGGTTGTGAAATTAATGGAAACAAAAGTGAATTACAAACTATTTTAAGAAATGGTGATCGAGTAAATATTATAACATCTAAAAATAATTCACCGTCACTTCACTGGATACCAACAACTAAAACAGGTAAAGCTAGAGCAGCAATAAGAAGATATTGGCATGAGAAAGGAGAGCAAAAAGAGGAAAAAACAAAAAAATACAATACTACTCTATGGATGTCATTACCTGATAAGCCAGGTCAGTTAGGAGATATAAGCTCACTCATTGGAAGTCATAAATTAAATATATCGAGCTTAGAAATGGTTGGTAAAAATCCCAATTATATTAATTTTAAATTTAAATTAATTATTAGAAACCTTAAGAATTTTACTAATTTTATTGCAGAGCTAAAACAAAAGAGTATAAAATTTAAGATAATTAGACACGAAGAAAAAAGAAATGCTTTCACTCAAAAAATCCTTAAATATTTTAAAAAAAACTAATGCATTATTAGAAGGTCACTTTGTTCTATCCTCAGGTCTACATTCTTCAAAATATATTCAATGTGCAAAACTTTTAAGTTACCCTAATGTAGCTGATAAAATTTGTAAATCCTTAGCAAATAAAATTAAAAAAAAATTTAAAAAAATTGATTTAATATTAGCTCCTGCAATGGGGGGAGTAATTATTGGATATGAAATAGGAAAATTACTTAAAAAAGAAACAATTTTTTGCGAAAGGGTAAATGGTAAATTTACTCTCAGAAGAGGTTTTGATATTAAAAAAGGTGCAAGAGTATTAATTATAGAAGATGTAATCACTACAGGAAAATCAAGTTTGGAGTGTGTTAAATTGATTAAAAAATCAAAAGCTAAATTAATTGGATTTGCATCTATTATAGATCGATCAACTAAAGAATCTTTAAAAATAAAAACTGGAATAACATCTCATTTAAAAATTGATGTCCCAACTTACAAAGTAAATAAATTACCACCAGAACTTAAATCTATACCAGTAACAACCCCAGGAAGCAGATTTATTAAGTGAAAAGGTTAGGTGTAAATATAGATCATATCGCAACTTTACGAAATGCTCGTGGAGAGAAACATCCAGACCCGCTATATGCAGCTAAAAAAGTTATTAGTTATGGAGCGGATTCTGTAACAATTCATTTAAGAGAAGATAGGAGACATATAAATGATATTGATGCAAAAAAAATCTGTGGTTTAAGAAATGTACTTGTAAACCTTGAAATTTCTATGAACGAAGAAATTGTTAATAAAGCACTTAAGATAAAACCAAATTTTATCTGTTTAGTTCCAGAAAATAGAAAAGAAATTACTACCGAGGGAGGTTTAAATATAAAAAACAATCTTAATAAGTTAGAGAAAATAATTAAAAAATTTAAAAAAGCAAAGATAAGAACAAGTTTATTCATTAACCCTTCATCAAATGACATTAGACTTGCTAAAAAATTAAATGCTGATTGTATTGAAATACATACTGGAAAACTAGCAAACCTGGTTAAATCAAAAAAAAATTATTCTAGTGAATTAAACAGAATTAAAAAAAGTGCAAAATTAGCATCAAGTTTAAATATAGAAGTTCATGCTGGTCATGGTTTAGACTATAAAACCACCAAAATGTTAACAAAAATAATAGATATTGAAGAGTATAATATTGGACATTTTATAATTGGAGAGTCAATATTCGACGGACTTTCAAAAGTAATTAAAAACTTAAAAAAAATTATAAAAAGATAAATGAAAATTCTTGGTATTGGTGTTGATATTGTTGAAAATAAAAGAATTCAAAAATCGATTAAAAATCCTTTATTTAAAAAAAGAATTTATTCATTTAAAGAATTGAAACATTCTAATGCTGCAAACAATAAAGTAGCTTTTTTTTCGAAGAGATTTGCTGCAAAAGAAGCATTTTCTAAAGCTCTTGGCACAGGTTTTCGTATGAATTTAAATTTTAAAGATATAGAAGTTGTTAATGATAAAAAGGGAAAGCCTTATTACGTTAAAAATAAAAAAATTACAAAAATTGTACAAAAGAACTTTAAAATTAAAAATTTTAAATGTTTTTTATCAATTTCGGATGAAAAAAATTATTCAACTGCATTTGCAATTATTCAGACATCATGAAATTAGATAAAAATTTTTTTTCAGAAAATATAAAAACTTTAATTTATGCATTAATAATTGCAGTTATAATTAGATCGCTTTTAGTACAACCATTTTATATTCCATCATCATCCATGGAACCTACTTTATTAGTAGGTGATAGGTTGTTTGTAACAAAATATACCTATGGATATAGCAAACACTCATTTCCTTTTAGTCCTCCAATATTAAACAAAAGAATTATGTTTAGTAGTCCTGAAAGAGGTGATGTAATTGTATTTAAAACACCAGCAGATAATCGAACAGATTATATTAAAAGATTAATTGGTTTACCTGGTGATAAAATTCAATTTATAGACTCTAATTTATATTTAAATAATTCTGAAATTCTTAAATCTAAAATTAATAACAAAACTACAATTTTCTGTGGCAACAAAAGTATTGATGTTTATAGATTTGAAGAAAAACTTTCAAATGGTAAAAAATTTCATACTGTTTATTTAAAAGATTATACCTATCAAAATTCTGATGTGTTTACTGTACCAAAAGATCATTATTTCTTTTTAGGGGATAACAGAGACTGTTCTAAAGATAGCAGGTACTTAACAAGTGTTGGATATGTACATAAAGATAATTTAGTAGGAAAAGCTCAATTTATATTCTTCTCTTCTGATAAAAGAATAGGAAGTTTTATTGAATTTTGGAAATGGCATAAGTCAATAAGATTTAATAGAACCTTCAATAAAATTAATTAATGAAAATTAACTATCAAAGTTTAGAAAAAAAAATTGATTTAAAATTTAAAAATAAAGATTTACTTGTTCAAGCCCTCACACATAAAAGCTTTAATCCAAATGAAAATAATGAAAAGATAGAGTTCCTGGGTGATAGAGTTCTTGGTTTAGTGATAGCAAAAAAACTTTTAGAGATTTATCCTGAGGAAAAGGAAGGTATTCTCGATAAAAAATTTGCATCGTTAGTGAATAAAAAAACGTGTTTGGATATAGCAAAAAAAATCAATTTAGATAGTTATGTTAAAACATTTAATCCTAAAAATAAAAAAATAAAAATTGAGGACAAAATTATATCTGATAGCTGTGAAGCATTAATTGGTGCTATTTATCTTGATAAAGGTTTTACAATAGTTGAAAAAATAATTTTAAACTTGTGGCAAGATCATATTGAAAAAAGTGTAGTTACAGAAATAGATGCAAAAACAAAGTTACAGGAATTAACTTTAAAAAACTTTAAAAAATTACCTACTTATAAATTAATTTCAAATACAGGTCCAAGACACAAACCCATATTTAAAGTTGGAGTAAAATTGCCCAATACAAAATATTTTATAGCTACCGGAAAATCAAAGAAAGAAGCTGAACAAAATGCTGCTATAGAATGTTTAAAAAATACAAATAAAAAATGAATTGGTCAGACGAAGGATTTTTAATAAGTAAAAATAGATATAATGAAAATTCATTAATCGCTGAATTATTTACAAAAGATAAAGGAAAGATATCCGGAATTATATTTGGTGGTACTTCAAAAAAAATTAAAAATTATCTTCAGCTTGGTAATAAACTCCATGTTAATTACAATTCTAAAAATGAAAACAGAATAGGTTATTTTAAAATTGAAATTTTAAATGCCTACACCCCATTATATTTTGATCATAAACAAAAGTTATCCTGTATTACATCTGCTATGAATTTGATCAAAATATTAACAGCAGAGTCTCAATCTAACGATAAAGTTTATTTTATAATTCAAAATTTATTTTTAATTTTAAAAGAAAAAGATTGGATAAAAAAATATATATTTTGGGAATTAGAGTTACTTAAAATATTAGGATATGACTTAGCCATTGAAAATTTAGTTGAAAAAGATTTAGAAGGTAACAAAACTGTATATTATGCAAGTTCTTTAAATGAAAAAAAATATGTACCTAATTTTTTGATTGAAAAAGATATAGAAGTTAATGATCTTGAGACTTTATTGAACGGTTTGAAATTAGTAGGCGATTATTTGGATAAAACTATATTAAGACCAAATAATTTAAATTATCCAAATAGCAGGTTATTATTCTTAAATACGTTAAAATAATTATTTTATTATTTTATCAATTCTATCAGCGTAATAACTTACTATTGCATTGGCACCAGCTCTCTTAAAAGCAACTAAGCTTTCATATATAGCATCTTTATTAATTAATTTTTTTGTTATAGCTGTTTCAATTAAGCTGTATTCTCCTGATACTTGATAGGCAAATACAGGTAATTTAAATTTTTCTTTAATTGATTTTATTATGTCTAAGTAGGGCATACCTGGTTTAACCATTACCATATCAGCACCTTCTTTAATATCTAATGCGACTTCTCTTAAAGCTTCATTAGAATTTCTATAATCCATCTGATAAGTTTTTTTGTCTCCTTTTAACGAACCTTTAGATCCAACTGCATCTCTAAAAGGTCCATAAAAGCTTGAAGCATATTTTGCAGCGTACGATAATATTTGAACGTTTTGGAATTTATTTTTATCTAAAGCTTTTCTAATTTTTCCTATTCTGCCATCCATCATGTCTGAAGGAGCTAGTACATCACAACCCACCTCAGCTTGTAGTAATGACTGATTGATCAAAACCTCAATTGTTTCGTCATTTAATATAGTGTTAGATTTGATCAAACCATCATGACCATGTGATGTATAAGGATCTAAGGCAACATCACACATTATACCGATTTGGTTTTTGTATCTTTTTTTGACTTCTTGTATCGCTTTACAGACTAAATTATTTTCATTCAGTGATTCTGTTCCCAATTCATCTTTTTTTGAGTTTTGTGTCTTTGGGAAAAGAGCTATCATTGGTATTCCTAATTTTATAGCTCGATCTACTATTTGGCTTAATCTGTTAATTGTATATCTGTAAACGCCAGGCATAGATGAAATCTCTTGCCGTTTATTTGAACCTTCAATTAAAAAAATAGGGAGTATAAAGTCATTTGGACTTAAGGTATTTTCCTGAATCAACCTTCTAGACCATGATTGTTTTCTTCCTCTTCTAAGTCTAAGACTGGGGTATTTTCCAATAATCATGTTTTAATTTACTTTCAAATTGCGACAAATGTAATATACACATATACAATAAAAAAGGTACAAAGCAATCTCGATGGCGACAGAAAATTCAAAAGTTGTAGACTTAAATGTCAAAAAGGAAGATAGAATTTTAGACTTTAGTGATTTCCAGAAACAAGAAATTAAGTTTGATATAGAGAAATTACAAGAAGCATATCACCAAATAGTTAAGATTAAAAAATTTGAAGATGCAGGTGTTACTCACTTTGGGGCTATATCATTAACCCAAATACCTGGTGATCCAGACTCAATCAAAGGCAATAAAGCTCGTGGAGTATACTGGACTAAACCTGACAAATCAGGAAAAGAAGTTTCTAGAGACGAAATGATTAATGAATCATCTTACTCAGAATTTATCAAAGACTATGAAAACACATATTTTAAAGAGGTTTATGATGTTCTTTCAAAAAAATATAAACTTGGAAGAGTGAGAATTCTTTTAAAAGAGCCAAGATCAACTTTAAGTTGGCATAGAGATCCTGAACCAAGATTACACATACCCATAATAACAAATCCGGGTTGTATAATGGTAATTGATAATGTTGCAAAACATATGCCTGCAGATGGTTCAGTTTGGGTTACAAACAACACTAAGTATCACAATGCATTTAATGGTGGAGAAGAGAATAGAATACATTTAGTTGCTTGTGTTTTAGATTACAAATTTAATTAATTTGAGAAAAATATTTATTTCGTCAGATCACGCAGGATTTAAATTAAAAGAACAAATCAAAGATTACTTAAAAAATAAAAAAATAAAATTTGAAGATTTTGGTCCTAAAGATGATAGCAGTGTTGATTATCCCGACTATGCTCATAAAGTTGCTAAAAGAGTAAAACTTAATAAGACTCATGTTGGCATTTTAGTGTGTGGATCTGGGACTGGCATGAATATTGCGGCAAATAAGCATAAAAATATTCGCGCAGCACAATGTTTTAATCTAAAATCAACGAAATTATCCAGATTGCATAACGATGCAAACATCATTACATTAGGGTCAAGGTTGATAACCAAAAAAAATGCTTTGAAATTTGTAAGTGTTTTTTTAAATACAAAATTTGAGGGTGGAAGACACTCAAGAAGGGTTAAGAAAATATAATTATGTCGAGTGAAAAAAATTATATAAATGATAGTTATAAAAGTTTTTTTGAGGATAGTTTATCTGTAAAAGATCCTGATCTTTATAAAGCTATTAAAGATGAATTAATTAGACAGCAACAACATATTGAGCTAATTGCGTCTGAAAATATAGTATCTCAAGCAGTATTAGAGGCACAAGGATCAGTTTTAACTAATAAATATGCCGAAGGTTATCCTGGTAAAAGATATTATAATGGTTGCGAGCATGTTGATGTAGCAGAAAACCTTGCCATTGAAAGATTAAAAAAATTATTTAATTGTAAATTTGCAAATGCTCAACCACACTCAGGAGCACAAGCTAATGGAGCTGTATTTTTAGCTTTGTTAAGCCCGGGTGACACGTTTATGGGCATGAGTTTAAATTCAGGTGGTCATATTACTCATGGATTAAAAATTTCAATGTCCGGTAAGTGGTTTAATGCTGTGGGTTATGATGTAGACAAAGAATCCGAGCTGATAGATTATGATAATGTTGAAAAACTTGCATTAGAACATAACCCTAAACTAATCATTGCGGGTGGAAGTGCTTACTCTAGAGTAATTGATTTTAAAAGATTTAGAGAGATTGCAGATAAAGTTGGGGCATACTTAATGGTTGATATGGCTCATTTTTCAGGATTAGTTGCAGGTAAAGGATATCCAAATCCTTGTGACTATGCTCACGTGGTTACTTCAACAACTCATAAGGTTTTTAGAAGTGCAAGAGGAGGAATAATTTTAACTAATCACGAAGAACTTGCGAAAAAATTTAACACAGCTGTTTTTCCTGGTTACCAAGGTGGACCTTTAATGCACATTATTGCAGCAAAAGCAGCTGGCTTTCTTGAAGCGCTACAACCAGAATTTCAAGATTATATTAAATCTGTTTTAGCAAACGCAAAAATTTTGGCTGAAACTTTAAAAAATAATGGATTTAAAATTTATTCAGATGGAACAGATACACATTTGATGTTGGTTGATTTGAGACCTTATAATGTAAAAGGAAATCTCGCGGCAGAAAGTTTATCTAGAGCAAACATTACATGTAATAAAAATGGTATTCCATTTGATACAGAAAAACCCATGATTACATCTGGAATAAGGTTAGGAACTCAAGCGGCTACAACTCGTGGATTTGGATTAAATGAGTTTAAAACAGTAGGTGAATTAATAACAAAAACTCTGAAAGGTTTATCTGAAAACCCAACAGATAACAGTAAAATAGAAAACGAAGTAAAAAATGAAGTTATTTCTTTAACTTCTTCATTTCCGATATATAAGAACCTTTAGTAAATGATTTGTCCTTGCGAAAAAAAAGGTGATACATCTGTTGTAGACTCACGTCCAACTGAAGATGGTACCGCAATAAGAAGAAGAAGATTGTGTATATGTGGTGAAAGATTTACTACATTTGAGAGAATTCAATTTAGAGAATTGATGGTAGTTAAAAAAAATGGAAGAAAATCATCATTTGATCGTGATAAATTATCTAAATCTATCTACATAGCTCTAAAAAAAAGACCAATAGATACGGCCACAATAGAAAAATTCATCAGTAACATTTCAAGATCTCTTGAAGAACTAGGACAAGGAGAGATATCAACAAATACAATTGGGACAATGGTTATGGATGGATTAAAAGATTTAGACCCAGTTGGATATGTAAGATTTGCATCAGTATATAGAAATTTTAGAGAAGAAAAAGATTTCGTACAATTCGTGGACAAGCTTGATGTCTACAAAAAAAGATAAATTTTCATCAAAAGATAAATTTTACATGGAATTAGCCTTGGACTTGGCTAAATCTCGTCATGGACAGACTGGATCAAATCCTTCTGTAGGCTGTGTTATTGTCAAAAATGATAAAATTATTTCAATAGGACAAACCTCATTTAATGGAAGACCACACGCTGAATTAAATGCGATTAAAAATAGTTTTGAAAAATTAGAAGGCTCAAAAATGTATGTTACTTTAGAGCCATGTTGTCATCATGGATTAACACCACCATGTACTGACGCGATAATAAAATCTAGAATTTCAGAGGTTATATATGCAGTTACCGATATAGATAAAAGAGTAAGAAATAAAAGTTTTAAAATTTTAAAGTCAAAAAAAATAATTGTAAAAAAAGGTTTATTAAAAAGCAAAATACAAAGTTTTTATTTGCCTTATTTTTTTAATAGAAAGAAAAAATTACCCTTTGTTACTGGCAAAATAGCAATTTCAAAAAACAATATTATTTACAGCAAGAACCAGAAAAAGATTACAAATTCTTATTCAGATCAATTTACACACATGTTGAGATATCAAAGTGATAGTTTGATGATTACTCACAAAACACTTAATAAAGATAATCCAAAATTAAATTGTCGTTTGAAGGGTTTTGAAAAATTTTCTCCAAAAAGAATTATTTTAGACAACAAGCTAAATTCTAAAACAGACAGTTATATAATTAAATCTTCTAACAACAAAAATACTTTAATTTTTTATAATAAAGCTGATAAATCAAAAATTACAAAATTTAAAAGAAAAGGAATTCATCTAATTAAATCTAAAATTGATAGAAATAACAGATTTGACATTAAATTAATTTTGAAAAAATTACATAATTATGGGTGCAGAAATTTGTTAATTGAAGGGGGAGATAAATTAACAAATTCACTGATTAAGAATAAAATTTTTAATAAATTTTATTTGTATAAAAGTCCAAAAAACCTATCTAAAAACTTCGAATATTTGAAATTTAGTAGTCAAAATATATTAAATAAAAAATATAAAACAAAAATTAATCTAAATCTCAATTTACGAAAAGACAGAATAACATTATATAGTTAGAAAAAATGTTTAACGGAATAATTTATAACCAAGGTACCATTACTAAAATTATTAAAAGACCTAAAGGTCTTAACATTTTTGTTAAAAGTAATGTTAAAGTATCCAATAAAGACATGGGTTTGTCGGTTGCCTGTGATGGTGTTTGTCTAACTTTAATTTCATATAAATCCAAAATTATGGAATTTTATCTTTCGAAAGAAACGATAATTCGATCAAAATTCAAATTTTTAAAAATAAAAGATAAAATAAACTTAGAATTACCTTTAAAATATGGGACAAAAATTTCAGGACATATTTGTCAAGGACATGTTGATACTGTTGGTAAAGTATTAAGTATTAAAAAAATAGATAAATCATTTCTTTTTGACTTTGATTTACCTAAAAAAGAAAGAAAACACTTAATAGAAAAAGCGTCAATCTGTGTGAATGGTATTTCTCTTACAATTTCAAAAGTGACTAAAAAAGGTTTCCAAATTTGGATTATCCCTCACACTTACAAAGAAACGAATTTATCAACTTTAAAAAAATCTAGTTTAGTCAACATAGAGATAGATATCTTGTCTAAATACGTTAGGAACTATTTTAATGGAAAAAAATAATTTTACCTCAATAGAGTCAATTATAAGCGTAGCCAAAAAAGGTGGTATGTTTATTTTAGTAGATGATGAAAAAAGAGAAAATGAGGGAGATTTAGTTATTTCTACATCAGATTCAAATGCAAAGAACATTAACTTCATGGCAAAATACGGTCGAGGCTTAATTTGTTTAGCTCTTGATTCACTTCAAGCAAAAAAATTAAATTTATCTTTAATGTCTCCAGTAAATCAATCAAGAAACAAGACAGCATTTACAATTTCTATTGAAGCAAAAAAAGGAATAACAACAGGTATATCTGCTAAAGATAGAGCGAAAACAATCAAAATTGCTTCAAAAAAAAATGTAAATAAAAATGAGATTGTTTCACCTGGTCACGTGTTTCCAATTATAGCAAAAGATGGTGGAGTGCTTGTTAGAGCAGGGCACACTGAAGCTTCAGTTGATATATCTAAATTAGCAAAAAAAAATAACTCTGCTGTAATTTGTGAAATTATGAATGAAGATGGAACAATGGCTAAAGGTCAGGATTTATTCAATTTTGCAAAAAAACATAAATTAAAAATTGGAAAGATAGAAGATCTGATCGCATATAGACTAAAAAAAGAAAAACTTATTAAACTTAAAAAGCAAAGCAAGATTGATGTAAAAAATCAAAAATACAATATTAGAATTTATGAGAATCTTTTAGATGGTTCAGAGCATTTTGCATTAATAAAAGGTAAAATAAAAAAAGGTATTACTCCAAGAGTAAGAGTAATTTCATCTAATGTTGTCCAAAACTATCTAATAAATCAATCACTACCAAATTCATTTAACAAGACTTTAAATTATTTTAAAAAATATCAAAATTGTGTTTTAGTTTTTATCAAAGACTCAAATTTAAAATCAGTAACTCAGACTTTAAAAGATTATAAAAACAAAGACTTTTATAAAAAGGGAAATGACAAGTTAATAAGAAATTATGGTATTGGAGCTCAAATTATTAAAGACTTAAAAATTAAAAACATGATATTAATCACTAAATCACCAAAAAAAGTTATTGGTCTTGATGGTTATGGTATAAAAATTACAAAACAGGAATTAATTTAATGAAAAAAAAATATTTAATTGTTGTAGCAGATTATTATAAAGATATTGCTGATGGCTTAATAACCAGTGCTTTAAAAATAATTCCAAAAAAAAATATAATAAAAATTATTAAAGTACCAGGTGCTTTTGAAATTCCAGTTACAATTTCAAAAAATTTAAAAAAATATGATGGTTTTTTAGCTTTAGGATGTGTAATTAAAGGTCAAACACCACACTTTGATTTTATTTCTCAAGCTTCAACATACGCCATAATGAAATTGACAATAGATAGTAAAAAACCTATTGGAAATGGAATAATTACCTGTCTAAATATGGCTCAAGCAAGAGCCAGAAGAAAAAAGGGTGCTGAAGCTGCAGAAGCTGTGATTTCAGTTTTGTCTCAAAAATGAAAACTCATTATAATCCAAAAAATAACCCTAGAGTTATAATTATTCAGAAATTATATGGGAAATTTTATAATGAAGATGATGATTTAGATTTTCCAAAACACAGATTTAAAAAATTTATTAAAGATATTGTTTTAGGAACGATAGAAAGAAACGATCTTATTTTAGATGAATTAAATAATAAATTAGGTGATGAATTTGTATTTGAAAAATTGGATAAAGTTTTTCAAACCATTTTAAAAGCAGCAACTTATGAATTGATGTATAAGCCAAATTTATCTATTAATATAATTATTAAAGAATATTTAAATTCATCTAATTTTTTTCTTGAAGATTCACAAACAAAGTATCTTAATGCTTTATTAGACAACGTTGGAAAAAAATTAAGATCTAACAATGCATGAATTCGATCTAATAAATAATTATTTTTTTAAAATAGCTAAAAAAAATAAATCTGCTCTTAACCTAAATGACGATGTTTTTTTTGATAAAAAAAAAGGTGTTGTTATATCTGTTGATACATACAATATTGGTACTCATTTTTATGATTTTAAATCCCCAGATTTAGTAATTAAAAAAATATTAAGGTCATCAATTTCTGATTTAATTTGCAAAGGTGTAAAACCAAAGTTTTATTTTATTTCTGGTTCTGGTAATAAAAAAACATTTACAAAAAATAATTTATATAAAATTTCAAAGTCACTTAAATCAGAACAAAATAAATTTAGTATTGATTTATGCGGTGGAGACACAACCTTTTCAAATAAACTTAGCTTTACAATAACTTCATTGGGATATTCAAATAAAATAATTTATCGCAATAAAGCTAAATCAAATGATGATATTTATGTGACTGGAAATTTGGGTGATAGTTATTTAGGACTTAAAGCATTAAGTAATAAAGTTAAATTTAAAAATAAAGACAAATCATTTTTTATAGATAAATATTACAAACCAGAGTTACCTTTAAATTTAACAAAATATTTATTAAAATTTGCAAACAGCTCTATCGATGTTTCAGATGGATTAATTGATGATTTAGCAAAAATGATTAATAGACAAAGTTTATCATTTCACTTATTTGAAAATAAAATTCCTGTTTCCAATAAATTGAGTAATTTAATTAAAAAACAAAGATTGAATAAAATTAATCTAATTTCTAATGGAGATGATTATCAGGTATTATTTACTGCAGATATTAAGAATGCTAGAATCATTCAAAATACTTCTAAAGCAACAGGAATTAAAATAACTAAAATTGGTAAAATTGTATCTGGTAGAGATAGATCTTTGATATTCGATGAAAAAGGCAAGCAAATACGAGCTAAATCCAAGGGTTATATTCATCGGTTTTAGAAGTTAATCGTTGTCTTTTTTATCTTTTTTTGTATTGTGCGGGCTTAAAATTTAACAACCAACAACTTAAGGTTAATATGAGCGGAACAGTCGAAACAATACTATTATATACAATTGGAGCTGGTTTATTATCTATCGTTTATGGATTTTTAACTGGAAAAAATATTCTTAATTCAAGTGCAGGAAATGCAAAAATGCAGGATATTGCATCTGCAATTCAAATTGGTGCAAAGGCATATTTAGCAAGACAATATAAAACTATTGCTATTGTTGGTGCTGTAGTTTTAGTAATTGTAAGTATTGCATTTAGTCCACTAGTAGGTCTTGGTTATTTAATAGGTGCTGCTTTATCAGGTATTGCGGGTTATGTAGGTATGTTAGTTTCTGTAGAGGCAAACGTAAGAACAGCAGAAGCATCTAGAAAAGGTTTAGCTCAAGGTCTTTCTGTTGCTTTTAAATCAGGTGCCGTAACTGGGATGTTGGTAGCTGGTTTAGCATTATTATCTATAGCTGTTTATTATTATATATTATTGAAATTTAATGTTGAGGAAAGAGAAATAGTTAATGCTTTAGTTGCATTGGGTTTTGGTGCTTCTCTAATTTCTATTTTTGCAAGATTAGGTGGAGGAATTTTTACAAAAGGTGCAGACGTAGGAGCTGACTTAGTTGGAAAAGTAGAGGCTGGAATTCCAGAAGATGATCCTAGAAATCCTGCTGTGATTGCAGATAACGTTGGTGACAACGTAGGAGACTGTGCTGGTATGGCTGCAGATTTATTTGAAACTTACGCAGTTACAATTGTTGCAACAATGGTTTTATCTTCAATTTTCTTTGTTGGTGATCTAAATATGATGATTTATCCTTTATCGGTTGGCGCTGCATGTTTGTTAACATCTATTGTTGGAACTTTTTTTGTTAAACTTGGAAAAAGTAATAACGTTATGAATGCTTTATATAAAGGATTTGTAGTTTCTGCAGTAGCATCTTTAGTTATTTTATGGCCTGTTACAGATCACGTCATTGGTTTTACAAATGAATTCACGGTAAATGATAAGACTTTTAATGGAATGGATCTATATTATTGTGGTGTTATAGGGTTAGTTATTACTGGATTACTGATCTGGATAACTGAATACTATACAGGAACAAGTTATAGACCAGTTAAATCTGTTGCTCTGTCATCTACAACTGGTCATGGTACTAACGTTATTCAAGGTTTAGCTGTTTCTATGGAAGCAACAGCTATACCTGCGTTGATAATTGTAGCTGGTATTCTTATAACAAATTCTATAGCTGGACTTTTCGGTATTGCAATTGCAGTAACTACTATGCTGGCTTTAGCTGGTATGGTTGTTGCTTTAGATGCATATGGACCAGTTACTGATAATGCTGGTGGTATAGCTGAAATGTCTAACCTTGATAAAAAAGTTAGAAAAACAACCGATGCTTTAGATGCTGTTGGTAATACTACTAAAGCTGTAACAAAAGGTTACGCAATTGGTTCAGCAGGTTTAGGTGCGTTAGTTTTATTTGCTGCCTATACAGAGGATATTAAACACTTTTCAAAAGAAGCAGGATCTGCATTAGAAGGAATTGTAGTTACTTTTGATTTGTCAAATCCTTATGTTGTTGTCGGTTTATTAATTGGTGGAATGTTACCATATCTTTTTGGCTCTATGGGAATGCAAGCTGTTGGAAGAGCAGGTGGAGCTGTTGTAGTTGAAGTAAGAAGACAATTTAAAAAATTTCCAGGCATAATGAAAAGAAAGCAAAAACCTGATTATGCAAAATTAGTTGATTTACTTACTGTTGCAGCTATAAAAGAAATGATAATACCTTCTTTGTTACCAGTTTTATCACCTGTAGTTTTATATTTTATAATTCTATCAATTGGTGGACAAGTTGCAGCATTAGCTGCAGTTGGTGCAATGTTACTTGGTGTCATCATCACTGGTTTGTTTGTTGCTGTATCAATGACTGCAGGAGGTGGTGCTTGGGATAATGCAAAAAAATATATTGAAGATGGAAACCATGGCGGTAAGGGCTCAGAGGCTCATAAAGCTGCTGTTACTGGAGATACTGTAGGTGATCCATATAAGGATACTGCAGGTCCTGCTGTAAACCCTATGATAAAGATAACAAATATTGTGGCATTATTATTATTAGCAGTTATCGCTTCTTAATAGTGTCTCTTCTTTCTTTGATCCTCTCACCGAGAGGATCATTTATTTTTTGTCTCAAACTTGACATAAAATCATAGATGAAAGAATTCTTTTGAAATCCACTTTGAGTTGTTTCTTCAACAATTTTTAATTTTTCCATGTCTTTTATATTATAAAATTCTTTTTTCTTTAAAACTCCATATTTATCTATTTCAAGAACCAATACATCATTCTTAAAAATTTTCATCTTTCCTAGATTTCTTAGTTTAGATTGGGTTTGTTTTCTTTCTATATAAATCCAAACATCATTATCAAATGTACTTCTAGTTGAAGGATTTCCTAAAATGGTCTTAATATCATTTTTATTAGTTTTATTTACAATAAGAGCTGTTTGTTTCTTTTCAAGATATGGAACTCCATGATGCTTTACAACAGGTTTTAAAGAGCAATTTGCAACTATAAATGACAAAATAAATATATATAATAATTTATACATGAATGAAAAATATCTATATATTTATAACAATTTAATTAATTACACTAGAAATAAAGATTTATATAAAAATTTGAATAGAAAAGATAATTTTTCTGATCGTTTATTGCTTTTTTTGCTGCATTTTTCATTTTTTCTAAAAAATTTTAAAAATGATGAAAATAGAAATGTTCTACAAGAAATCTACGATTTTAATTTTCGACAACTTGAACTGAGCATTAGAGAAATTGGATATGGTGATCAATCTATAAATAAGAAGATGAAAGATTATATAAACTTATTTCATTCAATGGTATCTGAAATTCATTTTTGGAATGATTTGACTAATGAAGAAAAATTAAAAAAAATCTCTTTTTTTTTAAGTGATTTTCAAAATAATGAGTATTTACTTAATTATTTTGAGGATTTTAACTCAAATTTATCAAAAAAAACTTTGAATTCTTATTTAAAAAGTGTAAGTAGACCATAATTATGGCTGTACCAAAACGAAAACAAACCCCATCCAGAACTGGAATGAGAAGAGCTCAAACTATGAAATTTTCAACTAAAAACATAGTTGAAGATAAAAAATCAGGTGAATACAGATTATCTCATCATTTAGACTTTAAAACTGGTATGTACAAGGGAAGACAAGTTTTAGACCCAAAAGAATAGTATATAATAATCTATTAAAATGTCAGATTTGATAAAAATTGCAGTAGATGCAATGGGTGGTGATGGTTCACCAAAGAAAATAATAGATGGTATTATTTTAAATCATTCTACTAATAAAAATAATTTTTTTAAAATTTTTGGGGACAAAAATAAAATAGATCCATTAATTAGAAGAAAAATACCTACAGAATTTTTTGAATTAATTCATACAGAGAAAAAAATTGAAAGCACTGATAGTCCTTTAGAGGGTGCAAAAAGAGGTAAAGACACTAGTATGTGGCTTGCCATCCAAAGTGTTAGAGATAAACAAGCAGATATAGTTATATCAGCAGGTAACACAGGTGCATTGTTAGTTGTATCGAAATTGAATTTAAAAATGATAGAAAATATAGACAAACCAGCTTTATCTGCTTTATGGCCAAATAAAAAGGGTATGAGTGTTGTATTGGATTTAGGTGCCAACATTGAATGTAGTTCTAAAAATTTATCAGACTTTTCAATTATGGGAGCTTCTTTATATACCTCACTTTATCCGAACGACAAACCAAATGTAGCATTATTAAATATCGGTTCAGAAGAATTAAAAGGAAATGAGACTATCAAAGAAACTTATCAATTATTAAATGAAAAAAAATCAGATAATTATAACTTTGCTGGTTACATTGAGGGAAATCATCTAATGGATGGAGAAGTTAATGTAATAGTTTCAGACGGTTTTACAGGAAATGTTGCATTAAAAACAGCAGAGGGTACTGCCAATTTTATAACTAGTGAATTAAAAAATGCGATGACAGGTACATTAATAGGTAAAATTTCATCTTTATTAAATATATCAAACTTAACGAAATTTAAGAAAAGACTAGATCCAAGACTATATAATGGAGCAATTTTTATTGGTTTAGACTCTCCAGTTGTAAAAAGTCATGGAGGAACTGATTATATTGGCTTTTCAAACTCTCTAGATGTTTGTCATAGAATTGTAAAAGGTAATTTGATAGAAAAGATTAAGCAAAATATTTAATATGAGAATTAATTTAACTAAAAAAGACTTAGTTAATTTGGTTTATATGCAGCTTGGTTTTTCAAAACAAATATCAGAAAATTTAATTGAGGATTTTTTATCAACTATAGTTACTAACATCAAAAACGAAAAAAAATTAAAATTATCTAAATTTGGAACTTTTTCTATTAGACAAAAAAAATCTAGGATAGGTAGAAACCCAAAAACTAAAGAAACAAAAGTAATTTCAAGCAGAGATGTCGTATTGTTTAAGCCATCAAAGGAATTTAAAGAATTTGTTAATTTAAAGGATAATGGATAAATCAAATAGCGCTTACAAAACTATTGGTGAAGTAGCTAGAATATTAAATCTTAAATCAAATGATAAAGGTGCTTTACCGACACATGTTATTAGATTTTGGGAAACTCAATTTAAACAAATTAAACCAAAGATATTAAATTCTAATAGAAGATATTATGATGAAAAGACAATAAATCTTCTTAAAAAAGTAAAATTTTTACTTAAAGATCAAGGTATGACAATAAAGGGTGTAAAAAAAATATTAAATAATGAAGATTCTTTAAAGCTTGACGAAATTGCAGATAAATCTATAAGGACTGAAAATTTAAGAAATAAGTTATTAAAAATTTCTAATAAATTAAAAGAATTAAAAAATGGCAAAAAAAACGCACGTTAAAGTAAGAATGGTTCCAGAAGCTAAACCTGATAGCCCTTACTTCTATTATATAAAAAAACCTGCTGGAGGTGAGAAGGCCAAAGTTAAACTTTCAGCAAAGAAATACAATCCGGATACTAGAAAACACGAAATATTTGTGGAAAAAAAGCTTCCACCACACAGTAAGTAATTATTTTTTTTTAAAGTTTCTCTTTTCGTAATCGATATAAGACAAAATCATATTTTTCCATATACGATTAGTAATTTTAGGATCAATCTTTAGTTTTTTAGATTTTGAGTGAATTTTTTTAAGTATAAAATTGATTCGCTTTTTATCTACTATTTCTTTTTTAAATTCTTTAAGCTTTAAAACTTCTTTTACAAGATTTGTTCTATATTTAATTAAAGATAATAACTTATTATCTAACCTATCCAATTTAGATCTTATTATTTCTAATTTTTTTTTGTTTTTAGGCGACATTTAATTTATTGGTTTAAATAATAATTATTATATTTATTTAATCATGTACAGTCAGAATTATTCTTTAAATTCTCAATTAAAAATATGGATGATCACTTTATTAGTGATGATAGTTCTTATTATTTTAGTAGGTGGCCTAACTAGATTAACAGACTCTGGCCTATCTATTACTACTTGGGAGCTTTTTGTTGGTGCATTGCCTCCTTTAACAAGTGATAAGTGGATAGAATATTTTGATCTTTATAAAACAATACCTGAATTTCAAGAGCAAAATTTCAATATGACTTTAAATGAATTTAAAATAATTTTTTGGTGGGAATGGGCTCATCGCCAATTGGGGAGATTAATTGGTCTAACTGTTCTTTTGCCAATGATTTATTTTACAATTAAAAATGGTTTTTGGATTTTAAGAGAATATTCAATTATTTTTTTCTTAGTGTGTTTTCAAGGATTTATTGGATGGTACATGGTTTCAAGTGGTTTAGTTGATAGAGTTGATGTTAGTCATTATAGATTATCACTACATTTATTTATTGCTTTTGTTATTTTATCTTTAGTTTTCTGGAAGTTTTTAAAACTAACAAATATAAGAATTAATCAAATTAATATTCAATTAAAACCAATTAAATTTTTTCTTTTATTATTATTTTTACAATTAATAATTGGTGCTTTTGTCTCTGGTATGGATGCAGGAAAAATTTATAATACATGGCCTTTAATGGGTTCATCATACTTTCCTGATGACAGTATGATCAGTGATTTTTTTAGTCTCAAAGTATTTGATGATCAATCACTTGTTCAATTTATTCACAGAAATTTAGCTTATTTAATTGTCATAATATATTTTTATATGCTTTTTTTTATTTTAAAAAATGGGAATATAAATTTAAGAATTCCAATCCTTACTATTGGAATTTCTTTATTGTTTCAAATTGTTTTGGGAGTTCTTACGATTTTATCTGGAGTAAAAATGTTCTATGCATCTCTACACCAGATAAATTCTATTATAATAATACTTTCAACTTTATATTTTCTTTATATTGTAAAATATAAAGAAACTATTTATTAGTTTCTATTTGTTGACATTAAAACCTCAAATTAGCTTACAGCTTTCAAATTGCCCTTTGATGATTTATTCAATGCTTGATCTAGATCCTCAATTATATCATCAATGTGCTCAATGCCGATACAAAGTCTTACATAGCTTTGTGTAACACCTGATGCAGCTAGTTCTTTATCATTTAATTGACTATGAGTTGTACTTGCTGGGTGTATTGCTAAACTTCTAGCATCACCAATATTAGCAACATGATAGAACATCTTTAAAGACTCGATAAATTTTTTACCAGCTTCAATACCACCTTTAAGTTCGATACCAATCATTGGTCCATTTCCACCTTTAAGATATTTTTTTGCTCTATCAGCAATAGGTTTATCATGTTCAGTAGAATAAATAACTTTTGTAACTTCTTTATGCTTTTTAAGAAAATCAACTACATATTCAGCATTAGCACAATGTTGTCTCATTCTTAAAGCAACTGTTTCAAGTCCTTGAATTATTGCAAAAGCATTATCTGGAGCCAGAGCTGATCCCAAATCTCTTAGTAAACAAACTCTTGCCCTAACTGCAAATGGTACATTGGCACCAGTTAGTTCTGGTACGGCCTTTCCCCAAATAACACCACCATAACTATTATCTGGTTCATTAAATAAAGGTTGTCTTTTGGGATCTGCGGTCCAATCAAAGTTACCACTATCAACTATACTTCCTGCAACTGCTGTACCATGTCCACCTATATATTTTGTAAGTGAGTGAATTACTACTGCAGCTCCATGTTCAATCGGTCTGCATATTACTGGTGCAGCTGTGTTATCCATTATTAGTGGAATATTATATTTTCTTCCAATGTCAGAAATTTCCTTTATTGGAAACACCCTTAAATATGGATTTGGTAAGGTTTCACCGTAAAAAGCTCTAGTTTTATCATCTATTAACTTTTCAAAATTTTCAGGATTACTTGGATCTGCATATCTTATCTCTATCCCAAGTTTGCTAAGTGTATGTGTGAATAAAGACACTGTACCACCATAAAGATCAGTTGAGCTTACTATATTGTCGCCGGCTTGAGCTACATTTAATACAGCAAATGTTGAAGCGGTTTGTCCTGAAGATACAGTTACACATGAGAGACCTCCTTCAAGAGCAGCAACTCTTTTTTCTAGGACATCATTTGTAGGGTTCATTATACGAGTGTATATGTTACCAAATTCTTTAAGAGCGAAAAGGTTAGCAGCGTGCTCTGTGTTGTTAAATTGGTATGATGTTGTTCTATAAATTGGAACAGCTACTGCGTTCGTCGCTGGATCACTCCTATAGTCACCACCATGTATGGCAATAGTTTCAGGGTTATTTCTTTTTTTAGTCATGTTACTCCTTTTTTAGTGCTTCAACATTATGTTAGGCGCACAATACAGTTCAAATGCCTACCGATTTTATTAATTTTATGAAGTTTCCTTTTTAGCAGTTATAAGCCCGCAATAGGATCAAATCGGCAACTGTTTTTTAGCATATTAGCTACATATTTCAAGCTAAATATAAAATTGACTTTGTAATTATTAATAGTATTAATCCTCGCACAATGACAAAATTCACTAAAAAAGACCAATTAAATTCATCTTGGTATGAAATAGACGCGAAGAATGCAGTAGTTGGAAGATTAGCAACTGTAGTTTCAAATATTATAAGAGGTAAGAATAAAACTACATACACTCCTCATATGGATGATGGAGATTATGTTGTTGTTAAAAACATTGAACAAGCAAAATTTACTGGAAAAAAATTTCAAGATAAAAAATATTACAGACACACTGGTCATCCAGGTGGAATTAAAGTTACAACACCTGAGAAACTTCATGAAAAAAAACCTGGAGAAACTTTAAAAATGGCAGTTAAAAGAATGTTACCTGGTGGAGTATTGGGTAGAAAACAATTAACAAAATTAAAAATCTATGCAGGAAATGAACATCCGCATTCAGCACAAAATCCGACTGTAATAGAGTTGGATAAATTAAACAGTAAAAATATAGCAAGAAACTAAAATGGAAAATACTCAATCAGCCTCAAAATCTCCTAAATTAAAATTAGATTTTAAAGATAGTAAATACGCTACTGGTAGAAGAAAAACATCAATTGCAAAAGTATGGTTAAAAAAAGGTTCAGGCAAAATTTATGTAAATGGGAAATTATTTAGTGATTATTTTGCTGATGAAACTCATAAAATGCAAATTACGAGACCTTTTGAAATTATAAATCAAGCTACAGACTATGATGTAAGATGTAGTGTAAAAGGTGGAGGTCCAACAGGCCAAGCAGGAGCTATGGTTCACGGTATTTCAAAAGCTTTAGTATTATTTGATGAAAATCTAAAAGCCACCTTAAAAACAGAGAAACTTACTACCAGAGACTCAAGAGCAGTTGAAAGAAAAAAACCTGGTAGAAGAAAAGCTAGAAGAAGCTTCCAATTCTCTAAAAGATAATTTTTTTTTAATTTTTAACTGTTATAATAAAAAATGCCTAAGCTTAACGCATTAGTTGCTGGATCAACTGGATATATTGGTGTTCAATTAATTAAATTACTAGTTAAACACAAATATATCAATATTAGATACCTTTGCGGAAATTCCTCTGTAGGTAAAAACATTAAATCTTATGATAAATCTTTATCTAAATATAAATTACCAAAAATTTTAAAATTTAATAAAAAATTATTAAAAGACGTAAATGTTATTTTTACAGCACTTCCAAATGGGGAAGCACAAGATATATCTAAACATTTAAACAAAAATCATACTCTAATCGATCTTGCTGCAGATTTTAGATTAGAAAAAGCTTCTGATTATTTAAAGTGGTATAAAAAAAAACATCGAGCAACTAATTTAATAAAAAAAGGTATTTATTTACTTCCTGAAATTAATAGAAAAGAGATTAAAAAATATAATATTATTTCATGTCCAGGATGTTATCCAACATCAATATTGCTTCCTCTATATCCTTTATTTAAAAAAAATTTAATTAAATTTAATAATATTATAATTGATTCAAAATCTGGATATTCAGGTGCTGGTAGAGGTGTTCACAAAAAATATAAAGATAAAAATCTATATCATTCTTTGAGTGCTTACGGAGTCGGTTTTCATCGTCACAATTCTGAAATAGATCAAATGTTAAGAAAATTTACTAAAAAAAAATTTTTATTTAGTTTTACTCCTCACTTATCACCAATGTTTAGAGGTATTCTGAGTACTATATATGTTGATTTAGAAAATAATATTTCACAATCAAAAGTATTAAAAACATTAATTAGTTTTTATAAAAATGAAAGTTTTGTGAAAATATTAAAGTCTGGCACATTGTTAAGCACCAATGACGTAATAAATACTAACAATTGTTATATTTCAGTGTGTAAATCTAAATATAGAAATAAAATAATCATTCTATCTGCTATTGATAATTTGATTAAGGGTGGGGCAGGTCAAGCTGTACAAAATTTAAATAATAAATTTAATTTTCCTGAAAAGACTGGATTAAAATGAGAATATTTATAATAATTTTTTTTTCATTAATATTAGCCAATTGTTCTTTAAACAAAGATTCTCAATATTGGACAGAAAATTCTATTGAAAAAAAAAATAATCAAAAAAAATTAAATGAAATATTAAAAAAGGCTGACGATATAACGTCAATGACATTAGAGGAATATGAGATTTATATAGATGACTATACAAAAAAAAGTAAATATCCAGATATAAGCAAATGAGTAAATTAATTAATATTGTAGTAGTAGGGCTTGGTCAGGTGGGCAATTATTTGCTAAACGAACTAAATACAAAAAAGAAAGATATTGAGCTTAAAACAGGTAAAAAAATAAATGTAGTTGCTGTATCTGCAAGAAGTATTAATAAAAAACGAAAATTTAAAGTTAATAAAAAAATATTTTACAAAAATCCTTTAGAAATTTTTAAAAAAAATAACATTGATATATTATTTGAGGCTATAGGTTTATCGGATGGAATTTCTAAAAAGGTTGTAGAAACTGCTTTAAAAAATAAAATCCATGTTATTACACCTAATAAAGCTTTAATATCAAAACACGGTAATGAGTTAGCAAAACTTGCAGAAAAAAATAAAGTTAATTTGGAATTTGAAGCATCAGTTGCTGGAGGTATCCCGATATTAAGATCTATTAAAGAAGGATTAGCAACAAATAAAATATCAAAGGTTTATGGAATTCTGAATGGTACCTCAAATTATATTTTATCTGAAATGGAAAATTCAAATGAAAATTTTGCTGACGTTTTAAAAAAAGCACAGATACTTGGTTATGCCGAACCTGGTAATCCTAAATTAGACTTAAATGGTTTTGACGCATTTGCAAAAGTTAGAATTTTGTCTGCTTTAGCCTTTAACAGTAAAATTTCAAAACATAAATGTTTAATGGAAGGAATAGAAAAAATTGAATTAAAAGATATTAAAATTGCAAATCAATTAGATTTAAGAATAAAGCTGTTGGGAATTTCTGAGTTAAAGAATGATCATCTTTTTGAAACCGTTCATCCATGTTTGGTTAGTAAAAAATCTTATATTGGTAATGTTAACGGTGTAATGAATGCAGTAATTCTTCAAGGTAAACCTGTTGGAGAAAGTGTATTGCAAGGGGAGGGAGCTGGTCCAGGTCCTACTTCTTCATCATTACTTTCTGATTTGTTATCAATTTTGCGTGGAAATATAAAAAAACCTTTCGGTGTTAGTGTTTCTAAGCTTAAGTCTTTAAAGCCATATAATGTAAATAATTATGTAAATTCATTATATTTAAGATTTGAAGTAAAAGATAAGCCTGGTGTATTATCCCAAATAACTAATCGTTTAGCTAAATACAAAATTTCAGTTAAAAGGTTAATCCAGACACCTGATAAGAAAAATAATAAGGCAACAATAGTTATTATAACTCATAAAACAACTGAAACTAATATTCATAATTGCCTGTCTATTTTCAAAAAAAATAAAAATATTTTAAAAACACCAACATTAATTAGATTGCTTGGTTAATGGAAATTTATTTAAAACTTTTTGAAGTTTTATTTCCTGTATTCCTAATAGTAGGTCTTGGATATCATTTGGGTAAAAAAAATCCCAATTTTGATACATCATTTATAACCACTTACGCTGGTAATTTTGGAACTCCAGCTCTCGTTATTTTTGCTATTGCTGCAGGTGGAGTAACTTTTGAGTTATTTAGTGAATATTTTGGTTACGCAATTATCTTATTAACATTATTTGGAATTGTAGGCTTAATTTTTCTTGTTCTTATGAAGAAAGATTATATTCGTGAATTACCAACATTTATCTTACCAAATACTGGAAATATGGGTATACCGATTTGTTTATTTGCCTATGGTGAATTAGGAATGGGTATAGCAGCTGCAATTTCATCTCTTATTGTTTTACTCCACTTTACTTTAAATATTTTTTTAGCAAAAAGAGCCTTTGATTTTAAAACAATATTAAAAAGTCCATCATTTTACGCAATTTTAATAACAGTGCTCTTTTTGTATTTTGAAATTCCATTTCCTCAATTTGTATTAAATACTGTAATGCTTTTAGCTTATGGAATGATTGTAATGATCCTTATGTCGCTAGGTGTTGCTCTTACACAAATGAAAGTATTTTCTTTTAAAGATGCATTAATAACTTCTTTTGGAAGAGTAATATTAGGTCCTATTATAGGATTTGTTGTTATAAAATTTTTTAATTTATCTGGTATACCAGCTGGTGTTCTGTTAATCCAGTCTTGTATGCCTAGTGCAATTTTGTGTTATTTGATTGCGCACATGTATTCTCCTAAAGAAATTGTTGATAATATATCTAGCACAATTGTAGTATCTACAATCATGTCATTATTCACTATTCCGATTACATTATTCTTTGCTTTAAAATACTTCTATTAAGAGATATCCTTCTTTTATGAAGGCTATAATTTTAAATGCATCTGCTTGGATGATTGTTCCTGTAATGGATGCTTTTGCTAAATATTTAAGCTCATCTATGGATGTTTTGCAGATAACGTGGGCAAGATATTTTTTTACTGTAGTCTTTACATTATCCCTAATGCTTATCTTTTATAGGCATTCACTAGTTTGGACGAAAAAACCAGCCCTTCAATTAATTAGAGGATTAATTTTTGTTTTTTCTACTTATTTATTCTTTTACGCAATATCGGAAATTTCACTTCCTAAAGCCTTAACCTTAGCTTTTGTTGCTCCAATTTGTGTTACAGCTTTATCTCCATTTTTTTTAAATGAGAAAGTAGGGGTGAAGAGGTGGACTGCTGTATCATTAGGATTTATTGGAACTTTAATTGTAATCAGACCTGGTTTTATTGAGCTTAACTTGGCTACCATGGCTGCTTTAGGTAATGGAATTTGCTATGGGTTTTATCTTATTATCACGAGGAAGCTCAGTACCTCTGATAATCCTCTTTTAACCCTTTTACTATCGGGTTTAATAGGAACCATAATAATTAGCCTATTTATGCCCTCAGTTTGGGTTAATCCTACGTCAAATCAGTGGATTTTAATGGCTTTAATCGGCTTTATAGCCTCTGTAGCGCATCTTTTCCTTATATTATCACTCAAATACGCTGATGCCTCTAAATTAGCTCCTTTAGGCTATACAGAGATAATTACAAATATACTAATTAGTTATTATTTCTTTCATGAATTGCCTGATAACTGGACTTATTTAGGTTTATTTATCATTGTTCTGAGTGGTCTATATATTTCTAGAAGAGAATATTTGCTTACTCGTTCTAATTAATAGTAAATAAATAGTTACTAATATATAATGTGATACTTTAATATGCAGTATTAAACTATTGTAATTGTTATATTTTTTAATATTATATATATGCACAAATTAATACAAATTAACCAATTAATAACAGTTATTTTAAATAGATAAAGGCAAAAATAGAAATATTAATAAAGAAAATAAACCATAATACTTAAAAGTGTTTAATATCAATGGTTTTATTAGCTAATTAAACACAAAATTCAAAATTATCATTTTAATAAGTGGCTAGGGGAACAAAAATTTTTAAAAATTCTAAGAAATTTGACACTAAATTTAGCCTTGGTATCATTGAAAAGTAGAGCAATGCAGTTATAGAATATATGTTTTAAACGGCCATAGAGGTACTTTATTTTGATATATCTCGATATATAGTGCAACTGATGGGTGAATATTACTATTCATGTTAAAAAAAACTTAAATATTGAAAAAACGTTGATTTTACTAGTGTTTTTGACCATAAAATAGGCCAAAAAAGCCACTAAATATCAACTTTTTCAGATCTCAATAAGCGCAGCTTTGTCTTAATTCCACCTCTCCCTGAGTATCCACCAAGGCCTCCATCGGACCGAATTACTCTATGACAGGGTATTTTGGGGGCATAAGGGTTTTTTCCACATGCATTAGCCACAGCTCGGGCCGATTTAGGGCTTTTTATAGCAATTGCTACTTGTTTATAGGTTTTAATAGTGCCTTTTGGTATAGTTTTAAGGTATTTCCAGACTTTTAATTGAAATTTAGTGCCTTTCATTAATAAAAATTTAAAATAATAAAGCTTGCTATAAAAAAAACAGCTAAAATAGATAGATAAACTGTTTCTAGGGTTTTTCCTTTTTTTTTATAATGAATAAAGCTCAATATTACAAATCCAATAGAGGTAATAAGGAAATATATTGGTTCAATTTGACCTTCAATTAAGCCCATTATTTGTCTTTTAAGTGAATAGTTCTTGAAATAATATTATGCAATCCTTGTTTTTTTGAAGTAAATCCTATCATGAATAGGCCAATTAAAAATATAATCGCTGAAATTCCTACAAGAAGATAGTTACCAGTAGCTCTCCAGAAACCAATTTTATCATGATTTTCATCAGTAATTGTAATATCTAAAACTCTCATTCCAAACGTGGATTTTTTCGAGGATGAGTGCTGAATTGCAAAATACAGCCATCCAAAAAAAATTCCAATAATCCAACCAATTACAGGTATTAGCGCTAATACAAAATAAATTATTGCTAATATTATAAAATCAATCAAATAAGCTAAAAAACGATGCCAAAAACCAGCATAAATCTTATTTTTAGGAAGTTTCTTATAATTTTTTTTCTTAATTAATATTAAACATAATACTAAAGCAATTAATGATGGAAAAAATAGAATTACTAAAATTCCTAATTGCCAAAATCCCATAGACATAATTCGTTATTATTTTATTTGACATTGAAAATCTATTAGTATATTACTAATGATAATTAATTGTTATCACTAGTAATTATATGAATGAACTGACAACAGACCTAAAATCGCTCCATGAGGCAACTTTAAATAACCTCAAAAGTTCTAAAGCTAATAATACTTTAAGAGCATATAAGTCTGATTTTAAAGATTTTGGAGCTTTCTGTGCTAAGCATCGTTTAAATTCATTGCCATCAGAGCCAAAAATTGTTTCTTTGTACTTAACCCATCTCTCTAAAAATTCAAAAATAAGCACTATAAGAAGAAGACTTGTATCTATTAGCATGGTTCATAAACTCAAAGGGTATTACTTAGATACAAAGCATCCGATTATTGTTGAAAATTTAATGGGAATAAGAAGAACTAGAGGAAGCATACAAAAAGGAAAAAAACCTTTATTAATTAATCATTTAAAAACATTAATTAATGTAATAAATGAACAAAAAATTGAAGAAATTAAGAAGTCTAGAGATAAAACAATCATACTCCTTGGATTTGGAGGTGGTTTTAGACGAACTGAGCTTATTTCAATTGATCATGAGGATCTAGAATTCGTTCCTGAGGGTTTAAAAATTTACATTAAAAGATCAAAAACGGATCAATTTGGAGAAGGAATGATTAAGGGATTGCCCTACTTTGCTAATGAAACTTACTGTCCAGTATTTAATCTTAAAAGATGGTTAAAAATATCTCACATCAAATCTGGACCTATTTTTAGAAGATTTTCTAAAGGATCTAAATTAACTGAAAAAAGACTGACTGACCAATCTGTAGTTTTGCTGATAAAAGAATATTTAAACTTAGCAGGAATAGAAAATAAAAATTTTGCAGGTCATAGTTTAAGATCAGGTTTTGCAACTGTGGCAGCTGAGTCTGGAGCTGATGAACGAAGTATAATGGCTATGACAGGTCATAAATCAACGCAAATGGTAAGAAGATATATTAGAGAGGCAAATATATTTAAAAATAATGCATTAAATAAAATAAAAATATAAAAATAATTATATCATTTCAACCCAATCATCTGGATATATATCAATATTAGATGAAAAATTAATATTTTGTGGTGGTCGAATACAAATTTTATTATCGTATGATCCTAAATATGCTGACCACCAATGGAAAGTAGATGGCCCTACTATGAAATGTTTGCACATTGTACTTAGATAAAAATCATTTATTGCCTTATCTGAAGTATGATTGACAACTTTATAAATTTTTTTATCAAAAAAATTTTCTAAATTATAAGTATCATTTGAAAATATATAAAATTTTGGATTATCGATTTTTGATCTAATATACTCAGATGCTTTTAAGATATAATTAATTGTATTTTTTAAAAAGATATTAGATTTATTTAAATTACTTTGTGAAAATTTTTTTTCATCAAATCTATGTTGTCTTACAACTATAGAAACAGAATTTTCATTTAGGATATCTGAAGGGTTAACAAAAAGAGTATTTTTATTAATTTTTTTTATTTTGAATTGATTAATTATGTCATCATTAAAATCTTTAAAAAATTTATATGATTCAAAATATCCTTCAATATAAACATTGTTAGAATAAATATTTTTTGTATAATCTTCGTATTTAGTTAGTTTATAATTGTATTTATTTTCTATTAGAAAGTTTTTTTCAGAACGAAAAATATCCAATTTTTTATTTACTTTGTGTTTAATTTTTTTTACAAAACTATTAGGAATATCAGCATCATTAGCTAATTTAAATTTAATGTTAAAATTATCAAGTAAGAAAGATCTTATTTTAAGTTTTTTATACGCGGATATAGGATCTATCATTAATTTATAACCTAATTTTTTAGAAAAAGAATATGCATGAGCATACATAAATAATTGATTTCCTAAACCTTCTGAAATTCTAACTATTGATTTTTTCATTTCTTTTCATAAAAATATATGAATAAAGGTATTTAATTTTAGTTATTAATAAATCAAAAAAAAACTTAAGATTTTTTTTAGGGTTGGTGAGAGGGCCTTTGTAGATTAACCCTGATTTTAAATAATGTTTTTTGAAAAATTTAATTGAAATGCCCCACTTTAGTAAAAAAGTTTTAGCGCCATTGTTCCATGCTTTTTTTCTCAAAGAAACTGAAGAAAAATGATATACCCTACATTTTCCAAGTCCTTTAAAAATTCTCACCCCTATGTTCCACAATTTCATATTAAAATCAGGATCAGATCCTAGTCCAGGAGAAAATTCTTCACTAAATCCGCCAACTTTCAACCAAGTAGATTTAGCAATTAAAGATGGCTGCCAGTGAGTACCTTGAAAATCATCTAAATGTTTTAGTGGTAATTCCTTTAGCAATTTATCTTCATCAAAAGTTTCAGGATTTTTTCCACAATCTAGATTAATTAAACCATTAAAATATTGAACCATAGTTCCCGAAATAAAAAATTTATCATGATTTAAATTTTTTAATTCTTTTTTAAATTCAACATCCCAATTGGGACAAAAATACATATCATCATGTGCTAAAACTAAATATTTATTAGATGATATTTTTGAAGCTTGATTGAATGCTACACAAACTCCACTATTAAATTCTGAATAAGTATACTTTAAACCTAATTTTTTAACAAAATTTAAACTACCATCTATACCTTCATTAACATGAATTATTAACTCATGTTTATATGTTGAGTTCTGTATAATACTTTTAATGCATAACTTTAAATAATCTAGATTATTATAAGTTGGTATAATTATTGAAAACATTTAATTCTTATGCCAAATAAATTTTTTTTTGTTTATTTTTCTTTCTAATGCTGTGTTGATTATATAATCAGCTACTAAATTTGAATTGAAATATTTAATGTATTTTTTTTTTCCTTTCATAGCTATAGATTTTCTTAATTTTTCATTCTTGCTTATTAAGTGAATTTTTTCAGCCAAATTATTTAATGATGAATAAAAAACCATTTCATCATCATTAAAAAAATCTCTATAGAAAGTTTTTTCATCTATTAATGTAACTAGGCCATTTCCTATAATTTGTGTAATTCTATCACTACTATAGTATTTGATTGGTTCTCCCCTACTAAGATTTAATCCCATTTTTGAATTTGATATTATTTTAAAATACTGATCAGCCCATATAGGTTGAACACCATTCATTCCATATATGTCAAATCTTACATTATTACATTTCTTAATTAATTTTTTAATAAATGCTTCTCTATCGTCTCTAGAACTGTCTTTTAATTTTCCTCTATGAACACCATGACTTAATGCAAAAAATACATCGTTAGAGCAATAATTTTTATAATTTGATAGTGTTTCCATAGAATCATCACATGGGTTTGGAATAAAATGACTATTAGTTTTATTTAAAAATTTTAAAACATCTGGCGAAGTAGTTAAAAAATTTGCATCAATAACATCAATTTTATCTGTTATTCTTTTTTTATTTTTTAAATAATCTGGTCCTCTTGAATTTAGCGGATCTAAAAACCATTGAGCAACTTTTAGATTTGTATACTCTTTTTTTAAAGAAGCAATAACTTCAGCTGAAACTAAATCTGCATGTCCCAGAACTATTAAATCTGGCTTAAAATGATAGCAGGTTTTAACCAATTTATCATTTAAGGATTTTGATCCTGATAAATCTCTATAGTTTTTATTTCTACTTACAATATCTCTATCGCTGAATTCTAAAACACTATGCCCTAAACGTATAAATCCATTATTTATTCTTCTCCCAGTATTAAAAAAAAGACGACCATTATGTCTTTCATTAAAATTTGTTACATGAAGAATTCTTAATTTGTTATTTTTATTTAAGATTGATGGCGCTGAAAATTTATTTAAATTATCACGTACATTATCAATTTGTCTTGATACAAATTGATGTGACAAATAGAAATTTTTATAAGACAATCTTTGTAAATTTATTCTTTTTTTTGAATTAAGTATAAGGTGTTCGATTCTTCTGAAAATTTCTTTAACGGTTAACTTTTTTAATATTACTCCATTTGTTAAAGTTTCTGGTAGCCCTCCTCTATTACTTATTATTACAGCACAACCATTAGCTGAGGCTTCTAAACTAGTTCTACCAAAAGGTTCATCCCATCTAGAACAAACTACAGCAATACTAGTTTTTTTATATAGCTTAATTATTTCACTGTGTTTTTGAAATCCTAATTTAATTAGATTTTTATGATTAAAATCAATTTTATCTCTAGGCTCGTCACCTGCCACATATGCGTTCCAATCTTTATATTTATTTAATATTTGTATTATTGCTTTTCCAAACAAATCATAACCTTTTGATAAGTTTAATTTACCAACAAAAGTAATAATTTTTTTCTTATTTTTAATATTTATTTTATTTTTTGATGCAGATTGATGAATTACTAATAACTTTTCACTATTAATAGCAACAGAATTCATTTTTTCTAAAAATCTTTTTTTAGACCAATTGCTATTAAAAATTATTCTGTAACAATTTTTAAGTAAAAATTTTCTTTCATTAACAGATTTGGACCCACTCATTGACAATGGATCATTATGAAAATATAAAATATAATTTCTATCGCTTAATTTTTCTATTAAATAATTTAAATATATTGGTCTATTATGGATCTCTATTAAGTTTGATTTATTTTTTTCCTCTAATTTAATAAAATTTTTTACATATTCTTTATTTAAACTGGAAAAAAATTTTTTTGATGTTTCAATGTTAGTATATTTATCATTAAATTTATCATCATAATTGGTGTATCCAAAAATAGTAGTATTTTTATTAAATTTACTAAATTTATTTGTTTCATTAATAAACAATGAGACCGCCCCAGCATATGAAGGTGAATAATTTTCTTTGTAGGGCAGTAATATAGAAATTTTCATTTTTTTTTTAAGATAATTTTTCTTCTTAAAATATAATCTTTTTTTAATTTATATTCTTCTTTCATTGCTTTAGATTTTGAATCGTATTTTTTATAATAAACTAAAATCCATTTCTTTCCTCTCGTAAACTTTGCACCTTTTCCAGTATTATGTAATTTTAACCTTTTATTTAAATCATTCGTATATCCAACATACGAAATTTTTTTGTTATTTTTAAGACTTGAAACAATAAGGTAAACAAAATATGTCATTATGGCGGTCCCTAGGGGAATCGAACCCCTCTTTCGAGGATGAAAACCACGTGTCCTAACCGATAGACGAAGGGACCGAATTGCTGCTTTTTATTGTAAAATCAACAATTAATCAAGCATATCATTGCAAATTTTGTTTTAGTTTTACTACCTTTTTAAGACCTGAAGATTTATGTGTGACGAATGTCTCTGAAACAAAATCATTGCCTTGAATTTCAATACCTTTAACCAAATCACCAGAAGTAATTCCTGTTGCGCAAAATATAGAATCACCTGTTACTATTTCATTTAATTTATATTTTTTTGTTAAATCATTTATACCCATTTTTTTTGCTCTTGCTTTATCCTCGTCGGTTTTAAATAAAAATCTTCCTTGAAAAATACAATTATATGAATCTAAAGCTGCTGCGGCAAGAACACCTTCTGGACCACCACCAATACCCAAAAATAAATCAATACTATATTTTTCTTCTGTAACCAGTAATGCTCCTGAAACATCACCATCCACAATTAATTTTATATTAACTTTTAATTTAATTAGCTCATCTATAATTTCTTTATGCCTTGGTCTATCAAGAATACATACAGTCAAATTTTCTGGATTTTTGTTTAAATAATCACTTAAATTAAAAATATTTTGTTTAACAGTATAATCTAAATCAATTACGTTTTTTTCACTAACTTTAGCAGATATTTTTTCCATATAAGTTTCGGGTGCATTAAATAGACTATTTTTCTCACCAATAGCAATAACAGATAAAGCTCCAGGAAGATTGTTTGCAGCAAAATTAGTACCTTCTAATGGATCTACTGCTATATCAAATTTTGGTCCTTCATTAGTTCCAACTTTCTCACCTATGTAAAGCATTGGTGCTTCATCAAGTTCGCCCTCACCTATTACTATTTCCCCCTGAAAATTAATTTTATTTAATTCTCTTCTCATAGAGTCTACAGCTGCTTTGTCCGCAGCAATTTTATCTTTTTTTCCTACTAAATATGATGATGCTAAAGCTGCTTTTGAAGTAACATTTATAAATCGTTCAATAAATTTTTTATCAATTGCCATTAAATTTTTTCATCAATAAAATCTTTTTGATTTATTTTAGATTCAAATTCTCTTAAACGTTTATATACACTTGCCAGTTCTATTATAGTTGGCCAAGCTTTTAATAAATATTGCATAGATCCCTCAACTCTTCCAAATGCTCTTATAATTTGCTGCATAACACCTAAAGTAACAACACCTGCAACTATAGCTGGAGCTAAAAAAACATATGCAGATAAAACATTTGCTTGTAAATAAGCAATACGCCCAATATTAAAATATAGATACCTCAAATAACTTAAAAAATGAATTTTACGAACATCATCAAATAATTCGTCTATTGTTTTTGGTCTTACATTTCCATCATCCTCTGCAATAACTAAAATTTTTCTATATGCAGCCTCTTGTTTTTGTAAATCATATTCGATACCAACTAGTCTCAATATTAAGCCCAGAACAATTAAAAAAACAGTTCCCCCAATAGTCCAAATCAATGCTCCTACTATTAGTCCATATTCCCATTCTCCAAAAAAGAAAATTGGGATTCCCACACTTAAACCAAATAATATGGGAATAAATTGTATTAAAATCATTATAGATTCTATTAAACTTGTGCCTAATCCCTCCATTATTCTTGTAAATTTAATTGTATCTTCTTGAACCCTTTGTGATGCACCCTCAATTTTACGTGCTTTGTCATATACAGAGTGATACCACTCTACCATAGATGTCCTCCATCTAAATAAATAATGAGCTGTAAAAAAACTAATAGCAACGTAAACAGCAATATACATTGCTGCCAAGGTAATAAATGAAAATAGGCTTGCAAAATATTCTTCAATCGAAACTGCATTTGGTTCTGCTAGAGCCTTCTGAATCATGTCATAAAACACACCAAACCACTCATTTATTTTAACATCTATTTCAACTTGAACCCAAAGTGATGAAAGAATAACAAAGGAACCTATCCAAGACCAATAAAACCAATTCTTTTCTGTGAAAAATCTAAACATTTTTTATTTAAGAAAATTATCAGCGTAAGATTTTTTTACAGTTTTTCTTTTTCTTGGTTCAATTAATTCAAAATCAATTTTCTTTTTTTTTGCATAATTGATTGCAAGCTCTTTAGAAGAAAACTCTAACTTTAGCTCTGTATAAGTATCAGAAGAACTTTCCCAACCCATCAAAGGATTCTTAGTAGGATCTTCAGTTTTATACTCCAATATCCATTTATTGTTTTTAGCTAAGCCTGATTGCATTGGATTTTTATTAGGGATATAAATAATAGCTTTTTTCATAACTGATGGTCGGAGTGGCAGGATTCGAACCTGCGACCCTCTGGTCCCAAACCAGATGCGCTACCAGGCTGCGCTACACTCCGATCCGAGTACTAATACAGCAGTTATTGATAATTTCAATGTATAATGACGCCAAAATTAAAAGAAATTTGACTAAAATCTGGTATATAACGAAGCATGATTATTACTTGTCCTTGCGAAAAGAAACAATTCAAAATTGATGGTTCATTAATACCTCAAGAAGGACGAGAACTACAATGTGGATCATGTGAAACAGTTTGGTTTTACAAACCAAAAAACGAAAGCGAAGCACCATTAACATTAAATGAAAATATTTCTGAAAACAAAATAGAACCATCTATTGAAAAAAATGACAAAAATCTAGAATTTAGCAAAAACTTACAGAACGAAAAAATAATAGAACCTGAAATAAAAAACAAAACATCAAAAGAAATTCCAAACAAGGTTAAAAAATTGGAAAATGAAAATAAAGGATCTAAATTTTTTTCTTATTTGATAGTATTTATTATATCAATTGTAGCACTAATTATCTTACTAGATACTCTAAAAACTCCACTAATTAATGTTTTTCCAGAACTAGAAATTATACTATTTAACCTTTTTGAAACATTGCAAGATATAAAACTATTTATTATAGACCTAATTTAATTTTTTATGATTAATTATATATCTAAGCCATTTAGATGGTTTTTTAAATTAGAGGCTGCAAGTGGACTTGTATTGTTGTTTGCAGCAATAATCGCATTATTTATAAGCAATTCTGGGCTAGCAGATTTATATTTTGATACTCTGAATAAGTATTTATTCATAGGTATTAATAATTTTGGATTAAAATTATCAGTATTGCATTGGATCAATGATGCCTTGATGGCAATTTTCTTTTTCTTTGTTACTTTAGAAATTAAAAGAGAATTTTTGCAAGGTGAACTTTCTAATATTAAACAAGCTTTATTACCCATAATTGCTGCTGTAGGAGGAATGTTAGTTCCTGCACTGTTTTATGTTTTGATAAATTTAGGTGATAGTGAAACTTTAAGTGGATGGGCAATTCCTTCAGCAACTGATATCGCTTTTTCTTTAGGAGTTTTATCTTTGTTAGGTAAAAGAGTTCCTTTGTCATTAAAAGTATTTTTAACTGCATTAGCTATAATTGATGATTTAGGAGCAATAGTAATTATCGCCTTATTCTATTCTGGGGATTTGAGTATTAAGTATTTAACTTTAATGTTATTAGCTTTTATTATTTTGTTATTAATTAACAAATTTAAAATTAAAAAGTTTCTACCTTATTTAGTTGTGGGACTTTTTCTTTGGGACTTTACACATAACTCAGGTATTCATGCTACAATTGCAGGTGTTTTGTTAGCCATGACAATTCCTCATAGAAAAAAAGAAAAAGATTTTTCTTTATTAATAAAAATTGAACATGCAATTAGTCCATATGTTGCTTTTGGAATAATGCCTATATTTGCATTTGCAAATGCTGGAGTATCTCTTGAAGGTTTATCGTTCGCTTCATTACTTGATAAGGTTCCACTCGGAATCGTATTAGGATTATTCGTTGGTAAACAACTAGGTGTTTTTGTATTCTCTTATGTATCTATAAAATTGAAAGTAGCTCAAATGCCAAATGATACAAGTTGGTACAATTTTTATGGTGTAGGAGTTCTAACTGGCATTGGTTTTACAATGAGTTTATTTGTTGGAAATTTAGCTTTTGTAGAAAACATGCAATATATGGATGGTGTAAAAATTGGTGTATTAACTGGTTCGTTGTTGTCAACTTTATTTGGTTATTTTTTAATATTACTTACACCAAATAAACCTAATAAATGAGAAAAGTAATATTTTTATTTTCTATAATTATAATTATGTTTTTTTTTAAAACTTCAGCAACTGCTAACTATGAAAAAAAAATTTATGATTTTAGTATAGAGAGTATAAATGGCGAGACAATCAATTTTAAAGATTACAAAAATAAAGTTATTTTAGTTGTAAATACAGCAAGTTACTGTGGATTTACAAAACAATATGATGAATTACAAGATTTGTGGGATTTGTATAAAGAAAAAGGTTTGATTGTTCTTGGTGTTCCATCTAATTCTTTTAATCAAGAAAAAAATAATAATGCAGATATCAAAGAATTTTGTGAGGTAAATTTTAATATTAACTTTCCTATGACAACACTAACGGAGGTTAAAGGTAAAAATGCTCATGAACTTTTCAAATGGGCAAAAGAAAATCACGGAAAATCGGCAGAACCAAAATGGAACTTTCATAAAATCTTGATTAATAAAGAGGGTGAAGTTCAAGATACTTTTGCATCATTTACAAAACCAATGTCAAAAAAAATAATTAAAGCTATAGAAAATATCTTATAAGTTTATTGTTAATCCATCATGAGCTGGAATAACATTTTTTGGCAACATTTTTTTGAGAACTTTATAATCTAATACTGGTGATAAATTTGTTAAAATAGCTTTCTTTGGTTTAAATTGTTTAATTACAGCTAGTGAAGTTTCTAAATTAAAATGTGATGGATGATAATTATACCATAAGCAATCAATAATTAAATATTGAAGATTTCTAAAATATTTATAATCTTTGTTATAAATTTTACTTACATCACTTATATATGCTAATTTTTTATTAATTATAAAGCAATTTGATTTTACTTTACCATGTTGAACTATAATTGATTGAATATGAATTTTTTTATTATTATTTTTAATAAAAATTTTTTTAGGCAATTTATTAAGTTTTAGTGTTGCAGGATATTCTTTTGAAATGCTTTTAAATATATAAGAAAATGTAGAATTAAGATATTTAGAAGTATATTTATCAGCATAAACATCAAGCTGTTTTCTGCTGTTTATATAAAAAGATCTCAAATCATTTATTCCATGTGTCTGATCACCATGCATGTGAGAATATAATACTTTATTAATTTTTTTTATTTTATGTTTTAAAAGTTGTTGACGTAAGTCGGGAGATGTATCTATAAGAATATTTTCATCTGTCGTTTTTATTAAAGCTGAACATCTTGTTCTGTAATTTTTTTTATTATTAGGATCACAATTTCCAAAGAAACCATCAGGTCTTGGTACACCCATTGAACTACCACAGCCTAAAATAATAAATTTCATTAATTTCAATTAAAAAATAGTTTATTAAAGTTATCTGTAGTTTTTTTTATAAGATCTTCTTTTGATATATTTTTGATTTCAGCTAATTTTGCAGCAGTAAAATCAATGAATGATGGTTCATTTTTTTTTCCTCTTTTAGGAACTGGTGCTAAAAAAGGGCTATCAGTCTCAATTAAGATATTATCCATTGAAATAGATTTGAACGTATCTTGTAAATCCAATGAGTTTTTAAAAGTAATGATACCACTAGCTGAAAAGAATGAATTTAAAGTCATTAGTTTTTCCGAGAATTCTTTAGACCCAGTAAAACAATGCATCAAAATTTTAAGATTTTCTTTCTTATATTCATTTAAAATCTCAAAAGTTTCTTTTTCTGCATCTCTTGAATGAACAATTAATGGAATATTGGTTTTTATTGATGCATCTATATGTTCTCTAAAACTTGCTATCTGCTTGTCTTTTTCACTATTATTATAATAAAAATCTAACCCAGTTTCTCCAATTCCAATAATTTTTGAATTTTCATTGAGACTTTCAATGATCTGCTTTGAAGTGATAATATCTGTAGAGCTTTCATGAGGATGAATACCAATAGTACCATAGATCATCTCATCTTTATTAATTAAATCTTTTACCCTAGAAAAACTTTCAAACGAAGTTGAGATAGTTAATAGTTTTTCTATACCAACTTCTTTTGATCTTTGTATTACATTAGCTAAATCACTTAATAATGGTTCATGATCTAGATGGCAGTGTGAATCAATCATTGTTTTTCTCTATTTTTTTAAAAAGTATGTCTATTTTATTAATATTATTACCTTTTGTTAAATACTCATTATTAGAAACTGAATCTAATTTTATATTTTTTTCTTCAATACCAAAAATCTTTAATGCCTTTAAAGAAGTTTCAGGAATAATTGGATATAATAAAAAACTTATTTTTCTTACAATTTCTAAAGTAGTGTAAACAGTAGTATTTAATCTAATTATATCGTCTTTCTTTTTCCATGGTTCTTGATCATTAAAATATTTGTTAGCCTCAAAAAGTGAATTTACAATATAATCAATATAAAAATTAATATTTTGATTGTCAATTTGTGACCTAATATTATCTAAATTATCTTTATACTTATTTAGTATGAATAAATCTTCATCATGAAATTTAACTTCTAATGGAATTTTTCCATTACAATTTTTTATTGCAAAAGCTGTTACACGCTGACATAAATTTCCATAATTGTTAGCTAGATCACTATTAATGCAATCTTCTAGCCTTTCTTGAGATATATTTCCGTCATTCCCAAAAGAAACTTCTTTAATTAAGTAGTATCTTAAAGGATCTAGACCATACTCTTTAATTATTTCAAGTGGATCAAGAATATTTCCTTTAGATTTAGACATTTTTTCTTCTCCTGATAATATCCATCCATGCCCATAAACTCTCTTTGGTAAATCAATTTTTGCTGCTAATAAAAAGGCAGGCCAATAAACAGCATGGAATCTAAGTATATCTTTTCCAATTAAATGTATTGAGGCTGGCCAAAATTTTTTAAACAAATCATCTTTTGTATTAGGATAGTTTAATGCGCTCAGATAATTTGTTAAAGCATCGAGCCAAACATATATAACGTGGTTTTTATTATTTGGAACAGGTATGCCCCATGAAAAACTTTTTCTACTAACAGAAAGATCTTTAAGGCCACTTTTTACAAAACTAATAACTTCATTTTTCCTAGATTGTGGAGCAATAAAATCTGGATTAGATTCGTAATATTCTAATAATGGTTTTTCCCACTTTGAAAGTCTAAAAAAATAAGATTCTTCTTCAATCCATTCAACAGCAGATTTTGATGATATAGCAATTTTTTTTCCATCTAATTCCTCAATTTCGTCTTCGTTATAAAAGGCTTCATCTGATACTGAATACCATCCTGAATAGTTTGATAAGTATATATCATCATTTTTCTCAAGTTGATTCCAAAGATGTTGAACTGTATTTTTATGTCTAGCTTCCGTAGTTCTTATAAAATCAGTATTTGATAAATTCAAAGTATTCGAAAGATCTCTAAAGGTTTGACTAATTTTATTACAAAACACGAGAGGCTCCTTACCAGCTTTTTCTGCAGATCTTTGAATTTTTAATCCATGTTCGTCTGTACCAGTAAGAAAATGAACGTGATAATCATCAATTTTTTTAAATCTTGCAAAAAAATCTGCGATAATGCTCGAATAAGCATGACCCATATGAGGCTTAGCTGATGGGTAGTATATAGGTGTAGTAATATAATAAGTTTTATCCATTTAGTATTTTATCCTCAAATTCCATAAACAATGTTTCCTCATCTAAATTATAAGTTCTTGTATTGTTAATTTTTTTTAAAAAATAATGGTATGACTTTAATAAACTAATATTTTCAATAGATATATTGCTTCTAAAATAAAGTTCAATAAAAGAATAAATGATTTCAATAGTTGATTTATCTTTTTTATAAATTTTATCTTGAATTATTGTTGTTAGTGTTGTGTTTAAATCAAAATTAACAAGATCTAAGTCGTATTCTTCAGATAACTTAATTAATTTAAATAATTTTCCAGGAGTTGCATAATAATCAAATAACTTTCTATTGATAATAGTATTTATGTCATCGTTTAGTAGTTGATTAACAATTCTAATAGACTGATCTTTTGTTAAAAAAACTTTAAAATTTAAACATCTTGATTTAAGAGTTGGAAGCACACTTTTATTGTTATTAATTAAAATAAAATTTATATTTTCATTAGGTTCTTCTAAAATTTTTAATAAAGCATTAATTGAATTTAAGTTTAATAATTCAATATTATCAATTAAAATAAATCTTTTTTTATTATTAAATGAAGATTTGTTTAGATTTATTATCAATTCCCTAATTTGATTTATATCAATATTTTTCTTTTCTTCTAAGACATCAATTAAGTAAAAATTTGGGGAAGATTTATTTAGTATAAGTTTGTATGACTTATTATCTGGATTAATTTTATTATTTTCATAATCGTAGGGATATTCTTCATTTTCCGACAATACAAAATTAATTAAATGATATGCTAATGTTGATTTTCCTATACCTGTTTCACCAGATAAAAGAATTTTATTAGGCAAAGTATCGTTTTTAGATAATTTGTATAATTGATTAAAAATTTCTTTATGCTCAAATAAATTTATTTGGGTTAAGGGGTTTAAATTCATTTAATTAATTTTTTAATTTGATTTATTATTAAATCTTCATTTTTTTTTATATCTAAATTAGAATCAATTATTTTGTATGATTTTTTATTCGATTTAGCTAATTTTAAAAAACCTTTTTGAACTTTGTTATAAAAATTCATATCAAACTGATCATATCTATTTAAAGATTTTCTATTTTTTAATCTTTGAAATAGATTTTTTTTATTTACGACATTAAGAAAAGTAAAATTGACTTTAATGTTTTTTAATAGAAATTTATTTATTGTGTTTATAATTTTTAAATCAACACCCATACCATAATGCTGATATGCAATAGTTGAATCAAAGAATCTATCAATCAAAATAATTTTTTTTTTGTATGATTTTTTTATAAGATTTATATTTTCACTACGTGCTGCTAAATATAAAAGTAAATCAGTATATATGTTAAAATTAGATTTTTTATTTAAAATTAATCTCCTTATTTTTTCAGAATTAAGACTTCCACCTGGTTCTCTTATCTTTATATAATTAATTTTCTTTTTATCTAAATATTTAGATACTTTATTAATATGATGACTTTTGCCACTACCCTCTATACCCTCAAAAACAATGATGGGTTTTTTAGACATCACCCCAAATTAAATAATTTATTGATTTTATTAATCTTGTAAAAAAATTAACTTTTTTAATTTCTTTCGATGAAAGTAAATCATACTCACCAACTAGTTCTTGATCATAAACAACTCTTAAAGTGGCTATTTTTTGATCTTTTTCAATTGGTGCTTCGACTGGTCCATCATACTTAACAACAACTTTTAAAAGTTTTTTTTTTGCTTTTTTGATTGTTTTATAAATATCTTCCTTTGTATATGCTTGCACACTATTCTCTTTTCCTAACCAAACATCAATTTTGTGTAATGGTTTATTGGCTTTAGCTATTTCTACAAGATCATAGTTAGTAAGACCAAATGTAAGTAATTTTGTACTTTCTTTGGATCTGGCATTTTTTGAATTAAAACCGCTTCCTACAGCAATCAATCTTCTGCCATTTCTATCTATTGATGATGCTAAAGAATATTTTTCAACAGCTAAATAACCAGTTTTTATTCCATCTGCTCCAAGATTTTTATAAAGCAATGGATTTCTATTTCCTTGTGTTATTGGATCGCCCCCTGTTCTATCCCACGTAAATTCTTTTTCAGCAAACATTTTGTAAAATTCAGGATGTTGTTTAATTAAATATCTAGACATTTTTAAAATATCTCTAACAGTTGAGTAATTGTCGGGATCATTTATTCCTGATGAATTAGAAAAATTTGTATCATCCATCCCTAATTCTTTTGCTTTAGCAGTCATTAAAATTGCAAATTCCTCTTCAGTACCTGCTATACCTTCGGCTAATGCAATACATGCATCATTACCGGAAGCAACAATAATACCTCTTAATAAATTTTCTACAGAGACTTGATCACCTACCATTATAAACATCGATGAATATCCAGATGTAGATAATCTCCAAGCTCTCTCAGATATTATAAATTTTTCGTCTAATCTAAGATCGCCTGATTTTATTAAATCAAAAGCAATAATTGCTGTCATTATTTTTGTCATTGAAGCTGGATAAATTGAAATATCTGGATCTTTTTCATAGAGAATTTCTCCAGAATGATAATCTTGTAATATTGCAGTTCTTGCCTTTACATCAAAATTTGCTTTTGAAACATTTGCTAATGAAAAACTAAAAAAAATTACGATTAATAATATTCTAAACATCTTTTAATATCTCTATATTTTCAAAATTTAATACTTTTATTTCATTAAATGATTTTTCCAGTTTTTTTATATCATTAAACGGACCCAATAATACCCTATATTTAGTTTTAGATAATTTCTTAATTACAGATTTTTTTATATTTGTCTCATCTTTTATTCTATCAACCATATTTTCTGCGGAGTCTCTGTAATAAAAATCTGCAATTTTTATTGAATATAAAAATTTATGTTTTTTTATTTTGACTTCTTTCTCTTTTTCTTTACCAAGATTATCTATAGTAATTCCATCAACAGGAGCTTTTTCGGCTACACTTTTCTCTTCATCAAATGTCTTTGCTTTTTTAGCTACAAATGTTGAACTTTTTGAGATTAAAACAAGATCAATAAAAGGCTCTTTAGGGTCAAGTGATAACTCCTCAGCAATACGTTGCGTAATTACAGAATTATAAAAAGATGAGAATGTAACATTATTAGAGATCACTTCAGCTATAATTGACTTATCATTAGCAGGATTAGTAATTTTAACAAATGAATTTTTTTTAATTTTATTATGAAAAATTAAAAGAGATCTATTATCAATTTTTTTAGATATTTTTTTTTCTTTTTTTAATTCATCATCATAAATTAAAGCAAATCCAGTATTACTATACTTTTGATCACTAATATAAACTAAGTTTTTATTATTTTGATCAAATTGATTACATGCAGATAAAAAAAATATAGAAAGAATTATTATTAGCTTTTTAAAGTTCATTTTTAAATTTATCTTTTAATGTACAAACGGCTAAAGCAAATCGCAATGATCTATTCCATTGTAATATTATCTCATAGTTATCAAACACGATATAAGCTGGATTTAAAGTTTCGGCATCAGGTATGATATCTTTATCTGGAGTTATAATGGCTACTTTTAAAGAGTTATACTTGTTGTCTATTTGATCATTATTTTTAATAAATTTTCTAAAATATTTTAATTTTTTTTTATCATGAAGTTTTTTTGCAGAAATATTCAAATATTTACTTGGTATATTCTCTGATAAATCAATTCTATAAAAGCAAGGACTCTCACTTTTCCAACCTATTTGATTTAAATAATTTGATGCTGAAGCATAAGCATCATTATTTGTTTTTAAATCTATATATCCGTTGCCATCATGGTCAATTGCATAATTTTTCATTGTTGATGGCATAAATTGAAAAAAACCAAAAGCACCTGCCCAAGATCCATATAACGTTTTATAATCTATTTGTTCATTTTCAATTAATCTCAAAAGAATTAATAATTCATTTGTAAAAAATTCTGATCGTCTTTTATCAAAACTTAAAGTTGCCAAAGAGGATAAAATATCCATTTTACCAACATAAGTTCCAAAATTAGTTTCTATACCCATTAGAGCTAATAGTAACTCTCTCTCAATATTAAATTCGTTTTCAACGTTATTGATTAACGTTGAATTTTTTTCATAAAATTTTTTTCCTAACGAGACTTTTTTTGAAGATGTTCTTTTTGAAATATAAGTTTTAGTATCCTCATAAAATTCAGGTTGATACCTATCATATTTTATTACATCTGATAAAAATTTAGTATCAGACATAACTATATCAAATGTTTTTTCTGAAATATTATTTTCTAAAGCTATTTTTTTAAAATTTAATTTCCAATTTTCAAATTCTTTATTGATATCTGCTAATGAGTAATTGATAGAAATTATAATAAAAAATAAAAAAAAATTAATTAGTTTCATGCAAATCCTTCAAATATATAATTACAGCAATCCAAATAAAAATAAAACTAACTAATTTTGTTATTGAAAAAGGCTCGTTGTAATAAAAATACCCTAATAAAAACTGAAAAGTGGGGGTTATATAAAATATCATGCCAGTCGGTCCTAAACCACAGAGTTCAACCCCCCTAACATATAAAAATAAAGGTATGACAGTCATAGGTCCGGCAAGATAAATGAATAGCATCATCGATGGGTTGGATAATTGAAAATCATTATATCCTTTACTTGCTATCAAATAAAAAGCTAACAGTGCAAATGGCAGTATGAATAAACTCTCTATAAGAAGGCCTATATCAGTATCAACGTTTATTTTTTTTCTAACAAGATTGTAAAACCCCCAACTTAAAGCAACAATTAAACCAACCCAAGGCAATGATTTAATGCTTACTATTATTAAAAAAAGAATTGATAGAATAACTAAGAGAATTGAAAAAACTCTTTTTTTATTAAGTTTCTCTTTAAAAAAGAGATAACCAAGCATTACGCTTAAAATAGGCATAATAAAATACCCAAAACTCGCATCTATAATTCTATTTGTTGCTATAGCATATATCCATACACCCCAGTTTATAAAAATTAAAAATCCTGAGATAAATAAATAAAATAAATTTGATTTATTTTTTACAATTTTAAAAAAAATATTCCATTTAGAGAAAAAAAAAGTAGTCAGAATTAAAGTAAACGCTGTCCATAAACATCTATGAACTACTAATTCTATATGACCAATATAAGCGATATATTTAAAATAAATTACACCAAAAAATCCCCACCAAAAAGATCCAAACCCAGCAAGTAATAAGCCTTTGTTAAATTCTTTATTCATAGGAAAGCATGATGCTTATATTTAATAAGTTTATTAGACTATTTTATGGTTGAATTAAATAATTATAATTATAAAACCGTGTTCACGGAGAGATGGCTGAGTGGTTGAAAGCACCGGTCTTGAAATTCCAAGTAATACCTACCCCCTTTACGACGACTCGCATACTTAACAAGTCATTGCTTAGTTTTTTTAATTTTAGTTTTACGAAAAATGAGTCATTCTTGTCTTACCTGAGTTACAAAACTAGAAACATACTAGAAACTAATTAACTAATTTTTTAAAAAAATAAAATCACCTCCTAGATCTCCCCATACTGCCATACGAATTAAGTTAGGATTTTGATTTAAATTAGCGTGATATTTTTTAATTTTAACAAACATACTTGTAGAAGTTTCGTAATTTTTATTATTTTTTAAAATTTCTATAAATTTATATGCAAAAGCTGAATGTCCATTTACAACTTCATCTATAACAGCCTCGTCGTTTCCAGAAGTTATTACTACAGCAGATCTTATATTTAACATTTTATAATAATATTTTTCATCATTTATAGTTTGTTCCGAAGGTCCAATAATATTTTTATTCCCACTTTTAAATGCTGTTCCTTGGTAACAAGCATCCACCATTACTAATAAGTCTTTAGCTTTAATTAAACTAATAGCTGAATTAACATCGTTTACATTAAGCCAATTAGATGAAATATTTTTTGTAGCATTTTTGGGTATCCAATATGCATTATTATTTATTATATCTCCATGACCCGCATAATAAATTAACATATTATCTTTATCTGTAGTTTTTCCAGAATATTCGAATAATTTGTCTAAAATTGTATTTCTGTCTGCATCATTTAATATTTCAACCTCAAAACCATAATCGTTTTTTAATATTGAACTAATTGCATTAATATCATTATAGGGCGAATTAAGATCTTCCCAATAATCATAATCAGAATTAGCAATTAATAATGCATAAGTTTTATCTTTGTTTACAAATTTTTTTTTGTTTTTATCGTCTAAAATAATACTTTCAACATTTTCTATATTTCTCTTTTTTAAAGATGCGATAAATTTTTCTGAACCTTTAGAGACTGTTACAAATAAATATACAGGGTCTGAAGGATCATTGTTATTTTCAGTATCAATACACAAAATTTTTGCGAAACCGTCATTAGATAAAACTATATCATTTGACAATGATCTTGATCCATCATCTGAAATATTTTCATCATTATATTTAGGTTTAAATTTGCTTAATTTTGAAATTTCTTTTGTAATTTTATCTTGTTTGGCTTTACATGCTTCAAATTTTGTAACCCATTGATTACCATCCCCAACACTACTAAGGATGGGTACTTCTAAAATACCTGATATTTGTTTGATAACCTTGCTATCGGTATAATATAGAATTTGCAGCTGATCAAAGACCTTAAAATTAGAATCTGTAAAAGTAATAATTTCCTCAAGACCTTTATTGACTTTAGTCGAGTTAAAATTTTTTTGCTGCCATTCATCATAATGATCGGTTAGTTTATCTCCAATACTTATACCTTCGATTTGAAAATCAGTTATGTTTGAATAAGTCTTAGAAAGAAATAATATTAAAAATATAAAAGAAGTTATAAATAATTTCATAAAATCATCTTATCAAATGTAAATAGGATATTGTAGGATAACTAGAAAACAACTAGAAACTAAGTCAATATTTTCAAAATATAAAGGTCTGTTTTTTTGTTGAATTTAAATATTTTACTTATAAAACCTTGCTAACGGAGAGATGGCTGAGTGGTTGAAAGCACCGGTCTTGAAAACCGGCAAAGGGGCAACTCTTTCCTGGGTTCGAATCCCAGTCTCTCCGCCATCATTTTTGTGAATAGTCAAAATTTTTATATAAAAAATTGATATTATTATTTTCGAATTCAAAATCAGTTTTAAAACCATTGTAAAAATTATACAAATTAGTGTCATCAATATTCAGTAGTTTTTCTAAATCAAGGAGATCTTTTTCATTCAAATTATTTATATATTTTTTTGTAAATGCACCCAATAGATTATCCATTTCTTTTGTGCCTCTATAATTAGATCGGTAAATAATTTTTTTTTTTAATTCATCTATGTTGATCATAATAATTAGAATATATTAGTAGTTAATGAATAATAAAACAAATTATGAATATTTATTGTCAGATTTAAGTTCTTTAAAAGGTGTAGGAACTAAAACTAAAAATTTATTAAAGAAGAAAAATATTACTAATTTATTTGATTTACTATGGAAACTTCCAAAATCATATACAGATAGAAGCTTGTCATCAAAAATAAAAGACTTAAAAATTGGTGATATACAAACAGTAACTATAATTCCACAAAAGTATAACTTCCCAAGAATAAGGAAATTACCTAATAGAGTTTTATGTAGTGATGAAACTGGTGAAATAGATTTTATTTTTTTTAATAGTTATGAAGGATACATTAAAAAAATACTTCCATTAGGAAAAGAAATTACTGTTAGTGGTAAAATAGGTTATTTTAGGAATAAATATCAAATTACAAATCCAAAATATATTTCTGAGAATTCTTCTTTAATCAAAAAAACTCATAATAAATACTCATTAACTGAAGGTATTTCAGAAAAAATATATAATAAAATCGTAAATCAAATAATCAATAATTTGCCAGTTTTCAATGAATGGCATTCTAAAAGTATTTTATCTAAATTTAAAAATATAAGTTGGAATACCTCAATTAAAGAACTACACAAACCTGAAAATATTGGAGATTATAAATCAAATTTCTATCAAAGACTTGCTTTTGATGAAATATTTTCAACATTTCTTGTCAATTCTGAAATAAGGAAAAAAATAAGAAAAATAAAAAAAAAAAATAAAATTATTAATTTAAATAAACAAAATTCTATAATTGATAAATTAGATTTTTCTCTTACGGGTGATCAACAAAAAACACTTAACGAAATAAACAAAGATTTAAGTTCACCAAATAAAATGTTTAGACTTTTGCAAGGAGACGTTGGAAGTGGAAAAACAATAGTGTCTCTTTTAGCAGCAATAAATAGCATAAATTCTGGTTTCCAGGTTGCTTTTATGGCACCTACGGAAATTCTAGCAAGACAACATTTTGAGCTTGCAAAAAAAATATTTCCTAAAAATATAAAAGTAGATCTTATTTCTGGAAAATCTGAATATAAATTAAAAAAAGAAATCTATAAAAAATTAGAAAATAATAAAATTGATATTATCTTTGGAACACATGCAATATTTCAAAAAAAAGTAATTTTTAAAAAATTAGGATTAATAATTATAGATGAACAACATAAGTTTGGAGTAAATCAAAGAAAAAAATTGTCAGATAAAGGTGGACCAAATTGTGACGTATTGTTAATGACAGCAACACCTATACCTAGAACTCTAACAATGACAATTTATGGTGATATGGATATTTCAATAATTAGAGAAAAACCTAAAAATAGAAAACCAATTAAAACGTATAGTAAATTAGAGGTTAAAATTGAAGATGTTTTAAAATTTATAAAAAAAGAAATTAACATAGGAAATCAAATTTTTTGGGTTTGTCCATTGATCGAGGAGTCTAAAAAATTAGATCATTCATCAGCTGTAAAAAAATATGAATATTTAGAAAGCAAGTTTCCAAATCAAGTATGTTTACTTCATGGAAAAACTGATGTGGATGAAAAAAATGAAATACTAATCAATTTTTTAAATAATAAATTTAAGATTTTGGTTTCTACAACGATTATTGAGGTTGGGATAGATTTTCCAAATGCAAATACGATTATAATTGAAAATGCTAACAAATTTGGTTTATCTCAACTTCATCAATTAAGGGGTAGAGTTGGTCGTGGAGATAAAGACTCCTCATGCATATTAATGTTTAAATCTAATCTAAGCGAAAACGCAAAAAAAAGAATAAAAATTTTAAAAGGCACTAATGATGGTTTTTTAATATCTGAAGAAGACATGAAATTACGAGGCTTTGGGGATATTTTGGGATTTAAACAAAGTGGTGTAAAAAATTTTAAGTTAGCAGATCCTATTCAGAATAGTGATCTTTTCTTGTTAGCTGAAAAGGAAATGAGAAGAATAGAAAAATCAAATGAAGATATAACTAAATTCAAACCATTGATAAAATTGTATGATAGGGCTGATATAATAAATGATATAGCTTAAGTTTTTTTGGTGGAGGTTCCTGCTGAAACTATAAACTTAGATGCCTCCTCAAATGACATATTTAAATAGATAACATCCTCTATAGGAAACATTAATAAAAAACCACTAGTTGGATTTGGAGTTGTTGGCACAAAAACGTTAATTAATTTCTTGCCGGTTTTATTAGCCATTTCCCCTTTGTTTTCTTTCGTAGCAAAACCTACTGCCCAAACTCCTCTTCTAGGATATTCAATTAAAACTACACTTTTTTTTCCATCATCTTTTTTTGAAAAAGTTTCTGTCATTTGAACAATCGCAGAATAAACTGTTCTTAAAAAAGGAATTCTTTTGAATAAATCATCTATCAGTTTAAGAATTCTTCTTCCAAAAAATGATAATGAAAGTCCACCGACAATGGTTATTAATAATATTGAAATAATAATTTCAACTCCAGGAATATTAAATGGCAAATAACTATTTGGATTAATATTTTTAGGAATTAAATTTGATGAAATACCTATTAAAATTTTAGTTAAATAGAGTGTAAAACCAATTGGTATTAAAACAACAACACCAGTAATAAAATAATTCCTTAATGTTAATGAAAAAGATTTTTTTGAGCTCTTTTTTGCCATATTTAAAATTAACTATAACTAGCGTATACAACAAAAACAATTGCAATGATAAATAATACAATTAAAATTTTGTTATTAAGATTCATGTTAAAATACTATTATCAATTTTAGGTAGATATGGATAGAAGAAAATTTTTGACATATATGGGTTGTGGATGTGGAAGTATATTTTTGCACTCTTGTTCTACTGCTCCAATAACTGATCGAAAACAATTAAAAATTATACCTGAGGCTAAATTGAATGCACAGGCAGCCCAAATTTATGAAAAAGTTAAAGAAAAAGAAAAAATGAGTGATGATTTAAAAACATTAAATGAAATAAAAGAAATTGGTAAAAAAATGGAAGATTCGATTAGTGAATATTTTTATAGATCTAATTTAAAAGATCCAACAGTAAATTTTGATTGGGAATATATTTTAATTGATAATAAAAAAGTTAGAAATGCATGGTGTATGCCAGGTGGTAAAATAGCAGTTTACACAGGTATATTAGATGTTACTCAAAATCAAAATGGATTAGCTGCTATAATGGGTCATGAAGTTGCTCATGCAGTAGCAAAACATTCAGTTGAGAGAGCTAGCAGAGGTGTTTTATTAAACACAGGAGCTAGAATTATAGATATAGCTAGTGGAGGTATTTTATCTGATATTAATAGAACAACAGGAATGGATACTGTTGGCATGTTGGCACAATTAGGAATAATGAATCCTTTCAATAGGAAACAAGAAAGCGAAGCTGATTATTTAGGTATGATTTTTTCATCTTTATCTGGTTACGATATTAGAGAGACAGTAAAAATTTGGGAAAGAATGAAAGAATTCAATAAAGGCAAAGAGCCTCCTCAATTTATGAGTACTCACCCCTCATCAGAAACAAGAATAAAACAACTCAATGAATGGATGAATGAGGTTATTTTAGATTATCCACCAATTAATATAAGTTAATTGAAATAGTGGTGAGCCCTGATGGACTCGAACCATCGACCCATTCCTTAAAAGGGAATTGCTCTACCAACTGAGCTAAGGGCCCCCAAATTATTCAAATTGAATAATTGTTATATACAGAATTATTATTTTTTTTCAAATGACAATTTTAACCAAATCTATAAAGCTTCTACAACTTATCAATGTATTTATCATGAAATTGATCAAAAGTGCCTTCATTAATATTTTTTCTGATAGAGGCCATTAATTCTTGATAAAAATTAATATTATTTAGAGTAAGCAACATTGAGGCAAGAATTTCATTTGTATTAAATAAGTGATTTAAATAATTTTTTGAATATTTATTTAAATTAAGATTTTTACAATTTGGATCAAGTGGCGTGTTATCATTTTGATATTTGTTATTTTTAATATTGATTCTTCCCTGCCATGTAAAAGCCAAACCTGTTCTGCCAGATCTAGTAGGCAATACACAGTCAAACATATCTATACCTCTTTTTACAGCACCCAAAATATCTGATGGTGTTCCAACACCCATTAAATAGTGTGGTTTTTCAATAGGTAAGTTTTCCTTAATATCATCTAAAACGTTAAACATTTCATTTTGAGTTTCTCCTACTGCTAATCCTCCGAGAGCATACCCATCAAAACCAATTTTAATTAACTCTTGAAGAGATTTTAATCTTAAATCTTTAAAAAGACCTCCTTGGACTATACCAAATAAAGCTTTATGTGGATTATTTCCAAATGCAACTTTAGATCTTTCTGCCCAGTATAGTGATAAATCCATAGATTTTTTTATTACATTATAATCATTAGTTTTTTTTGGGCACTCGTCCATAATCATCACAATATCAGAATTTAAACCCAACTGAATTCGGATACTCTCTTCGGGACTTAAGTAAAATTTTTTTCCATCAACATGAGAGTTAAATATAGCGCCCTTCTCTCTATCAATTTTATTTAATTTTGACAAAGACATAACTTGAAATCCACCAGAGTCAGTTAAAATAGGTAAATCACAATTCATAAATTCATGGAGACCACCAGCAGATTTAATTCTTTCAACACCTGGACGTATCATTAAATGATATGTGTTTGAAAGTATTATTTCTGATCCAGTTTTTTTTATATCATCTATCGTACAAGCTTTTACTGTAGCTTGTGTTCCAACAGGCATAAATGCTGGAGTAAATATATTTCCACGATGGGTCTCAATTAAACCACACCTAGCAAATTTATCTTTTTTTAAAACGTTAAAGGCAAATTTTTTTAATGCCATTAAAAAAATTATAGAGATTTGAAACTAATAATTTTATCTGGATCAGTAACAGCACCATTATTGTTTTGGTCACCTCTTTTGATTTTATCAACCAATTCCATTCCTTCTATTACTTTTCCAAAAACTGTATATTGTCGATCTAAAAAAGGGGCTGGCTGAAAACAAATAAAGAATTGGCTGTTTGCACTATCAGGGTCTTGAGCTCTTGCCATTGATAAAGTACCTCTATCATGTGGTAAACTATTGAATTCTTGCTTTAAATCTGGGAAGTCAGAACCACCCATGCCTGCTCTTCTAAGATCAAAATCTTTAGACTCTGAATTACCAAATTTTACATCTCCTGTTTGAGCCATGAATCCATCTATAACTCTGTGAAAAACAACGTTATCGTATTTACCACTATTTGCTAATTCCTTAATTCTTTTTACATGATTTGGTGCAACATCTTCGAATAATTCAATTTTAACATCACCATCTTTTAATTTTAATATCATTATATTCTCCTCAGCTATTGATTGATTAGTAATTAAAAAAAACAAAATCAGTATTTTAATAAAAATTTTATTCATATTTATCTTTTAATGATTTAATTGTGCTTTTTGTAGTAAATTTTTTTATATCACCTTTTAATTTAACAATCTCTTTAACAAATCTTGATGAAATGATTTGATTTTCTACATCAGACATTAAAAAAATTGTTTCTATATTTTGGTTCAATTTTCTATTCATACCAGCTAACTGAAATTCGTATTCAAAATCAGATACAGCTCTTAATCCTCTTAAAATTATGTTTGATTTATATTTTTTACATAAATCAGTAGTTAAAGATCCAAAAGAAACAACTTTTACCTTTTTTTTATTTAACTTTAGATCTTTAAATAAAGCTTTATTTACTATTTCTATTCTTTCATCAGAACTAAATAAATAATCTTTGTTACTTTCGTCTGAGACACCTACTACTATCTTATCAAATAATTTTAATGATTTTTTTATTACATCTATGTGTCCAAAAGTAATTGGATCAAATGTTCCAGGATAAATTGCTATTTTACTCATTAAATTAAATTATCATCAATTTTAATTGCCGAAACAACTTTTTCTTCTCCTGATAACTTAATTATCCTAACACCTTGGGTATTTCTGCCTGCAGTTCTAATTTCTTTAACTGCAACTCTTATAACCCTACCTTTGTTAGTAGAAATTAAAATTTCATCACCTTCAAAAACAGGAAATGATGAAGTAATATTCCCATTTCTTGGTGAATTTACTATTCCTATAATGCCTTTACCACCTCTGTTAGTAACTCTGTAATCTGTATGTGAGGTCTTTTTACCATAACCATTCTCACTTATTGATAAGACAAATTTCTCTCTTGCTTTTAATTCAGATTTTTCATCTTTTGATTTTTTTCCGTTTTTATTAATTTTATCGTTATCTATAACTGATAAAGATACTATTTGATCATTTGATGCTAGATCTATACCTTTAATTCCTTTAGAGGATCTACCTTTAAAAACTCTTAGTTTCTTAGCTTCAAATCTTATACATTTTCCAAATTTTGTGCTTAAAATTACATCTTGATCATCTTTACAAATTTTAACACCTACGATTTTATCATTATTATCTAATTTCATTGCAATTTTTCCAGATGCATTAATTGATGAAAAATCTTCTAAACTATTTTTTCTTACTTTTCCCTGTGCTGTAGCAAAAATTATTTGATAATTTTTTAGGTCTGTTTCCTCTTCAGGCATTGGCATGATTGAGCTTATAGCTTGGTGACTCTTTAAGGGTAAAATATTAAATAAAGACTTCCCTTTTGATGATGATGAGCCCTCTGGGATTTTCCATGCTTTAATCTTGTAAACTAAACCCTCAGTAGAATAGAAGAGAACTGAAGTATGAGTATTTACTGATAGTGTTTGAACAACAGAGTCTTGATCTCTGGTTGTTATGCCTGATTTTCCCTTTCCACCTCTTTTTTGTTTTTTTACTCCATCTAAAGAACCTCTTTTTATGTATCCTTGCAATGTAACTGTAATTATTACTGATTGTTTTTGGATAGTTTCCTCAATATCATAATTTAAAACAGCATCTATAATTTTAGTTCTTCTTGGTATAGCAAATTTCTCTTTGATATTTTTTAGTTCTTCACTGATTACTTTTAAAAGTTCTTTTTTTGATGAAATAATCCTTTTATATTTAGTGATTAATTCAGCTAATTTTTTAATTTCAACTTCGATCTCATTTATTCCTATAGCAGTTAATTTTTGAAGTCTTAATTCTAATATAGCTAAAACTTGTGGTTCAGATAAAGAATAAAGGTTTTTACCTTTTTTTCCCTCAACTAAAGAAATTAATTTTTGTGATTTATTTATTTTCCATTTGGTTTTTAAAATTGATATTTTAGCATCATCGGGTGTTTTAGATGATCGAATAATTTTTATTATTTTATCTAGATTTTCAACTGACACTGATAATCCGATTAATATATGTGCTCGTTCTTCAGCTTTTTGAAGATCAAATTTAGTTTTCTTAATGACTACATCTTCTCTAAAAGTTAAAAAATTAGATAAAAAATCTTTTAAAGTACACGTTTGAGGTTTTCCCTCAACAATAGCCAAAGTATTAAAACCAAACGAACTCTCTATTTGAGTATTTTTATATAATTGTCTCTTTATAGTTTCAGGTTCTACACCGTTTCTTAAATCTATTGCTACCCTAATACCTTCTCTGTTCGATTCATCTCGAATATCTCTTATACCTTCTATCTTTTTTTCTCTTACTAACTGAGCAATCCTTTCATTTAAAACAGATTTGTTAACTTGATACGGTATTGAAGTTATTACCAACCTTTCACGACCATTTTTTTGTTGTTCGATTGAGATTTCACCTCTTATCTTAAAGGACCCTCTACCATTGTTATACCCTTGTTTAATTATATCTTTACCTATAATTACACCACCTGTTGGAAAATCTGGACCAGGTATATGTTTCATTAACTCTCTAATTTTAATCTCTTTATTATCTATTAAGGCCAAAGTACCATCAATAATTTCACCTAAATTGTGAGGAGGTATACTTGTTGCCATACCAACAGCTATACCGCCGGCTCCATTTACTAATAAATTTGGAAACTGTGCTGGTAAAACACTAGGTTCTTTCTCAGTTTCATCATAATTGCTTTTGAAAGAAATTGTATTTTTTTCAATATCATCAATTAAATATTGAGAAACTTTTGACAAGCGAGTTTCGGTATATCTCATTGCTGCAGCAGGATCTCCATCTATAGAACCAAAATTTCCTTGCCCTTGAATCAAGGGTAGACTCATAGAGAAATCTTGTACCATTCTTACCAAAGCATCATAGACAGACTGATCTCCATGAGGATGATATTTACCAATAACATCTCCAACTATTCTTGCAGATTTTCTAAATTGTTTAGACCAATCGTATCCACCTTTATACATTGCATACAAAATTCTTCTATGAACAGGTTTTAACCCATCTCTTACATCTGGAAGTGCACGACTTACAATTACACTCATTGCATAAGAAAGATATGATGAGCTCATCTCATCATGCATTGAGATTAATTTTATATTTTTATCTTTAAACTCTTCAGTATTTTTCATAGAAGTTAAAATGGAATTTCATCATCCATATCTGACACTTGTGAAGAATCCTCAATGTTATTTTGTTGAGTTGTGTCATTTTGTATTCCACTAACAGAATTTCCCCCGCCCAACATCGTGAGTGAAGAATTATATCCTTGTATAACTATTTCAGTTGAATATTTGTCTTGTCCTGATTGTTCATCTTTCCATTTTCTTGTTGTAAGTTGTCCCTCAACATAAACTTGAGCTCCTTTTTTTAAGTATTGTTGAACAACATTTACTAAACCTTCGTTAAATACAACTATACGGTGCCACTCGGTTTTTTCTTTTCTTTCACCTGTATTTTTATCTTTCCAGGATTGACTTGTTGCAATGCTTAATCTAGCTACACTTTTACCATTTACCATTTGCTTAATCTCAGGATCTGCGCCCAAACGACCAATTAATAATACTTTATTTAAACTTCCAGCCATAATATTTAATATTTGTTATATTAGTTAATTAGAATTATATCACAATTCTTCTGAATATTAATTTTATTAACTCAAAGCAACTAAAATTATGATGAAAAAGATAGTTATTAAGGGCGCTAAAGAACATAATTTGAAGAATGTTACTGTAGAGATTCCAAAAGACAAATTTGTGGTCATAACAGGTCTATCAGGGTCAGGAAAATCATCTTTAGCTTTTGATACTATATACGCAGAGGGTCAGAGAAGGTATGTAGAAAGTTTATCTGCCTATGCACGTCAATTTTTAGATAAAATGAAAAAACCAAATGTTGATTTAATAGAGGGATTAAGTCCAGCTATTGCAATCGAGCAAAAAAATACCTCAAAAAACCCAAGATCTACTGTTGCAACTGTAACAGAAATTTATGATTACATGAGGGTTTTATATGCTAGAGCAGGTATCCCCTATTCACCATTTACAGGTAAGCCAATAACCTCTCAAACAATTACACAAATAGTAGATTTAGTTAAAAAATTACCAAAAAAATCAACAATATATATTTATGCTCCAGTAGTAAGAGGTCGTAAAGGTGAATATAAAAAAGATATTTTAAGTTACAAAAGAAGAGGTTTTAGAAAAATTAAAATTGATAATGTTTTATATGATATAGAAAAATCACCCAATCTAGATAAAAAACTTAAACACGATATTTCAGTCTTAGTCGATAGAATAGTTTTAAATTCAAAACTTGGTAACAGGTTAGCTGAAAGTATTGAAACGGCGGTAAATTTAGCTAACGGTTTAGTTTTTATAGAATATGAAGACGAAACACTTCCTCAAAAATTTAGAAAAATTGAAAAATTAATTTACTCTACAAAGTTTGCATGCCCTGAAAGCGGTTTTACAATCGAGGAAATTGAGCCAAGACTTTTTTCATTTAACAGTCCCTATGGAGCTTGTGAAGAGTGTGAAGGAATTGGTATGAAGTTAAATGTTGATCCAAATTTAGTTGTTCCTGATGAAAGAAAAAGTTTAGCAGATGGAGCAATAGAACCTTGGTCAAAATCAACCACATTGTATTATGCTCAAACTTTAGCATCTTTAGCAAAACATTATGGTTTTTCTTTAGATGAAAAATGGAAAAAATTACCTAAAAAAATAAAAGATATTATTCTTTATGGTTCAGATGAAGATGAGATTAAATTTAATTATGACGATGGATACGAGAAATATTCTTATAAAAAAACCTTTGAAGGTGTAATTAATAATCTTGAACGAAGATTTTTAGAGTCTGATAGCGAATGGAAAAGAGAAGCTATAGCTGAATATCAATCTGATACTGCATGTGAAGCCTGTAATGGTGACAGATTAAAAGAGGAAGCATTATGTGTAAAAATTAATGATCTTAATATTAGTGAAGTAACAAAAAAATCTATTTTAGATGCAGCAGAATGGTTTAAAAATTTAGAAAATAACCTTGATAAAAGACAATTTAAAATAGCTGAACATGTTCTAAAAGAAATTAATGAAAGATTAAATTTTCTACTTAATGTTGGATTAGATTATCTAACACTATCAAGAGAATCTGGGACATTATCAGGAGGTGAAGCTCAAAGAATAAGATTAGCTTCGCAAATTGGATCTGGTTTAACAGGTGTATTATATGTGTTGGATGAGCCTTCAATTGGATTACACCAAAAAGATAATGTGAAGCTTATAAATGCATTAAAAAGATTACGAGATCTTGGCAATACCGTTATTGTTGTTGAGCATGACACAGAAACAATGGAAAATGCAGATCATATTATTGATCTTGGCCCTGAAGCTGGAAGTAATGGTGGTGAGATAACAGCACAAGGATCATATGAAGAAATTAAAAAAGATAAAAATAGTATTACTGGACAGTATCTTGCTAATAAAAAAACAATTGAAATTCCAAAATCACGACGGTTAGCTAAAAATGGAAGATTTTTAGAAATCAATGGTGCAAGTGGAAATAATTTAAACAATGTAAATCTTAAAATTCCAACCGGAACATTTACATGTGTTACTGGTGTCTCAGGTAGTGGTAAATCCACTTTAATATTACAAACTCTATTTCATGCCCTAAATTTAACTTTAAATAACAAAGCAAGAAAAGCACCCAAATCATTTAAAGGTTATAAAGGTGTAGAATTGATTGATAAAATAATTGATATTGACCAGTCTCCTATTGGTAGAACTCCAAGATCAAATCCAGCAACATATACAGGAGCCTTTGGGCCTATTAGAGATTGGTTTACAAGCCTACCAGAGTCCAAAACAAGAGGATATAAACCAGGAAGATTTTCTTTCAATGTTAAAGGAGGTAGATGTGAAGCTTGTGAGGGTGATGGTGTAATCACATATGAAATGCACTTTTTACCTGATGTTTATATACAGTGTGATGAATGTAAGGGTACCAGGTACAATAGAGAAACTTTAGAAATCAAATTTAAAGGCAAAAGTATTGCAGATGTTTTAGATATGTCAGTTGATGAGGGGTGTGAGTATTTTGAAAATATATCTAACATAAAAACAAAATTATTAACTCTTAAAAAAGTTGGATTGGGTTATATAAAAATTGGTCAGCAAGCAACTACGCTATCAGGAGGTGAAGCACAACGAATTAAGCTTGCAAAAGAACTTTCAAAAAGATCAACAGGAAGAACTATGTATATTTTAGATGAACCAACCACAGGTTTGCATCAACATGATATTAAAAAACTTTTAGAAATACTTCATACATTTGTAAAACTTGGGAACACAGTAGTTGTCATTGAACATAATCTAGATGTAATTAAAACAGCAGATTACATTGTGGATATGGGTCCTGAGGGTGGTGTAAAAGGTGGAAATATTGTCGCCGAAGGAAAACCTGAAGAAGTATGCAAAGTTAAGGATAGTTATACCGGTCAATTTTTAAAACCTCTATTAGCCTAGATTTAACAACTTAAAAATATCAAAAAAGTAGTGTATAGTTATAGAGAATCATGAGTAATTTGTTGTCATCATTATCAAAAACAATTCACACATCACTTGCGTTAGCATTAATATTGTTTTTAGGATTATTTTATTTAAACGATGGGATAGCTATTGATACATTATTCTGGAGCTGGTTGTTTAGATATATACATGTGATTGTTGCAATTATGTGGATTGGATTATTGTGGTATTTCAATTTTGTACAAATTCCAAACATGGGAAAAATTCCAGATGAACAAAAACCAGCCATTGGCAAAGTAATTGCTCCTGCTGCATTATTTTATTTTAGATGGGCTGCAGCGTTAACTGTTCTTTCAGGTTTAATTCTTGCTTATCTTAATGGATATCTTCATGATGCAATGACTTTAAGTCTTGGGTCAGGTGTACCTAAACATACTGCAATTGGTATTGGTATGTGGCTTGGAATTATAATGGCATTTAATGTATGGTTTGTAATTTGGCCAAATCAAAAAAGAGCATTAGGAATAGTTGAGAGTGATCCAGAAACAAAAGCTAAATCAGCCAAAACTGCAATGCTATTCTCAAGAACAAATACTTTGTTATCATTACCAATGTTACTTACAATGGTAATAGCTCAGAATTTATATTAAATTATTTTTTATCCTCTTCCTCTCTAAGAACAGTTTTTTGTGAAACTCTTAGTCTAACCAAAACAGTATTAGCTATATAAATTGAGGAATAAGTTCCAAAAACAACACCGAGTATCATTGCAAGTGAAAATCCTTTTAATATCTCTCCACCAAAAAAATAAATCGCTAATAAAGCAAGTAAAGTAGTTGCAGATGTTATAATAGTTCTTGATAACGTTTCATTAATTGAAATATTAGTTAATTCAAAAATTTTTATATCTGAATATTTTCTTAAATTTTCCCGCACACGGTCAAAAATAACTACCGTATCATTCATTGAATATCCAACTATTGTTAACACCGCTGCTATAATTGATAAATTAATTTCTAAACTAAATAGAGAAAAAACTCCTAGAGTTACAATTACGTCATGAAACAAAGCTAAAATTGCACCTAGACTAAACTGCCATTCAAATCTAATCCAAATGTAAATCAGCATTAATGCTAAAGACAAAGATATTGCTATAACTCCTGATTTAAG
>CACECL010000003.1 GCA_902557995.1 uncultured Pelagibacteraceae bacterium | reverse complement strand
CTACAGTTAATATTTTTATACAAATACGTTTCTAAATATTTCTCACTTGAATTTAATTTTAATTTTAAAGTAAGCAATAAAGTTAGGTTTTTTTTTAAAAAACTTTTGCCAAGTATTTTTTCCTCTGGAGTAACTCAAATTAATATCTTAATTGGAACAATAATTGCATCTTTTCAAGCAAGTGCAGTTTCTTATTTGTATTATGCAGATAGAATTTATCAAATTAACCTAGCTATAGCTGGGATCGCGATTGGTGTTGTGATACTTCCACAGCTTTCAAAACATATTCAATCTAGAAAAAAAAATAAAATTTTGTTTATACAAAATAAAGCTCTAGAATTAAGTTTATTCTTAAGCCTCCCAGCAACCATCGCTTTAATCATAGGATCGGAACAAATTATTTCAGCTTTATTTGGCTATGGGTCTTTTAATGAAAATTCAGTGAGAAACTCAAGCTTAGCTTTATATTATTTTGCTTTAGGCCTACCTGCATTTGCATTGATAAAAGTTTTTTCAAGTTTTTTCTTTGCAAACCATGACACCAAAACTCCATTTTATATCTCTTTGATCTCAGTATTAGTTAATATTTTTATAAGTTTGTATTATTTTAGTGAAATTGGTTTTATAATAATTCCAATAGCCACATCAATTTCATCTTGGTTTAATTCAATATTGTTATTTTTATTTTTAAAAAATCGACAATTATTTTATTTTAACCAAATATTTTATATTAAATTTATTAAAATAATTTTTGCATCAATTATGATGGGTTTATTTTTTAACCTTATATTAAATTTTTTCCAAAACGAATTAGCATTTAATCAATCAATTAAATCTTTTTATTTAGTTTTATCTGTTATATTGGGATTATTGTTTTATTTAATTTTGTGCTATTTCATCAAAGCTTTTCAAATGAATGATATTAAATTAAAGTATTAATTTTATGGGTAAAAAAATATTTTCTGGTGTTCAGCCTACAGGTAACCTTCATCTTGGGAATTATTTAGGTGCCATAAAAAACTTTGTAGACTTAAATAATGATAAAGATAATAAATGTATTTTTTGTGTAGTTGACCTACATGCCATTACAGTAAGGCAGGATCCTAAAGAATTAAAAAAAAATATTCGGGAAACGGTTGCAACTTTTGTAGCAAGCGGAATAGATCCAAAAAAAAGTATAATTTTTAATCAATCTAGAGTGGCTGCTCATGCAGAAGGAGCATGGATATTAAGCTGTGTTGCTAGAATGGGATGGTTGAATAGAATGACCCAATTTAAGGAGAAAGCCGGCAAAGATAAAGAGAAAGCCAGTATTGGTTTATATTCTTATCCAGTTTTAATGGCAGCTGATATTCTTTTATATGATGCTACTCATGTTCCTGTAGGTGATGATCAGAAACAACATTTGGAATTATGCAGAGATATAGCTCAAAAATTTAATAATGACTTTGAAGTAGAAAATTTTCTTCAAGTTCCAGAACCTCTAATTCAAAAAGAGTTTTCAAGAATAATGAGTTTAAAAGATGGTTCAAAAAAAATGAGTAAATCAGAATTATCAGATTTAAGTCGAATAAATTTAACAGACGATAAAGATCAAATAATAAACAAAATCAAAAAAGCAAAAACTGATCCTTTACCCATGCCACAAAACATAAAGGAGCTCGATGAAAGATTGGAGGCAAAGAATCTTTTAGTAATTTATTCAAGCTTTACTAATTCTACATTAGAAAATTCAGTAAAAAATTTTGCAGGTAAAAACTTTTCAGAATTTAAAGAAAAATTAGCTGATGAAATTGTTAATAAAATTGAACCTATTTCTAATGAGGTAAAAAAACTCTTAGGAGATAAAAGCTATTTAGATGAAATTCTTCTAGATGGAGTTGAAAAAGCTAATTTGATTGCTTCAAAAAAGATTGAAAGAATTAAAGAAATAATAGGTTTTTAATAAAAAATTATTATCAAGTTTTAATTTTCAAAATATTCACTATATATAATTTATGTTCGTGCAAACAGAAGTAACACCGAATCCAAACTCTTTAAAATTTCTCCCTGGTAAGAAAGTTTCAAACAGTGGACCTTATGAAATTACAAATAAAGAAGATATGAAAAATGAATTGGTGAGGAATATTTTGTCAATAAATGGTGTTGAGGGTATTTTTTTAGGTCAAGATTTTATTTCAGTAAATAAGAATGAAAACATTAAGTGGGATGAAATAAAACATATCGTAATTTCTCTAATAAATGATTTTTACGCAGATGGTAAAGACTTTGTAATTGACGAAAATATAAAAGAAGAGGATTTGGATTTAAGCGAAATTGAATCAAAAATTGTAAAAATTTTAGAAGAAAAAATAAGACCTGCTGTTGCTAGAGACGGAGGAGATATAAAATTTAAAGAGTTTAAGGACGGAATTGTTAAGGTACAATTACAAGGGAGCTGTTCAGGCTGTCCCAGTTCAACGATGACTTTAAAACAAGGAGTTCAAAATCTTTTATGTCATTATTTACCAGAGGTAAAAGAGGTTGTTGCTATACAATAATTAATTATGAGAAAATTTAAAAAATCAGGTTTTTTAAAAAATAAAAGCTTTCATATAGTTTCACGGTTTTTTATAAGTTCTTTTATTGTAATCTCATTTTTTTATACAGCACCGATAATTATCAATTTTAAAAATAAAAATTTCAATAACAAAGAATTTACCAATAATTCAAAAAATATTTTAAATAATACTTTGAATAAAGATAAATTAATTGAGGAAGACTTAACAGCAGATGCTGATGAAAGAGATTTATTATACGATATTTTAGAAGAAAATAATTCTGAAATTAATCTAGTCAGATATACAACAACTGAGATTGACTCATTATTTAAAGAGGTAAATTATAATTTAGAAGATGTAAGGAATACAAAATTGGTAAAACCAATAGATATTGGTCTTTTACCGAATGAAATTAAAAATATCGGAAATACAAAAAAAAGAAAAGATATGTTTATAAAAATTGTTCTCCCTTTAATAGTTAAGGAAAACAATAAAATTAGAGTTGATAGAAAAAGATTATTCACAATTTTAAATAAAAATAGTAACACTGATATTGAAAAAAAATGGTTAGAAAAAAAGTATAAACAATATGGTGTAAGAAAAAATGATTTATCTACTTTGAAGGTAAGAATGGATGAAATACCAATTTCATTAGCTATAGCTCAAGCTGCTAAAGAAACTGGCTGGGGCACTTCAAGATTTGCTTTAAAGGGGAATGCTTTATTTGGACAATGGACTTGGTCTGGAGAAGGATTAAAACCTAAAAATGCTGATGAAGGTAAAGATCATAAAGTTATGAAATTTCATAGTTTACAATTGTCTGTAAGAGCATATTTGAGAAATTTAAATACACACTCAACATATAAAAATTTGAGAAAAGCGAGAACAGAACTTAGAAATCAAAATAAACCTTTAGATAGTTTAATTTTGTCTAAATATTTAGATAAATATGCAGAAACAGGAAGCCAATATATAGAGGTTTTACAAAAAATTATTGAACAGAATAACTTAAAAGATTTTGATGAGGCAAGATTGTTGCCTTCAAGTAAAGATTTAGAAAGTTTAATTTAATTTTCATTCACTTTTATAGGGAATTGAACACCAAACCATCTCCATTTTCCATTATCATTCAGAGAACAATTAATTCTCCCTCTTCTTGGTTTGAATGGTTCTCTAAATTCAATCGTTAAAGAGTTGTTGATAAAGCTTGTTTTTGATTTTTCCCAAACATTTCCCTCATTAGAATAACAATTGATATTTGATAAATTTTTTTGCTCCTTGAAAAATTCAACTTTAAAATTTGGAGGGTTTGTGTTTACGAATAACTGTTTTTCCTCAGGAAGTATTCTTTTATATTCAAGTGGAAAATAATTTATTATTGATTTAAATCTTTTTAACTCTCCGTATTTTTCATTAATTGGAAATCTAGGTAATTCAAATTTGTCTTTATTTAAATCAATTACACCAGAATGTTGACCAAAAGCATATTTGAAATTTTTAGATATATAATTTTTCATAAACTTAGAGTATTCACCAAATGGATATGAAAATAGATCAGGTACGTAACCAAGTTCTCTTAGAAAAATTTTATTAGCTGTTTCAATATCTAAAATAAAATTGTCATTGCTTACATCTATTAGGTATTCATGAGTATGTGAATGATGTCCTATGTTTGCAAAATTGTTACTTTCAACTTCTTTAATTTGTTCCCAAGTCATATAACCTCTTTTTCCTACTGGTTCAGTTGAAACAAATAAAATAAATGGAATTTTATTTTCTTTTAGATAAGGCCATGCTTCAGTATAAAAAGATTCAAAAGCATCATCGATAGTGATAAGAATTTCTTTTTTGGATTTTGGTTTTTTAAAATGTTCATCAAAATTATTTGGATTAAGAAAATTAAAATCTGAGTTCTTAATAATATTCATATGTTCCACAAATATATCCATTTTAATATTGGTTGAAGGGTACTTATTCTCATTAAAACGATGATACATTATTGATAGAATACCTTCATCATTGGAATAGTATTTGATATTATTTTCATCTGATTTAGAACTGATATTAGAAAATAAAATAATTATGAATAAACTGATAATTGATGTAGCTAGTGAAAAAATTTTTTTAATGATCATTACTAGTAATGATATTTATAATATTACTAAAGAGAATACTAAAATTAATTATGAAAAATTAACTTTGATTATTAATGATTTTTTAAATTCTCATCAATTAAACTTGAAAGACATTAATACAATTTATTTAAATAGGGGTCCTGGAAGCTTTGCGGGAATACGAAATTCGTTTTCTATGGTTAAAGCATTTAATTTAACTAATAACATTGATTACTATTGTTATAGTATTCAAGATTTTAAAGGTGAAAAAGACATAAAATACGAAAATATCCCTGATTTGTGCGAAAAATTTAATATTAAAAAAAATTTGATTAACCCTATTTATTTAAGTTAAAATTATTTTATGTCAGAAACAATAGAGCAAAAATGTTTAGCAAAAGGGGTTAAGTTAACCGATCAAAGAAGAGTCATTGCACAAGTAATGTCAGAGTCTAGTGATCACCCAGATGTTGATGAGCTTTATAATAGAGTGTCTAAAATTGATCCAAAAATAAGTATTGCAACTGTTTATAGAACAGTAAAATTATTTGAAGAAACAGGAATTTTAACAAAGCACGAGTTTAAAGGTGGAAAAGCTAGATATGAGGAATTAAATGAAAGTCATCATGATCATTTAATTGATGTGAAAACTGGTGAAATTATCGAATTTGTAGATGAAGAAATTGAAAAGCTTCAAAAAAAAGTTGCAGAAAAATATGGATATAAACTAGTGGATCATAAATTAGAATTATATGGGGTTAAGAAAAAATCCCAATAATATGAGCCAGAAAATATTTATCAAAACTTTTGGGTGTCAAATGAATGAGTATGACTCAAATAGAATTTTTGATTCAGTTAAAAAAATTGGTTATGAAAAAACAAAAAAATATGAAGAAGCAAATTGTTATCTCTTAAATACATGTCACATAAGAGATAAAGCAAAAGAAAAAGTTTATTCAGAGATAGGAAGAGTAAAAAAAATTTTTAGATCTAAAAAAAAACCATTGGTGATTATTACTGGGTGTGTTGCACAAGCAGAAAACCAAGAGATGTTGAAAAGAGAACCTTACATAGATTTAGTAATTGGTCCTCAAGCTTATCATAAAATTAATGATACAATTTTAAGTTATACTAAAAAAAAGAAAAAGATAGAAGAGACAGAGTTTGATGCTATATCTAAATTTAAATATTTAAGTAAAATAAAAAATGAAGCTGGAAAAGTTTCATCCTTCTTAACTATTCAGGAAGGATGCGATAAGTTTTGTCATTTTTGTGTAGTTCCATACACAAGAGGTCCAGAATATTCTCGACCCTTTGAACAAATTTTGGATGAAGCAAAATATTTAGCTGATAATGGGGCAAAAGAAATTGTTTTACTTGGTCAAAATGTAAATGCTTATGATAATGAAGGACATAGATTATCAGATTTAATTTTAAATATTGAAAAATTACCTGAAATTAAGAGAATTAGGTACACAACATCTCACCCAAAAGATATGACAGAGGATTTGATTGAAGTATATAAAACTTCTAAAAAATTAATGCCACTTGTGCATTTACCCGTTCAAAGTGGATCAAATAAAATTTTAAAATCAATGAACAGAAAACATACTATTGAAGAGTATTTAAATACTTTTGACAAATTAAAACAAATTAATGCAAGGATAGAATTTTCAAGTGATTTTATAATAGGTTATCCTGGTGAAGAAAATCAAGATTTTAAAGATACTTTTAGTTTAATTGAAAAGATTAAGTTTATTAACTCTTACTCTTTTATTTTTAGCCCAAGGCCTGGAACAGTAGCTGAAAATTTAGAATTAATTGAAAAAAAAATTTCTATTGAAAGATTAGAAAAAATTCAGACTATTTTATTGGAAAATCAAGTACGAATGAACAAATCATTAGAAGGTAAAGTTATTGATATTTTGGTTGAAAATTTAACCGAAGATAAAAGCAAAGCTTTTGGTAGATCTGAGTATATGACATCTGTAATTTTTAATGGTAAAAAGAGTGATATTGGAAAAATAGTGCAAGTGAGAATTAAAGATAGTAATAGAAATACTTTATTCGGTGAAGTTATAACTAATTCGAATCAGAAGGTTGCATAGAATTTGAGTGGAATAAGAAAAAAAAATATCGATCAGTCTTTAAAATTTGTTTATTCAGATAACAATTCTTTAAGCGTTATATTTCATGACAATAACTTGTTAATGGGTGTTGTTGGGGAATTTAATAAAAATTTACAAGAATTAGAAAAAATTACAAATTGTAGCTTATATTCAAGGGGAAATTCAATTTTAATTAAATCAACACCTGAAAAGAATGAAAAAATTAAAAACGCTATTCAATTTTTGGCTAATCAGTTTATTAACAATGGAAGTATTGAGAATAAAGATATACTTTCATCAATTGATAACTTTATGATTAATGAAAAAATAAAAAATAATAATGTTACAGATATTATTAAAACTCCCAAAAAATCTATAATTCCTAGGTCTGAAAAACAAAAAAGCTATGTGAGAGCTCTAAGAGATAGTGATATAGTAATTTCAGCCGGACCAGCAGGAACAGGAAAAACCTTTTTGGCAGTAGCCGTAGGTTTAACTATGCTTTTAGAAAAAAAGATTGAGAGAATTATTCTTTCAAGACCTGCTGTAGAAGCAGGTGAGCGTCTGGGATTTTTACCTGGTGATATGAAGGAAAAAGTAGATCCCTATCTTAGACCTTTATATGACTCTTTATATGATCTCTTCGACTTTGAAAAAATACAGAGAATGATTGAGATTGGAGATATTGAGATTGCGCCTTTAGCTTTTATGAGAGGTAGAACTCTCAAAAATTCATTTGCAATTTTAGACGAAGCGCAAAATGCTACAGATACCCAGATTAAAATGTTTTTAACACGTATTGGAGAAAATTCAAAAATAGTTGTTAATGGAGATCCTTCTCAAATCGATTTACCAAATAAAAGTATGTCAGGATTAGTACGATCAAAAGAGTTGCTTGGACATCTAAAGGAAATATCTATAGTTGATTTTGATTACTCAGATGTAGTAAGACATCCTCTGGTTTCTAAAATAGTTAAAGCATACTCTACTAATGATTAGTATTAATGTCTTCTCTGATGAGAAGGCCTGGTCACAAAGGCTTAAAAATAAGGATATTTTTTTTGAAAAAATATGTAAAGCTTTTCCGAAAAAATATAAATTTTTAAATAAAAAAGTAACTTTCACACTATTACTTTCAAACAATAAGAATATAAAAAAATTAAATAAGGTTTTTAGAAAAAAAAATAAATCTACCGATATTTTATCTTTTCCATTAAATAAAAAAGTAAAGATTTCAAAAAATACTTATCTCGGAGACATTATCATCAGCTATAATTATCTAGATAAGCCTAGATCACAAGATTTAAAATCATTTAAAGAAAAAGTTACTAAAATATTCATACATGGTTTTCTTCATCTTTTAGGATTTGATCATAAAAAAAATAAAGATTATTCCAAAATGTTAAAAGAGGAAAATCTATTATATAAATCTGTACTATCAAAAATAAATTAAATTGAAAAATAAATTTTATATTGAATTAATTTATTTAATTTTATTAGGAATGCTTACTTCCTTAAGTTTGCCTCCATTTAATTATGTTGTAATAAATTTTTTAACTTTTAGTTTATTCTATATTTTTTTAATAAAAAAAATTGAGTTTTATAAAAATAAAAGAATATTTTTTCTTTATGGTTGGTTATTTGGGTTTGGTTATTTTGTAAGTAATTTATATTGGATCTCAATATCATTAACGTTTGATCAAAATTTTAAGTTTTTAATACCTTTTACAATAATATTAATACCTGGTTTCTTAGCCTTGTTTTATGCTTTAGTTGCTTATCTATTTGTGGTTTTAAAACCAAATAATAATTTAAGCTCATTTTTTCTTTTTTCTTTAATATTTGGAATATTAGAATTTGTGAGAGGATCAATACTCACTGGTTTTCCTTGGAATTTAATTGCTTATAGTTTCTCTAATCAAATAGAAATTTTAAACATTACATCAGTCATAGGTACATACAGCTTTAATCTTTTCTGTATTTCATTATTTACAAGCCCATCAATATTCATTTTAAGAGAGAATAAAAAAGATATTAGTATTTGTGTTGCATTTCTTATTACAACAATGTCATTTTATATACTCGGTTCACAAAATTTAGAAAAATTTAATAATCAACAGGTAAAAAAACTTGATTATAAACTAAGAATTTTAAGTTCAAATATTAGTATAGATAGATTTTATAATAATATTGATCCGATATCAGCAATAGAAGAACTAATTGAAATCAGCTCTCCTAAAAAAAATCAAAAAATAATTTTTATTTGGCCAGAAGGTATAATTCCAGGTATTTCTCAAGACCAACTAAAAGAATATAAATGGTTATTTGAAAATAAATTCAACGAAAATCATATATTAGTGATTGGAATTAATAGTAAAGAAGATGAAAAAAAGACTGTAAAATTTTTTAATTCATTATCTGTTTTTGACCATGATCTCAATGTAATAAATTCATATAAAAAAATTAATCTAGTTCCTTTTGGTGAATTTTTACCTTTTGAAAAATTATTAAAAGGTATTGGCCTAAAAACAATTACCAATAACTATCAATCATATTCAAAAGGTGAAGAAAGAAAAATAATTGATCTGAAATATAATAATTTATCATTGAAAATATTACCTCTTATTTGTTATGAGATAATTTATTCAGGTAAAATTTTTACAAACAGTAACTTTGATTATATTGTAAATATTTCTGAAGATGGTTGGTTTGGTAAATCAATTGGCCCAGAGCAACATTTAACTCATAGTATTTTTAGAGCGATAGAAAGTGGTAAATACGTTTTAAGGTCTGCAAATAATGGGACAACAGCAATTATTAATTCACTAGGAGTTATTGAGCAAAAAGTTGATATAAATAAATCAGGTTACATTGATTTAATCGAGTCAAGAAACGTTGAGATGACTCTATTCGCAAAATTTGGAAATAAAATTTTTGGATTAATAATTTTATTGTATATTTTTTTAATATTTTCATTTAAGAAGCTTAGAAATGAGTAATTTAAAAAATTTCCTTTTCACTAGTGAGTCCGTTTCAGAAGGCCATCCAGACAAAGTATCTGATAGGATTTCAGATATGGTTGTTGATAGTTTTATTTCCGGAGATCCATATTCTAGAGTTGCATGTGAAACACTAACAACTACAAATAAAGTTGTTTTAGCTGGTGAAGTAAGAGGACCAGAAATTAAAAAAGATGAATTAATTGAAAAAGTTAGAAATTGTATAAAAGATATTGGTTACGACCAAGATGGATTTACTTGGAGAGAAGCTACTAAAATTGAAAGTCATTTACATTCCCAATCAGCTGATATTGCTATGGGTGTAGACTCGTCTGGCAACAAAGATGAAGGAGCCGGGGACCAAGGTATAATGTTTGGGTATGCTTGTAATGAGACAGATGTTTTAATGCCAGCACCAATTCATTATTCTCATAAAATTTTAAGATTAATGGCAGAAGATAGAAAGTTAGGAAAATTAAAAAATATTGAACCAGATTCAAAAAGTCAGGTAACATTCGAGTATGTTGATGGTAAACCATCAAAAGTAAAATCTGTAGTTATTTCTTCACAGCATTCACCAGATGTTAACCAATCACAGGTTAGAGATTTACTAAGACCTTATATATTAAAATCTATCCCCAAGAATTTTCTTCATGGTTTTAATGAGGATGAGTTTTATGTAAATCCTACAGGAAATTTTGTAATTGGTGGACCAGATGGAGATTGTGGTTTGACAGGTAGAAAAATTATTGTTGATACTTATGGTGGAGCAGCACCTCATGGTGGTGGTGCATTTTCAGGAAAAGATCCAACGAAAGTTGATAGATCAGCAGCTTATGCAGCAAGATATATTGCTAAAAATGTTGTTGATTCTAAAATTGCTGATAAATGTTTAATTCAGTTAGCTTATGCGATTGGTGTATCAAAACCATTATCTATTTATGTCGACTTATTTGACAATGATTTAGATAAAAATAAATTTATTGTAGAAAAGATTAAAGAAAATTTTGATTTGAGCCCTAGAGGTATCAGAGAAATGTTGAATTTAAACAAACCAATATATGAAAAAACAGCTGCTTATGGCCATTTTGGTAGAACACCAGAAGACAATGGTTCATTTTCATGGGAAAAAACTGATAAAACTAACGTTTTTTCTAAATAGTTTCTGTTGAATTAAAAAAAAACTTTACTATATTGCATTTACATTATTGAATTTTACAAAATGGGCTTTAGCCCATTTTTTTTTGGAGCAAACAAAACTATGTTGAATAAAAGAGCAGATAAACTTGAATTATTAAGAATTGCTGAGGCTGTGGCATTAGAAAAATCGATTGATAAAGAATTGATTATAACTTCAATGGAAACAGGCATTGCTAAAGCTGCAAAATCGAAATTTGGGCAGGAAAACGAAATTAAAGTTTCTATCAATAGAGATAATGGAGATATTGAGCTTTTTAGAAAATTGATAATTGCTGAAAATCCTGAAAATGCAAATACAGAAATAAAATTAGAGGATGCAATTAATTTAAATGAATTAAACAAAGATAAGTCTATTGGTGACGAAGTATTACAGCCACTACCTTCATTTGATTTTGGTAGAATAGCTGCACAAACTGCTAAGCAGGTGATTAGTTTTAATGTAAGAGAAGCTGAAAGAGAAAGACAATTTAATGATTTTATTGATAAAAAAGATACAATTTTAAGTGGGATTGTCAAAAGATTAGAATTTGGCAATGTAATTGTTGATCTAGGAAGAACTGAGGCAATAATTCAAAAAAATGAATTGATCCCTCGTGAAAACATTAAAGCAGGCGATCGTATAAAAGCCTATTGTTATGATGTTAGAAGAGAACCTAGAGGGCAACAAATATTTCTATCTAGAGCTCATCCTAAATTTATGGAAAAACTTTTTGTTCAAGAAGTTCCAGAAATTTATGATGGACTAATAGAAATTAAATCCTCTTCAAGAGATCCTGGAAGTAGAGCTAAAATATGTGTGAAAGCAGTCGATACATCTTTAGATCCAGTTGGTGCTTGTGTTGGTATGAGGGGTTCAAGAGTTCAAGCTGTAGTCAACGAACTGCAAGGAGAGAAAATTGATATAGTTAATTGGTCTGAAGACCCTGCTATTTTAGTTTCAAATGCATTATCTCCTGCTGAAGTGCAACGAGTTAATGTTGATAGTGAAAGAAAAAAACTTGATGTAATTTTGACAGAAGAAAATTTAAGTAAAGCAATTGGAAGAAGAGGTCAAAACGTTAGACTTGCAACAAAACTTTTAAATTATGAAATTAATATAATGACAGATGCAGAAGATTCTGAACAAAGACAATTAGAATTTAAAGAAAAAACGGAAAACTTTGTAAAAAATTTAGAATTAGATGAAACATTGGGCCAGTTACTTGTTGCTGAAGGTTTTTCAACTATTGATGACATAAAAGATAGTTCGGCTGAAAATCTGATGAAGATTGAAGGTATAGAGGAAGATACTGCTAAAGCATTGATAGAAAGAGCAAAAGAATTTCATGAAAAAGACCAGGAGGATATTTCTCAGAGAATTAAAGAACTAGGTCTCGAAGATGCCTTAATTAATTTAAAAGGATTAACTCCAGGAATGTTAGTTACACTTGGTGAGCAAAAAATTCTAAGTTTAGAGGATTTTGCGGACTTAGCATCTGATGAATTAACTGGTGGTTATGATGTAGTTAAAGGTGAGAGAGTAAAAATCCAAGGTTATCTTGAGGATTTTGCTTTATCAAAAGAAGAAGCAGATGAGCTTATTATGTCTGCACGAAACATTGTATATATAGATTGAGTAATGAGGTATGGAGAAAAAAACAAAATTAACAATTTCAGGCTCAGCCAAAAAATCAATTAAGAACATTGAGATTGCTAAAACTCAAGGAAAAAACTCTACAGTAATAGAAAAACAAAGTGGAAAGTTTCCAAGCAGAGGTGGATCATTTAGATCTACAACAAGCAAACCAAGAACAAACTCAACCTTTAACAGAGGATCTCCAATAAAACCATCATTTAGTCCTAAATTACCTTCTGTAACAAATGATTTTGAAAAGAGAAAACTAGCAGAGCAAAGAGCTACCAAAAGACTTAAAGGGAATAGCGAAAATAAAGATAAAAAGAATCTAAAAGTAGGTACGAAGAAAAGAGAATTAAAATTAACAGTTTCAAGAGCGTTAAGTGATGAAATTGACGCAAAACAAAGAAGTTTAGCATCAGTTAAAAGAGCAAGACAAAAAGAAATTAAAAACGCTACAAAAGATGACTCTCAAGAAAATTTAAAACTAATTAAAAGAGATATAAAAATCCCTGAAGCAATTACAGTAAGAGAACTAGCAAACAGGATGGCAGAACAATCAAGTAATGTAATTAAGCATTTATTTGGAATGGGTGTCACGGTGACTATTAATCAAACATTGGCCGCGGATACTGCAGAATATTTAGTTAAAGAATTTGGTCATAATCCAATAAGAGAAGAGAAAGCTGAAGAAATAATTCAAAAAATAAAAGCTTCTAGAACTGAAAATTTAAAAAATCGACCACCAATAGTTACTGTTATGGGACATGTTGATCATGGTAAGACCTCGGTGCTAGATGTACTCAGAAGTGCAAATGTAGTTTCGGGAGAATTCGGTGGAATAACTCAACATATTGGAGCTTATCAAATTGAAAGCCAAAATAATAAATTAACATTTATTGATACGCCAGGCCATGCTGCATTTACAGAAATGAGAGCAAGAGGATCAAAATTAACAGACGTGGTTGTTTTAGTAGTTGCTGCTGATGATGGAGTTAAACCTCAAACCGTAGAGTCCATTAAACATGCAAAAGCGGCAAATGTTCCAATTGTCGTAGCTATAAATAAATGTGATCTACCAGATGCAGATCCTCAGAAAATAAAAAATCAATTATTAGAGCATGAATTAATTGCTGAAGATTTATCTGGTGATACTTTAATGGTTGAGATTTCAACTAAAACAAAACAAAACTTAGATAAATTAGTAGAGTCAATAATACTACAAGCAGAGATTTTAGATCTTAAAACAGATTATGAATCTAAAGCTACCGGTATAGTTTTGGAGTCAAAAATTGATGTTGGTAGAGGTCCAGTTGCAAATATAATAGTTACTACTGGAACACTTAAGAGAGGTGATTTTTTTGTAAGTGGTTTAAAGTGGGGAAAAGTAAGAGCTATTATTAATGATAAAGGTAAAAATATTAATGAAGCATTACCTTCTACACCTGTTGAAATTTTAGGAATAAATGGTGCAGCCAAGGCTGGAGATGATTTTATTGTTCTTGACACAGAAAAAGAAGCTAAGACACTGAGTGAAAATAGAGCTCAAGAGAGTAAGGATGGAAAAAATCCTCTATCTTTTGCAACCCAAGAATCAGCCTTTTCAGATAAATCTACTGAAGAATTAAATTTAATAATTAAATCTGATGTACATGGATCATCTGAAGCAATAAAAAATGCAATTAGTCAAATCAAACATGATGAGGTAAAACCTAAAATAATTTTAGCAGATATTGGAATGGTAACTGAAACAGACGTCACATTAGCTAAAGCTTCAAATGCAGTATTAATAGCTTTCAATGTTAAACCAAGTAAAGAAGCAAAAAAACTTGCTGAAAATGAGAAGATAAACATATCCTCATACAATATTATTTATGAAGTTTTAGATTACATTAAACAAAGAATGTCAGGATTATTGGCGCCCGATGTACAAGAAAAAATTACTGGTACCGCACAAATTTTGGAAATATTTAAAGTTTCTGGTGCAGGTAAAGTTGCTGGCTCAAAAGTAACTGAAGGAGAAATTAATAGTACTTCAGATGTAAGAATTATTAGAGATGGTGCTATTATATATACTGGAAAAGTTTCAACAATATTTAGAGAAAAAAACCAAGTTAAACAAGTAAGTGATGGTCAAGAATGTGGAATAACCGTTAAAGATTATATGGATTATCAAAAAAATGACACAATAGAAGCATTTAGTGTTACATCTACTGAAAGGTCAATTTAATGGCAGATAGAATAGGAAAACCAGTGACACAAAGACAATTAAGAGTAGGTGAAATGATCAAACAGTCTTTAAGCATGATTTTTATAAGAAATGAGGCTAAGGTGCCGAATTTAGAAACAAACACTATAACGGTTACTGAGGTTAGAATGAGTCCTGATTTAAAAATTGCTAAAGCATATGTTCTTCCATTGGGTGGAAAAGATGCAGAGGAAACAATTAGTGTTCTTAAGGAATACTCATTTTTAATTAGAAAAATTTTATCACAAAAAGTGGTTATGAAATTTTTACCAAAATTACTTTTTAGAAAAGACGAATCTTTTGAGTATGCGGAAAAAATAGAAAACTTAATAAAACAAACAAATAAATAGGAAGAAAGAGGCATGAACAAAAAGGCACAAGAATTAGCAATGCATGATAAAGACACTGGATCTTCAGAGATACAGATCGCTTTGCTAACAGAGAAAATTGAAACTCTCTCTAAACATATTAAGCAATTCAAAAAGGATAAACATTCATCTGTCGGATTGTTGAGAGCGGTAAATAGAAGAAAGAAATTGTTAGAATACCTAAAGAAAAATAAAATGGATTCTTACAAAAATGTACTGTCGAAATTGAATTTAAGAAAATAGAAGTCAAGATAGATAGAACGGAATGGAACGAAACGAACGAAACGAAATGGAAATGAAATGTTTAAAGTATACAAGAAGGAAATTGAAGTAGCGGGAAAGAAGATAAGTTTAGAAACAGGTAAAGTAGCAAGACAGGCAGACGGTGCAATAATCGCAACATGTGGAGAGACAGTCGTACTAGCAACAGTAGTAGGAGCAAAAAAAGTAAATCCTGATATGGATTACTTTCCATTATCTGTAAATTACCAAGAAAAATATTATGCAGCTGGAAAAATTCCAGGTGGATATTTTAAAAGAGAAGCAAGACCAACTGAAAGTGAAACATTAATCTCTAGATTAATTGATAGACCAATCAGACCTTTGTTTCCTGATGAATTTAAAAATGAAGTTCAGTTATTACCAACTGTAATTTCATACGATAAAGAAAATGAACCAGATATTTTATCAATCACTGCATCTTCAGCAGCATTAGCTATATCAGGAATGCCATTTATGGGTCCCGTAGGAGCTTCGAGGGTTGGTTTTATAGATGGAAAATATGTTTTAAATCCATCAAAAGCAGATTTAGAAAAATCAAAATTAGATTTAGTTGTAGCAGGCACAAAAGATGCTGTGCTAATGGTTGAGTCTGAAGCTAATGGTTTAACAGAAGATGAAATGTTAAATGCGGTTAAATTTGGTCATGAGGGATTTGTTCCAGTGATTGAAATGATTGAGGAACTTGCAAAAGAATGCAGAAAACCTGAGTGGACTATTGAAAAGAAAGATCTATCAGAAGTTAAGAAAAAACTTGAAGAAAATTTTACTGAAGATCTTAAGAAAGCTTTTGCAACTAGAGATAAACAAGATAGATCAAATCAAATTTCAGAGATTACTGATAAAGCCAAAAAGCTTTATGAGGAAGATGAAAACTACACAGATCTTGATGTTAACAGCCAGTTAAAAAATCTTGAAAAATCAATTGTTAGAACAGACATTCTAAAAAATAAAAATAGAATTGATGGTAGAGGTTTATCAGATGTAAGACCTATCGAATGTGAAGTGGGTATTTTACCAAGAGCTCATGGTTCAGCTTTGTTTACCAGAGGAGAAACACAAGCGATTGTGGTCGCAACCTTAGGAACTTCAGATGATGAGCAAAGAATTGAAAGTTTGGATGGTCTTCAAAGAGAACGATTTATGCTTCACTATAATTTTCCTCCTTTTTCAGTTGGAGAAACTGGAAGAATTGGAACAGGTAGAAGAGAAATTGGTCATGGTAAATTAGCTTGGAGAGCAATTAACTCATCACTACCAACCAAAGAAGCATTTCCATATACTTTTAGAGTAGTTTCAGAGATTACAGAGTCTAATGGTTCTTCATCAATGGCTACTGTTTGCGGAACTTCTTTAGCATTAATGGATGCTGGAGTACCAATAAAAGAGCCGGTTGCAGGTATTGCAATGGGATTAATTAAAGAAGGTGAGGATTTTAGTGTCCTTTCAGATATTTTAGGTGATGAAGATCACCTAGGTGATATGGACTTTAAAGTTGCTGGAACCAAAGATGGAATTACTTCTCTGCAAATGGATATCAAAATCACAGGTATTACATTTGAAATTATGGAGCAGGCATTAAGCCAAGCTAAAGATGGAAGGGTTCATATCTTGGGAGAAATGAATAAAGCATTATCAGCTTCAAGATCTGATGTTGGAAAACATACTCCAAAAATGGAACAAGTTAATGTAGATAAAAAAGACATTGCTGCTGTGATTGGAAAAGGTGGTGCAACAATTAGAGAGATAGTTGAAAAATCAGGTGCGAAAGTAGATGTAAATGACGAAGGTGTAGTAACAGTTGCTGCGCCAGATGAAGAGTCTAGAAACATCGCAATGCAAATGATTAAAGACATCACTGCAAAAGCTGAATTGAATAAAATTTATTCAGGAAAAGTAATGAAGATCATGGAGTTTGGTGCATTTGTTAATTTCTTAGGAAAACAAGATGGACTGGTTCATATCTCGGAACTTGCAGATAAGAGAGTTGCTAAAGTGACAGACGTTGTCAAAGAAGGCGACGAAGTAAAAGTCAAAGTAATTGGTTTCGATAGAGGTAAAGTTAAACTTTCTATTAAACAAGCTGCTAAGTAATATAGTTCAATTTAAAATTATAAAACCCTGGAATGAGAATTCTGGGGTTTTTTAAATAAATTTAACTATAATTAGGTAATATTTTTAGGATCTGGCATCCCAACTTTGTTATATCCAGCATCTACATAGTGAATTTCACCAGTAACACCATTTGCAAGGTCACTTAATAGATATAACGCTGAATTTCCAACATCATGGATATCTACATTTCTCTTAAGAAAAGAATGGTCTTCATTCCATTTATATAAAAATTTTGCGTCTCCAATTGCAGAGGCAGCCAATGTCTTGATAGGTCCAGCACTTATAGCATTTACTCTCATACCTTTGGCCCCTAAGTCTCTTGCTAAATACTTAACACTTGCCTCAAGAGCTGATTTACAAACACCCATTACGTTATAATTTGGAATTGCTTTAGTAGACTCGTAAGTTAAAGTTAACAAACTTCCACCTTGTTTCATTACATTTGAAGCTTCTTTTGCTACTTCAGTAAATGAAAAGCATGAGATTAACATACTTCTTAAAAAGTTTTCTCTAGTCGTATTTAAATATTCACCTGATAACTCTGATTTATCAGAGAAAGCAACTGCATGAACTACAAAATCAATTTCACCCCATTTAGATTTTATATCTTTAAATAATTTTACAACTTCTTCTTTTTTTTCAACATCACAACTAAATGTAACATTTGAATTTAATTTTTCTGCTAAAGGAACTACTCTTTTTTTTAAAGCGTCACCCAAATAAGTAAATGCTAGTTCAGCTCCTGCTTCAGCAAGTTTTTGAGATATACCCCAGGCAATAGATCTTTCATTAGCGACACCCATGATTAATCCTTTTTTACCTTTCATTAAACTCATAAATTAAACCTTTTCAAAAATTAAAGCTGCATTAGTTCCACCAAAACCAAAGCTATTTGACATTACTGTATTTAAAGTTGCTCCCGGTTCAGTTTTTGAAACTATAGGAAATTTTTTAGCATCATCATCCATATCAGTAATATTTGCAGAACCTGTAATAAAATTATTTTTCATCATTATTAAACAATAAATTGCTTCATGCACTGAAGCTGCCCCTAAAGGATGACCTGATAAAGATTTTGTTGAACTTATTTTTGGAATGTCCTCTCCAAAAGTTTCTTTTATAGCATTAAGTTCAGTTATATCTCCAACAGGAGTGGATGTTCCGTGAGTATTAATGTAATCAATTTTATTTTTAGCAGTTGTCATTGCTATTTTCATACATCTAACAGCACCTTCACCTGATGGCGCTACCATATCGTATCCATCTGAGGTTGCTCCATAACCAGTTAATTCTGCGTATATTTTAGCCCCTCTTGCTTTAGCATGTTCGTATTCTTCAAGCACTAATACGCCTGCACCACCTGCAATCACAAACCCATCTCTAGTTTTATCATAAGCTCTAGACGCAGATTGTGGAGTGTCATTATATTTTGATGATAAAGCTGTCATAGCATCAAACATTGCTGTCATTGCCCAATGAATTTCTTCACTACCACCTGCAAAAACAACATCCTGTTTACCCATTTGAATTAATTCCATGGAATTTCCTATGCAATGTCCACTAGTTGCACATGCAGAACTCATTGTGTAGTTAATTCCTTTAATTTTAAATGGTACAGCAAGTGTTGCTGAGGCAGTACTGGCCATTGTTCTTGGAACAATAAAGGGCCCCATTAGTTTTGGAGTTTTAGCTCTTGTTTTGTCTGCTGCAAGAATTACGTTTTCAATTGATGGGCCACCGGAACCCATTACAATACCAGTTTTAAAATTACTTACTTCACTTTCTTCTAATCCAGAGTCCTCAATTGCCTCTTTCATTGCAATATAATTATAAGCTGATCCTGAACCCATAAATCTAATTGTTTTTCTATCGATATGATCTTCTAGTTTAATATTTGGTTTACCATGAACATGACTTTTTAAATTATGCTCTTTGTATTCTTCTGCAAAAGATATTCCTGATTTTGAATTTAATAAAGATTGATGAACCTCTTCTTGATTATTGCCTAGGCAAGAAACTACCCCTAAACCAGTGATGACTACTCTTCTCATTATTTAAATAACCCTACTTTTAAACTTTCTGCTGAATATATTTTTTTATTATCTGCAAGAACACTTCCGTTTGCAAGACCAACAGTTGTTCCTCCAGGAGACATAATTTTCTTCATATCTATTTCATATCTTACATTTTTTACACTCTGTAAAACTTCACCTGTAAATTTTACAGTACCCACACCTAAAGCTCTTCCTTTTCCAGGATTTCCTAGCCAGCCTAGAAAAAAACCTACCAGTTGCCACATAGCATCTAAACCTAGGCACCCTGGCATAACTGGATCTTTTTTAAAATGACAATCAAAAAACCAAAGATCATCTTTAATATCTAATTCAGCTTTTAAAGAGCCTTTATTAAACGCCCCATTATTTTCATTGATTTCCGTTATTCTGTCAAACATAAGCATTGGCGGGAGAGGTAATTTTGCATTACCAGGACCAAAAAGATCACCATTCCCACAAGTTATTAGATCATCATAGGAGTATGAGTTTTTTTTCATATTCGAGCACCCTTAATACTTGATTTAATCCTAATATAATATAATAAAACACTATATTTTTATTCATACTTTAGAATAATTATAAAAAACAATGCCAAAAAACTGCAATTTTATTGAAAAATTAAGAGAAGTTGGGCTTAGACCTACTAAGCAAAGAATAAAAATGTGTGAAGTTTTGTATAATAGAGAAAAAACTTTCCATTTCACTATTAACGATCTTGTTCAAATGATATCTGAAAAAATGAGTGAAAAGATATCTCTAGCCACAGTTTATAACACAGTTCATGCATTTGAAAAAAAAGGATATTTAAAAGAAATTTCAATCGATAGTCACAAAAGTTATTTTGATACAAACACATCAGCACATCATCATTTTTTTGATGAAGATACGCATGAGCTAATTGATTGCGATGAGAGCGATATAGACAAAATAAATATTAGAAAAAATATTACAGGAAAAAAAATAAATTCTGTTGAAGTGTTGGTTAGAGTTGCGAGTGATAATCAAATTCAAAAATAATTTAATTAAATCATACACTTAAAATCTACATTATAATAATTCTAAACTATTGACATACTGTCAATATGCATTATATGATTTGCTAATCATTAAAAAGGAGAAAAAATGTCTTTAAAAGGAAGTAAAACAGAAGAAAATTTAAAAGAAGCGTTTGCTGGTGAAAGTCAAGCAAACAGAAGATATCTTTATTTCGCACAAAAAGCTGACATTGAAGGTTACAATGACGTAGCTGCAGTTTTTAGATCAACAGCCGAGGGTGAAACTGGTCACGCACACGGTCATTTGGAGTATCTAGAAGAAGTTGGTGATCCAGGAACTGGTATGCCAATTGGTGAAACAAAAGCAAATTTAGCTTCGGCAGTACAAGGTGAAACTCATGAGTATACTGATATGTACCCTGGTATGGCTAAAACAGCTAGAGAGGAAGGCTTCGAAGAAATTGCTGACTGGTTTGAAACTTTAGCTAAAGCTGAAAAATCACATGCTGGTAAATTTCAAAAAACTTTAGAGTCTATTAGCTAATCAAATTTCTTAGTGGGCGTTAGTCGCCCACTAAAAAAAATTCGAATTTCAAAAAACTTAATTATATGAGTAAAGAAGGAAGTTTAGGTGCACCTATACGACATCCTATAGATTTTGAGCATCCTGATTTTCTAAATCCTGAAAAATTAGATGCTGAAATGAGAAGAGTGTTTGATATTTGTCATGGATGTAGAAGATGTTTTAATCTTTGTGATTCATTTCCAAAGCTATTTGATATGATAGATGAGTCTAAAAATGAGGATGTTGAAAGCTTATCTAGCGATCAATTTGCCCCTGTTGTTGATGCATGCACTTTGTGCGATATGTGTTTTATGACTAAATGCCCATATGTTCCACCTCATGATTTTAATCTAGATTTTCCACATTTAATGCTGCGATATAGAACAGGCCAAAAAAAATTAGGTAAATTACCAAGCGTACCAACACAATTAGCCCAAATCGACCGAAACGCAAAAATTGGTGTAATGTTCTCAAAAATAATTAACTGGGCATCAAATATTAAAAATAAATTAATTAGAAAAATCTTGGAACTTATTGCAGGAATAGATAAAAGAGTTCAGTTACCAAAATATAACTCAGAAACTTTTTCATATTTTTTTAAAAAAAATAAAGATAAAATAAATTATCTAACACCTTCTAAAGACAGAAAAGTAGTTATTTATTCAACTTGTTTTGTGAATTTTAATAAAAAAAATACTGGTGTTGCTGCTTTAAAAGTTTTGAAAAAAAATGGTGTAGAGGTTCAAGAAGCTTATCCTGGTTGTTGTGGGATGCCATTTTTAGAGCAAGCAGATCTGCCAAAAGTTGTTGAACAAGCGAAAAAAGTTTCTAAGGATTTAATCGAATGGATTGATAAAGGATATAAAGTAGTAACCTTGACGGCAAGCTGTGGATTAATGTTAAAATTTGAATGGCCTTTGTTATTACCAAACGATGAAAAAATAAAAAAATTATCTTCAAATGTTATGGATATTGATGAGTATGTTGTGGATATTGCAAACAATGAGGGATTAGCAGAAGGATTAAATGAGATTGATGGAGGAGTAACTGTGCATCATGCTTGTCATGCTAGAGCACAGAATATGGGTATCAAAGCAAGAGATATGTTAAAATTGATACCAAACGTTAAAATTGATGTAGTTGAAAGATGTGCAGGTCATGGAGGAACTTTTGGAGTAATGAAAGAAACTCATGATTTAGCAAATAAAGTTGGAAGACCTACAGCTAGACAAATAAAAACTAAAAATAATAAGTATATGGCTTCTGATTGTCCTTTAGCTGGTAAACATTTAAAACAGTTAGAAGTTGATACAAATATATCTAATGATGAGGCACTACACCCTATCGAATTGATGGCAAAAAGTTATAACTTATGATCATGCCTAGAGCAAAAAGAGAAATTCAAAAAGAAGACATCATGCCTTTAGACGTTTATATAGAAAAGAGACGTGAATTAAGAAAAAATATTGTTGATTATAAAAAAAATAGAAGAGTTGCTTTAGGGCCTTATGCTACTTTTTATTTTGAAAGTTATGAAACAATGTTAGCTCAAGTACAAGAAATGCTATACATTGAAAAAGGTGGTGATGAGCAACTTCAGGATGAGTTATCTGCGTACAATCCTTTAATACCTAACGGCAAAGAACTAACAGCAACTTTAATGTTTGAAATAGATAATCCCATCTCAAGGGCTGCGTTTCTTGGAAAAGTTGGTGGAATAGAAGAAACAGTATTTATGAAAATAAATGGTGAGAAAATTAAAGCTGTTCCCGAAGAAGATGTTGATAGAACTTCTTCTGAAGGAAAAGCATCATCAGTACAGTTTATTCATTTTAATTTTACTGATGATCAAATAGAAAAATTTCAATCTAATAGCTCAGAAATCGAGCTTGGAATTGATCATAAAGAGTATTCTCATAGCACAAAATTATCTAAAGAAAATATAACCTCTTTATCTAATGATTTTAGTTAATTAAGTCCCCAAATATTATCTGTTTTAATCCAACCTTCAAATTTTTCTGATGTAATTTTACACCAATTTTGTTCACATTTTTCTACAATTAATAATCTTCCCTCTTTTATTTGAGCAATTGGTTTAGCAAAAGATGTAGGTTTTTTAAATAAAACTTTATCTTTCGTAGCTATTACAGAATTACTTTTTTTTAATTGAGAGACATGAATCCATCCACTATTATTTTTTAAATCAATAATTCGCCTGAAATTTTCTTTTTTATCGATTTGTTTTAATGGAAGATTTATTTTTTTATAAACATATTTAATATCAGATTCAAAACTTGGTCCGTAACGAACATTTACTTTATTTTTTTTAAGAGAGACAAAAATTTCATTAGCAAACGAAATGTGAGTAAAAAATAATAAAAAAAATACTATATAAATTTTTTTTATTATTAGTTGCATAAGCATTTTTTTCTTTTATTAATTTTTGCTTTTCTAAAATTTAAATTTAATAGATCTAGAATTAGAATGTATCCATTTAAATTTATTCCAATATTTAGTATTTTTTTTAAAACTTCATTGGCTTGTAACGTACCTATTATTCCTGCAACGGTTCCTAAAATTCCCTCATATTCACAATTTAAAATTTCATCAGATATCGTTTCTTCTTGATAAAAACATCTCAAACAAGGATCTTTTTTGTTTGCAAAATTAAAAGTAAAAATGTGTCCATCAAACTTGCTTATAGCACCAGTGACTAGAAATTTTTTATTTTTTAGACTTAAATCATTTATTAAAAATTTACTTTCAAAGTTATCTGTCCCATCAACAATATAGTCATAATTTTTAATAATTTTTTCAAATGTAGTTTTATTTAATTTTAAATTAAAAATATTTATTTTTGTCTTTGAATTAATTTTATTTAATTTTTTTTTTGCAATCTTTACTTTTGATTGATTTATATTTTTTTCATTATATAGACTTTGTCTGTGGATATTAGAGAGACTTACAGTATCATGATCTGCAATCCCAAGTGTACCAATACCCGATCTAGTTAAAAATTCTGCTACTGGGCAACCTAGACCACCCATACCAACTATTAAGACTTTTGAAGATAAAATTTTTTTTTGACCTGCTGCCCCAATATTTTTAAGAATTATTTGCCTTGAGAATTTCTCTATTTCTTTTTTGTTTAAATTTTTGCTCATTTTCCTGTTGAGCCAAACCCACTTTCTCCTCTAATTGTTTCTGGTAGGTCATCAGTTTCCTCGAGATCCATTTTAATTATAGGAGTTAAAATCATTTGCGCTATTCTATCCTTATTATTTATCAGGAAATCGTCTTTCCCGTGATTAAAAAGAATTACTTTTATTTCTCCCCTGTAATCACTATCAATAGTTCCAGGTGTATTTAAAACACTTATACTATTTTTTGCAGCTAAACCAGATCTTGGTCTTATTTGGATTTCGAAATCACTTGAAAAAGCAACAGCAAGGCCTGTTGGAACTAAGCATGATGAGTTCGGTTTAAGATTAATGGGTTTTTTTACTAGCGCCATCAAATCCATACCTGATGCACCTTTTGTTTTGTAAGCAGGTAATTCAACCGCAGGGTCTAACTTTTTGATAAGAACTTTTGCCATTAATTTAATTGATCAATTATTCTATCAACTATTTCATCAGAAATTCCAGATTTTTTTTTGTACGATAGTTTTTCTTTTTTAGTATCTCTGTTTTTGTAATGAATTGTAACCTCATTATAATCAGAATTAAATCCTATATTTTTATTTGATACATCATTGGAAATTATCCAGTCACAATTCTTCTTGTTTAATTTTTCTTCTGCATTTTTATCGATCTCATTAGTTTCTGCTGCAAATCCAATCACAAGTTCAGGTCTCATAGAGTTATGGTTAGACACATAATTAAGTATATCTATATTCTTTTCTAAATTTAAGTTTAGGTTATCTTGTTTTTTAATTTTACTTTCATACTTTTTATTAATTTTAAAATCAGCTACCGCAGCAGAAAAAATTGCTACATCAACAGGTAAATTTTCTTGAGTAGCAACTAACATTTCATCTGCTGTTTCAACTTTTATAAGATTAATATCTTTAGTTATTTCAAGATTAGTTGGACCTGATATTAATATTGTATCAAAACCTTTTTTGGATAATGATTTTGCTAATTCATATCCTTGTTTGCCACTTGATTTATTTGTAATAAAACGAACTGGATCTATGTACTCATAAGTTGGACCTGCTGTAACTAATGCTTTAAATTTTTTGTTATTTTTTTGAGTTAAGAAATATTTATCAACTTCTTCAGCAATTACTGATGGGTCTGACATTTTACCCTCTCCATATTCACCACATGCCATATCACCAATCTCTGGACCTATTAGTTTATATCCAAACCCTTTTAATTTTTTTATATTTGTTTTAGTAGTTGGATGCTCCCACATTCTTACATTCATTGCTGGTGCTAAAATAATGTCTTTATCTGATGCCAAAACAACAGTGGATGCTAAATCATCAGTTGTTCCTTGAGACAGTTTCGAAATTGTATTTGCCGTTGCAGGTGCAATTACAATTATATCTGCCCACCTTGAAAGTGAAATATGATCCATTTCAGCCTCATTTTCTAAACTAAATAAATCACTATAAACTTTACCCTGAGAAAGTGATGTTATTGAAAGCGGAGTTACAAACTCTTTTGCACTTGTTGTAAGAATTGACTTTATTTCTGCACCATTCTTTTTAAAAAGCCTAATTGTTTCAAGACTTTTATAAGCAGATATTCCTCCACAGATAATAAATAGTATTTTTTTATTTAACAAATTTTTCATCTGCAGAATTAAAATACTATAAGGCCAAAAATTACAAGAAGTAATAAACCAATAATAGATTGATTTCTAAATGCTATCATTTCTGATTTTTTATCATTCAGAGCGGTGTAAGAATTTGAATTTTGTGGAATTTGACCACTAGCTAAAAACGTTAATGCTTGATTTGCTTTATCCATAATCTCAGGAAATTCTGGTAAACGTTTAATCACTTCAGATGTATTTTTTAACGTTTCATTTAAATTATTAATTGGATCTTTGGTTTCTTTAAGCCAATTTTCTAGTACTGGCTTTGAAGTTGTCCAAATATTTGTGTTTGGATTTAACTTTCTTGCTACACCTTCAACAACAACCATAGTTTTTTGCAACATTAATAATTGAGGTTGAGTTTGCATATTAAACTTTTCTGTTACATCAAACAATTGTTTGAGTAATTTACCTCCTGAAATATCTTTTACTTCTTGACCAAATATAGGCTCACCAATTGATCTCAAAGCCTGAGCTAGATCATCGATTGGTACTTCTTTTGGAACTAATCCGGCCACTAAGTGAACTTCAGCTACTTTACGATAATCTCTTTGAATAAATCCAAATAAAATTTCTGCTAAAAACCTTTTACTAAGTTTGTCTAACCTGCCCATAATCCCAAAATCTATAGGAACAATTTGGCCACTATTATCAACAAAAATATTTCCTTGGTGCATATCTGCATGAAAAAAACCATCTCTTACAGCATGTCTTAAAAAATGTTGGATAATATCTTCAGCTATTTTATTAGTATCTAAATTTCTTTTCTTTAGCTCCTCAGCTTCTCTTATTGAAATTCCATCTATCCAATCCAAAGTCATTACATTTTCACTTGTAAAATTCCAATAAATTTCAGGAACTTTAAATCCAGCATCATTTTTAGTGTTTTCAGCATATTCATTAGCCGCAGCAGCTTCAAATCTTAAATCCATTTCAAGATTAGTTATTTCTTTAAGTAAAAAAACAACTTCAACAAGTTTTAATCTTTTTGTTTTTTTTACAAATGACTCAATAATAAATGCAAATAACATCATTGCATCTATTTCTTCATTGAATATTTTTTTTATATTTGGTCTTAAGATTTTTATTGCTACATCTTTAATTGTTCCATTGTCATTTATTTTTGCTTTATGAACTTGTGCAATTGATGCAGCAGCAACTGGTTCACTTAAATCAATTATTGAATTAAATGCATCAGCTCCAAGATCTTCTTTAATAATTTCTTTTGCTTCATGAATTGAAAAAGGGGGTAATCGATCTTGAAGTTTTTCTAGCTTTAAAGATAATTCTTCTCCGATTATATCTGGTCTAGTAGCAAGAAATTGCCCAAGTTTGATGAAAGTTGTGCCCATAGATTCTAATGACCTAGATAGTCTCTCACCATCATCCTCAAATAAATTATTTTGTTCCTTTTTTTCAAATGAAATAGATAAAATTTGGAATAATATTGTTACAGCTAAAGGAGGTTTTTTAAATTTTGATGCAATTTTTAAAATATCTGATTTTGCAATTTTTCTTCCTAATTTAAATAAAGTGATAAGTTTTTTAATCATTAAACTTTCCAACCACTATGAATTGAAACAATACCACCAGAAAGATTTCTATAAGAACATTTATGAAAATTATTTTTTTCCATCAACTCTATTAATTCATCTTGATTAATAAATTGTTCAATACTTTTGATTAAATATTCGTAAGGTTCTTTTTCTCCAACTACAAACTGACCAATAATAGGAATGAGCTTTGAATAATTTTTATATACAAAATCAAGATTTGAATTTTGAATCTTAGAAAATTCCAGACATAGATAGCGTCCACCAGGCTTTAAAACTCTATAGGCTTCTGAAAGTGCTTTATTTAAATTTTTTGTATTTCTTAGCCCAAAGCTAATAGTGTAATAATCAAAAGAATTGTCTGTTATTGGTAATTTTTCTGCTGGAGAAATAACCCATTTTACATTTTTGTAATTAGATAACTTTTGCTTTCCTTGACTAACCATTCCTTTATTAGGGTCTACACAAGTAATTTCAGCCTCTTTATTTGTACTATCTAAAAATAACTTTCCAACATCCCCAGTCCCACAAGCAACATCTATTAATTTTCTACTAACTCTCGGACTCATCATATTGATTAAACTTTTTTTCCAATATCTATGTACACCCATAGACATAAAGTCATTCATCAAGTCATATTTGTTATAGACCTGATTAAACACATTTTCTACAAGTCCTTTTTTATTTTGAAGATTTTGTTGCATAAAAAAATATATATTGAATATAGTATCAAATGCCAGAATTACCAGAAGTAGAAATTGTTAGACAATCTCTTCATAAAAAGATCAAAAAAAAAAGCATAAAAAAAGTAATAATCAGAAACAGGAATTTAAGGTTTAAAATACCAAGTGATTTTGAAAGTTTTCTTAAAAATAAAAAAATAATTGAAGTTAGTAGATTTTCTAAATATTTGATTATCCATTTTCAAAATGAAGATTATTGTTTAATACATTTAGGAATGTCAGGAACAATTCATATTCTTGATAAGAAAAAGCCTCTAAAATTTACGAATACTAGTTTTTATCATTCACCTTTTTTACCTAAAAAACACAATCATGCAGAGTTTGTATTTGATAGCTTGAAAGTAATTTATAATGATCCAAGACGTTTTGGATTTTTTGAAATAATTAAAAATTATCAAGATCTACAGAGAAGATTTAAATCAATGGGACCCGAACCATTTAGTGACAAATTTAACTTAAATTATGTAGTTAATTATTTTAAGAAAAAAAATAAGGATATAAAAAGTTTCTTACTTGATCAGAGATTTGTTTCTGGAATAGGTAATATTTATGCAAGTGAAATTCTTTTCGCTAGTAAAATAAATCCATTTAAAAAGGCAAAAAGACTTAACAAAAATGAATGTTTAAATATTATTTTAAATTCTAAGAAAATACTTCAACAGGCAATTAATAAGGGAGGTTCAAGTATAAAAGATTTTAAAGATATTTCAGGTAACAAAGGTAACTTTCAAAAAGAGTTTAAAGTTTATCAGCAAGACGGCACTGGTTGTAAGCGTACGCAGTGCAAGGGTATTATAAAAAAAAAAATAACATCAAATAGATCAACTTTTTTTTGTATTTCTTGTCAAAAATAGTTAAATATTTAGTTGACCACTTTAAATTCTCAAGCTATACCCCTGCGCAGATGGCAAACACAAAATCAGCAATTAAGAGAATTAGACGAATTTCTAAACAAACAGCGGTAAATAAAGCTAGAAAGAGCAGGTTTAGAAACGCTCTTAAGAAAATGAACCTTCTAATTGATGATAAAAAGAAAGATGAAGCTCTTAAATTTCTACCAAAGTTAAACTCTGAGTTGATGAAAGTTGCAAAAACAGGAATAATAAAAAAACAAAATGCTTCTAGAAATGTTTCTAGAATAACAAAAAAAATTGCTGCAATCTAAACGTTAGTTTAAATTTTCAAACAACTTCTGATATCCACATTATATATTTAAGTTTTGTATTAAGTTACTATATTTAGATTTAGTAAATATTTGGATTATCGTCATTCAATCTATATTTGATTTAATTTTAATTCTATCAATTAATTGATTCAATCTATATTCGATTCAATTTATAATTTTAAATTTAAGTTTAATTTAGAATTTATTTTTTAAAATATAAATCACAATCATAGATTTTATTTTTTTTTAAATTTCTTTATTAACTTGTTGCAAATTTTTTTAAATAGTTCTAACTGAGATTTCCCCTTAAGTTATGAATAAAATAACAAATACAAAAAATATTAATAATTTTTCCTCCGAAAGTTTCGAATGGAAGCAAGTACAGAATGAAATGAAAAATAAACTAGGCTTAGAAGTTTATGAGAGCTGGTTAAAAAAGATTTCTTTTGTTGAGGAATTCAATAATTACTTATTATTATCAGTTCCAACAAGATTTATTAGAGATTGGATTACATCAAGGTATTTAGACCAAATATTAAAGATAATTAAGGTATATAAAAAAGACATTATTAGAATTGAGTTCAAAATAGTTGAAAAAGTTCAAGATATCACTTTAAAGGAAAATAATATTAAAGAGAAATATACTAATGAAAATGTTTCATTTATAAAAGACTCTTACCTTCAGTATAATCGAATTGATCCAAATAAAAGATTTGATAATTTTATTACAGGTTCAAGTAACAAATTAGCTTACGAAGCTTCTTTAAAAGTTTCAGAAAATATATCTCATTATAATCCACTTTATATTTATGGTGGTGTTGGAATGGGAAAAACTCACTTATTAAATTCAATAGGTTTAGAGCTTAAAAAAAATAATAAAGTAATGTTTATTTCTGCTGAACGTTTCATGTATCAGTTTGTAAAATCAATTAAATCAAACGACATGGTTAAGTTTAAAGAATATTTTAGAAATACAGATATTTTATTAATCGATGATATCCAGTTTATAAGTGGAAAAGAGGCTATGCAGGAGGAGTTCTTTCATACATTTAATGCATTACTTGATAAGGGATCTCAAATAATAGTATCAGCTGATCGAGCACCAAACAAATTATCGAGGATTCAAGAAAGAATTAAATCAAGATTTTCAGGTGGATTAGTTGTTGATATTCAAAAGCCAGACCTTGAGCTAAGAAAAAAAATAGTTGAAAAAAAAACTGAAGAATTGAATGCTTTGTATTCTGAACAATTACAAGTTTCTAGAGAAATTCAAGATTTTATAAGTAATGAAATAACTGGAAGTGTAAGGGAACTAGTTGGAGCAATAAACAGAGTTGTTTCATTTTCAAGAATCTATAACAAAGCCCCAAATCTTGCTGAAACTAAAGTAGTTTTAAAGGATTTATTAAATTTAGCAGAAAATAAGGTTACAATAGATCTAATTCAGACAATTGTTTGTAAGTTTTTCAAAATAAGCAAAAATGAAATGCTATCATCTAGAAGATCAAGATATTTAGTAAGACCTAGACAAACAGCAATTTATTTAACTAAAATTTTAACTTCTAAATCATTACCTGAAATCGGAAGGGAATTTTCTAACAGAGACCATACAACAATAATTCATTCAGTAAAAACTATTGAAAAAATAAAAGAAAAAGATCCCGAGATGGTTGATAATATAAATAAATTAAAAAACCATATTTTATATAATAATAAAGAAAATGAAATTTAACGTTAATCAACAGGATCTTCAGCAAGCATTAAATTATTGCCAAGGAGTTATTGAAAAAAGAAGTACTTTACCAATACTTTCTAATATTTTGTTAGATGCAAGCAATTCAAAACTTACTATCACTGCGACTGATCTAGATTTAATATTTATACATCAATTAAATAATGTAGAAATTCTAGAGGAGGGCAAAACAACCACAACTTCCTCAATAATGTATGATATTATAAGAAAGTTTAACTCAGGAAAAAAAATAAACCTTTCTCTAACAGATATAAGTAAATTACAAGTAGAGTCTGAAAAATCTATTTTTAATTTGAATTGCATAAGTGCAACAGAGTTTCCACTGACAGACGAAAATTTTAATCAAAATGAATTTATAATTAAATCAAAACAATTATTGAAATTATTAAATAAGTGTAAATTTTCAGTCTCTAATGACGAAACAAGGCATTACCTAAGTGGAATTTATTTTCATCAAACAGAAGTTGAAGATAAAAATTATTTAACAGCAGTTGCAACTGATAGTCATAGAATGTCTATTTCAAAAATTCGATTAGAGGAAAAAATTGATTTTGATCCAATAATTTTACCTAAAAAAACAATTTTTCAACTTTGCTCTTTATTAGATAGCTATGATGGAGATGTGAAAGTTTCAAATGTGAAATCAAAAATAAAATTTGAATTAAATAATAGTATTTTAATTTCGAAACTTATTGATGGGAAATTTCCTAATTACATTCAAGTTATACCTAAAAATAATCAAAAAAAATTAGAAATAGACTTAAAATTATTTTTAAATTCAGTTGATAGAGTAGCATCTGTTTCATTAGATAAAAAAGATGGTGTGAAATTCAATTTATCTAAAGACACTTTAGATCTGTCAGTAAATAATACTAACAGTGGTGATGGTAAAGAAACTTTAACCGTTAAGTTTGATCATGATTTAGAGATAAGTTTTAACTCTAGATATTTGATAGATGTTGCTTCACAATTAGATGGAGATAGAGTTGAAATTTTCTTTAATGATACTGGTTCACCAGCACTAATAAAAGATCCGGGTGATTACGATAGTATTTTTGTAGTTATGCCTATGAAGGGCTAATTAATTAAATCTAACTCTGAATAAATATTTTTTTCAAGAATTTGAATAAAATTTTCCTTTGTTAACCCAGAAGGAATTGGTTTTAGAATAGAGATAGTAATTGTTTTATTAGATTTCTTTTTACCTTTTTTAGGCCACACATATCCAGAGTTAATTGCAACTGGCTGACAAGCAACATTAAGCTGTTCATAAATTCTTGAAGCACCTTTTTTAAAAAGTGGTCTTTCATCTGGAAGAACTCTAGTTCCTTGAGGAAAAATAATTAAAGGTCTATTAGAAGTAGCCATCATTTTTGAAATATCATCGAAAAAACCCAAGTTATCTTTTGTAACTTTGTTTCTTTTTATTGAAATTGATCCTATTTTTTTTAAATACCAACCAAATATTGGGATTAACAATAACTCTTTTTTTAGAATAAATACAGGTGAGTTAAAGATAGTTTGTAAATAAAAAGTTTCAAACATTGATTGATGAGATGCTGCTATAAAAAATTTCTCATTATAAATAATATTTTCTTTTCCTTTGATTGAAATTTTTACTGACAGAACAAACCTTAAACAAAAACTGGCCCAATGGCCCATTAATTTACCTCCCATCAAAACTACCTGTTTAGGCAAAAAAAATGATGGTAAAAAAATTATTGAAATAAAAATGATTCCAGTGAAAAACAATATTGAAAATAAAAAGTTTCTTATCATTTTTGTCAAAAGCTAAATTATATCTTTATGCTTTTGTCTTTTTCTTATTACTTTAATTTTTGATCCTTTTATTAATAATTCTATTGGTTTAGGTCTTAAATTATAATTTGAGCTAAGTGACATTCCATAAGCTCCCACATCACATATTGCTATTAAATCTTTTTCATTCAACACTTGAAATTTTTTTAATGTAACAAATTTATCTGTACTTTCACAAATAGGACCTACAAATTCATATGGTTTTTTAGATTTTTTATTAGATTTTGTAACAGGTAAAGTTTTATGAAATGCACCATACAAAGCAGGTCTCATTAAATCATTCATTGCGGCATCTAAAATTATAAATTTTTTACTTCCGCTATCTTTAATATAGATTATTTTTGACACTAATGTCCCGGTATTGCCAATAATTGATCTACCTGGCTCAAATATAATTTTAACTTTATGTTTTCTTAAAAATTTGAGAATAGCTGTGTTGTATTTTTTATAATTAAGTTTTTTATTTTTATCAGTGTAAGTAATGCCCATACCTCCACCTAAATCTATAAATTCAAATTTATGATATGTTTTATTTAGAATTTGACTGACCGCTTTAAGCATTTTTTCATAAGGTCTATGGTCTAAAATTTGACTGCCTATATGAACACTTAGACATTTTAAATCAATATTTTTTGAATTTTTGCAATAATTTATAATTTCATAGAATGTATTTTTATTTACACCAAATTTATTTTCTTTTTTCCCAGTGGATATTTGACTTAATGTTTTTGCATCTGTGTTGGGGTTTAGTCTCACGCCAATTTTTATTCTTTTATTTTTTGATTTTGCTATTCGATTTATTTCTTTTATTTCACTTAAAGACTCAGCGTTAATAAGCAAAATTTTTTTATCAATAGCAAAGCTGATTTCACTTGTTGTTTTACCAACACCAGAAAATACTATTTTGCTTGGATTAATTCCTGCTTTTAGTGCCATCATCAGTTCTCCTACTGAAACAACATCAGCACCTAATCCAAATTTTTTAATTTCTCTAATTATATTAATATTTGTGTTGGATTTAACCGCAAAGCAGATAAGTGGTGAAAAAGATCTGAAGTTTTTTTTAAAATTATTAATATTTTCTTTTAATTTAGAATAGGAGTAAGAATAAAATGGAGTTCCAAATTTATTTGCAATTTTTTGAAGATTAATTTTTTCTATTGTTAGTGTTTTATTTATGTATTTCATTAAACTAAGTTAACTGAAACTTTTTTTATTTCTGCTTTTTTATCTGGGTCTACGTATTTAGGATCACTTTTTTTTCCACAAGAAATAACGGCACAAAATAACAATATAATTATGGTAAATTTTTTAATCATTTTTCTCTTTTATATTTCATTATCATTTTTTTAATATTATCAAAAGAAGTTCCACCATAAGATTTTTTCGAATTAATTGAATTTTTTAAATTAAATACTTTTAGTACATCTTCTTTAAGTTTGGGTTCAATTTTCTTTAACTCGTCTAGAGTTAATTCATTTAACTTCTTTTTTCTTTTTTCAGCCAAATTAACTACAGCAGCAGTTTTTTGGTATGCTTTTCTGAAAGACATTGAGTGATTTTTCACAAGATAGTCAGCTAAATCAGTAGCTGTAATATATCCAGAATTAGCAAGTTCTAACATTTTACTCTTATTTGGATTACAATTTTTTAGTATTTCATCGCAAATTTTTAAACAATTATTTAGATTGTCGTTTGATTTAAAAACAATCTCCTTATCGTCTTGCAGATCTTTAAAATAAGACAGTGGTAAGCCTTTTAAAATTGTAAGCATCGAAAATAAATTTCCATAAGCGCTTCCCGATTTTCCACGCAAGTACTCTAAAAGATCAGGATTCTTCTTTTGTGGCATTATAGAAGATCCAGTAACAACTTTATCAGATAAATTGATCAAGTTAAAAGCATCCGAATTCCAAATTATCAACTCTTCAGCAATTCTAGAAATATGCATAGCACACACAGATGAAGCGTATAAAAAATCTAAAACAAAATCTCTATCTGAAACTGTATCAATAGAATTATTTGTAGGTATTTTAAAACCAAGTTTTTTGGTTGTATAATTTCTATCTATATTAAATGATGTTCCTGCTAAAGCAGCAACACCTAAAGGATTTTCATTTAAACTATCTAAATTATTAGCAAATCTCTTTTTGTCTCTATTAAACATTTCTACATAAGACATTAAATAATGTGCAAAAGAAATAGCTTGAGCATTTTTAAGATGTGTAAATCCAGGCATAATAGTTTCAACATTTTTTTCAGCTAACTTAATTGTACTCTTAATAACTTTATTAATGTTATTATTTATTTCGTTGGTTGATTTTTTCATCCAAATTTTAAAATCAGTAATTACTTGATCATTTCTTGATCTTGCGGTGTGAACGTAACCAGCTTCTTCACCTATAATTTGAAAAAGTCTCTTTTCGATATTGATATGAATATCTTCATATTTTTTATTAAACTCAAATTTATTGTTTGTTATTTCCTTATCAATTTTTGTTAGTCCATAAATAATTTTATTTTTTATTTTGAATGAAATTATTTTTTGTTTAAAGAGCATCTCAACATGAGCAATTGATCCCTGGATATCTTCTTTATAAAGTCTTTTATCAATATCTATTGAATTACCGACTTTTTGAAATAAACTTGAAGTATTTTTTTTTATCCGCGTGGTCCAGATTGCTTGGTTGTTTTTATTTTTTGCCATGATATTTAATTATACCTATTTAACATGAGATTTTTAATAATATTTATTTTTTTGATAACAAATGTCGTAGCTGAAGAACTACCTGGTATTAAAAATATTGTAATCCATAAAATACCAAAAACACATGATAATGTTATTTTTTTAGACAAAAATGATCAAAAAATTAATATCAATGAATATACTGGGAACTTATTGATATTAAATTTTTGGGCGACTTGGTGTGAACCTTGTAAAGAAGAAATGCCATCTTTAGATAAACTCCAAGCTAACCCAGAATTGGATAAAATAAAAATTTTTCCAATTAATATTGGAAAAGAAACTTTAACAAAAGTTAATAAATTTTTTATAGATCTTAACATTAAAAATTTTGAACCTTATTTTGACCCACCTACTACATTAGCAAAAATGTTTACTTTAAGAGGTGTCCCTACAACAATTCTAATTAATAAAGAGGGTCAAGAATTTGCCAGAATAATAGGTTCTATTGATTTTGATGATAAAAATTTTGTTAATTGGATAAAAAAATATAACTAATTTTTAAAAAAGTAAGCAAAGCCAACTAAAGCAATAATAGCAATAAACTGTAAAATAACTCTTAACTGCATTAATTTATTTGAATATTTTTTACTTGTCTCTCCTCCCTTAAAAAGAGTCCCAATACCTAAGATTAAAACTATCCCTACAGCTATCAAAAGGGCTATTGACAAAACTTTTACTAATATTCCTGAAATCATTTTTTTATTTTAGATTGTGTTTTGACATAAAAAACATAATTTATCTACTATGACATTTTGCCTAGATTCCATAATTATTAAACCAGAAAATGGTGTTGAAATTAAAAATGCAATTATTTTGCTTCATGGTTATGGAGGTGATGGAAAGGATATTAGCATGCTATCTTTAAACTGGAAGAGATATATGCCTAATACGGTCTTTATTTGTCCAAATGGTCATGAGCCATGTGCTATAAATCCCTCCGGTTATCAATGGTTTGATTTAACAAAAGAGGACTCTGATTACATATTAGAGCAATCAATTAAGGCTGAAGAGGTTTTAAAAAAATTTATTAATGAAATAAAAAAAGAGTTCAAGTTATCAAATAATCAAATATGTTTATCAGGATTCAGTCAGGGATGCATGATGTCTATAAATGTTGGCCTTACATTTAAAGAAAATTTTTTATGTATAGTTGGTTTTTCAGGAAAGATAATAAATCAAAATGATTTAAAAAATAGAATCAAAAATAAAACTGAAATATTACTTATACATGGTGAAGCTGATCAAATTGTCCCATCTACCCATTTACTGGAAGCAAAAGATTTTTTAATAAGAAATAATGTTAAAGTTGATACACTATTAATAAAAAATTGTGATCATCATATTCCTATTGAAGCATCAAGTACAGCTTTAAATTTTATATTAAAAAAAATTTAACATCTCTTATTATTGATAAAATTGTTCAACTAAGTTAAAATTAAATCAATGAATAACTTTGTTGAACAAAATGTTTCATTAGAAAGGTGTCCTGCGCTAGTACTCAATGCAGACTATAGACCTTTGAGTTACTACCCTTTATCTTTGTGGTCATGGCAGGATACAGTTAAATCTGTTTTTCTGGATCGAGTTATCATTGTTAGTAATTATGATAGAACTATAAGAAGTCCATCATTTAATATGAAATTACCAAGTGTTATCGCATTAAAGGATTATATTGTTCCTCAAAGAAAACCAAGTTTTACTAGATTTAATGTGTTTTTAAGAGATAAATTTTCCTGTCAATATTGTGGAAGCAATGAAGAGTTAACTTTTGATCATCTATTACCTAGATCAAAAGGAGGTGAAACTAATTGGGATAATGTTGTAACAGCTTGTTCTGCATGCAATGTAAAAAAGGGTGGAAAACTGTTGAAGCATTCAGGGATGAAGTTACATCAGTACCCTTATCGACCATCAACAGAGGATCTACACAAAAATGGTAAAAATTTTCCACCAAATTTTTTACATAAAAGCTGGATGGATTACCTATATTGGGATGTAGAACTTGAATCTTAAATTTTCTCAGAAATATTTATTGCAATTTTTGATCCAGTTTTAATAATTTTATCTAATATAGAGTAAGGACCTTCTTTGGTTGCACCCTTTTCGTAAGCAATATCTTTATGACTCAATTCATCTTCTCTAAATTTAATTATTTTTTTTTTAAGTTTTGGTTCACTTTTATCAAGTTGTTTTATTTGGTTTAAATAATGCTCATCTATAACTTCTTCAACAGAAGCAGTGCAAAGCATAGCTGCTTTCTTTCCAAGCAAAGTTGAACCAAACCCTAATCCTACACCTAATAAATCCCATAAGGGTAAAAATTTTGTTGGTTTTATATTTCTTTTTTTAATTTCTTCTTCAAAATAATCAGAATGTTCTTTTTCATGAACTTTCATTTCTTCAACTGTTTTTTTTAAAGCTTCATCTTTAACTAATGTGTTTAGAGCTAGCAACTGTCCTTCATAAATTTTAACAGCACCACGTTCTCCAGCATGATCAACTCTAATGAATTCTTCTATTTTCTTTTTATTTATTATTGTCATAACTTAAATAAGTTTTTGTTGTAAAATAAACTATTAATATTGATATTATAATATTGTAGCTTGTAAGCGATAATCCTAAAATTTTAAATGTAACATCTTTGCAACTTACATTTTTTTCTTGCAATTGTTTCAATATGTCCTCTTTTGAGAGTAAATTGGAGCCATTTTTTAAATCACAAACCAATGATTCTTCAATATAACCTTGCTCAATACCTAAATGATATAGAGATAAACTAGTAGCAGCTAAAAAAATTAAAATAAGAGAAAGAATGAAATATTTTTCAAGATTTATAAATTTATAATTTAATACAATAATTGTTAATGCTAATAGGTATGGAATTCTTTCAAGTATACACAAGTTGCAAGGTTGATGACCTAGAATATATTCAATAAAAAATGCTGAAGCTAAAGCAATAATGCTAATTAAAAAAATCAACTTTAATGTTATTGTTTTGCTAATCTCAACCATTAAATTTTAAAAATAAATAAATAATAATAAATATTATAACTATAATAATTCCAATTATGGTGAACCATTTTGATCCATGTTTTTCCATGAACTCTGTAAACAACTCCCCAAATTTATAAGATAAATAAGCAACTATAAAAAATCTCAAGCTTCTTGAAATTAAGCTAACAATTATAAAAATAGGAAGATTAAAAGCAATTAAACCACTTGAAATCGTAAAGGCTTTATAGGGTAATGGTGTAAATCCTGCTAAAAAAAGAATACCTAGCCATGCAAGGAATCCACTTCCTTGTGACATACTCAATTTCAAATTTTCAACTTTATTTTGATAACCATAAAATTCAATTACATACATTGCTAAATCAAAAAATAAATAACCTATCAAATATCCCAAAATTCCTCCAAGAACTGAAAATATTGATGCTATTAAAAATATTTTTAGATATTCTTTTTTTTTAGCAATAACCATTGGGATTATCATTACATCTGGGGGTACAGGAAAAAAAGAACTTTCTATAAAAGATACAAGCCCTAAATAAAAATTTGAACTTTTATGTGCGGCTAATTCTAAACATTTTTTGTAAAGTCTTTGAAACATTTTTTGGTTTTAATATAAATTTAGTTCTTATACTATTTAAATATAATTTAATTGAATACCTAGGGCGAATGGCGGAACTGGTAGACGCGCACGACTCAAAATCGTGTTTCGCAAGAAGTGAGAGTTCGATTCTCTCTTCGCCCACCAAGTAACTATGAATTTAAATAATTTAAATAATTTGATCGAATTATTTGTCAATCAAGCAAATAAACAAAATAAAAAAGATATTTTTTTAGAATGGCTAAACCCAAACAATAAAAAAACATACACATGGGAACAAACTGAAAAGAATATTTTAAAATTATCAAAAGTTATTAAAGAAAATATAAAAGAAGGCGATAGATGTCTTTTGGTATCGGAGAATAGACCAGAGTGGTTTGTTTCTGATTTAGCTATTATGGTAGCTGGTGGAATTACAGTTCCAGCATACACAACTTATACAGAAGATGATTATAAGTATTTAATAGAAGATTGTGAACCTAGCTTAGTTGTTGTTTCAAACAATGAGATGTTAAAAAAATTAAATAATTCAATTAATGAAAAAGATTTTATCAAAAAAGTAATTACTTTGGATGAGAGAACCAAGGTAACAAATAGCTTAAATATAATTAACAAAGAAAAATATTTAGACTTTGATTCAATTATAAAGAATAATTTATTAGCGGAAGATAAAATTGAAAATAATAAATTAAAAAGAAATTCTCCTGCATGTATTATTTATACTTCTGGAACTGGAGGTAATCCTAAAGGAGTAATTTTAAGTCATGGTGGAATTTTAAATAATCTCGTAGGAGCATGTGAAATTATGAAACCATTGTTTATCTCAAGACCAGTATTTTTAACTTGGCTTCCACTTTCACACTCTTATGAGCATTGTGTTCAATTTGCACAGATAGCAGTAGGAGCAAAAGTATTCTATGCAGAGAAAATAGAAAAACTTTTAGAAAATATATCTGAAGCAAAACCCACAATAATGACAGCAGTTCCCAGGTTCTACCAAAACCTTTACAACAAAATAAATATGAATTTAAAAAAACAAACAGGTTTTAAAGCAAAATTAATTGAAGCAACTCTTCGTTTGGGAAGAAAAAAATTATTAAATCAAAAACTGACATTTTCTGAAAAATTACTCAATTTTATAGTTGATAAATTAGTTAGAAAAAAAATAAAAAAACAGTTTGGTGGAAATTTGAAAGCTTTTGTTTCAGGTGGTGGGGCCCTAGACAAAGAAATAGGAGAATTTTTGAATTCTGTTGGACTGCCTACTCTTCAGGGTTATGGTTTAACAGAAACATCACCAGTAGTAAGTTGCAATCCAATACATAAAATTAAAGTGGAAACTGTAGGACCTCCATTTAAAGGAAATGAAGTTAAAATTGCTGAAGATGGAGAAATTTTAGTTAAAGGCGAAAATGTAATGCTAGGATATTGGAACAAAAAAGAAGAAACAGAAAAAGTAATTATAAATGGATGGTTACATACAGGTGATATCGGAGAGATAGATCCAAATGACGGTTATTTAAAAATTACTGATAGAAAAAAAGATATCATAGTAAGTGCTGGTGGGGATAACATTTCACCTGCTAAAATTGAAAATATGATTACGAATGAACCAGAGATAGATCAATGTATGGTTTATGGTGATAAAAAAAATTACTTAGTTGCTTTAATTGTGCCGAATAAAGATTTTTTAAACGAAAAAGAAAAAATAAATAAAGTAATTGAAAAAATAAATACAAAATTAACTTTATTGGAAAAGATAAAAAGAATTCAATTAATAGATGAAAATTTTTCTATTGAAAATGGTTTAATGACACCGACAATGAAAGTAAAAAGAAAAAAAGTTACAGAAAAATATAAAAATCAGCTAGAAAATCTTTATTAAAATATTTAATTAAAGTTGTTTATTAACCGCATAAACATTAACTAAATTAATAAAAAAAAGTTTTATAAAAATAAAAAGTTAAAAAAAATTTTTATAAAATTTAACTTCTAATTAAAGAATTGACATAACTTATAGAAAAAAATAAAAATATGTTAATAGCGAATCAATTTGATTCGTTTAACTAAAAAAAGGGAGCTAAAGATGCCTAAGAAAAGAAAAAAAGCGGCAAAGAAAACTAAGAAAAAAGCTAAGAAAAAAGCTAAGAAAAAAGCAAAAAAAAGAAGAAGAAAATAGTAACTTAGTATTCTTTACAAAAAACGCTTCTCATTACAGTTTGTGTGAGAGGCGTTTTTTTTTAATCGTCAATCGGTTCTTCGTTATCAGAAATTGGTTCGTCTACAGGTAGTTCACTAGTTGGAGTTTTTGCAGGTACCGCTGGTTGAGGCTGCCCACCTAAATTTCTTCTCAGTGCTTTATCCAATTTTTTTTGAGTATCTTCTAATGATACATTCAAAACAATCTGAAATTCAGACAGAATTCTCTCATAAGCTTTTTCAAATAATTGTCTTTCACTATAAGACTGGTCAACCATAAGATCATCACCCTTGTTTAAATCTCTGACAACCTCAGCTAATTCATATATTTTTCCAGAAGATATTTTTGCTTCATATTCTTGCGCTCTTCGACTCCACATTGATCTTTTAATTTTTGGTTTACTTTTTAAAATTGAAATACACTTGTTTACTTGATTAATAGTTGCTAACGGCCTTAGGTGAGACTGCTTGTTTACAGGAACCATTCCATTAGCTTTATCTTTTTCAAATTTAATAATATAAGTCTCAACATCAATTCCACCAATGTTGATCTTTTTAAATTCAGTAATTTGCCCTACCCCATGCTTTGGATAAACAACATGATCTTTAATCTTGTATTCTCTTTTTTCGGTTTCCTGTTTTTTAACTTTTTTTATTTCAGGCTTAACTTCGTTTGTTTTTGAGATTCTTAAATTATCTACTTTTGACTCAGCTGTAGTTTCTTTAATTTTAACAGTTTTTTTTGTTTTAGATAATTTAGGTGTAAATTTTTTAACAACTTTTTTGATTTTTTTTGAAATTATTTTTTTAGCTTTTTTAGCTTTTTTAGCTTTTATAACCTTCTTTTTAGAAACTTTTTTTTTCACTTTTTTATCTGTTTTGGCTTTAAAGATTTTCTTTAAAATATTTTTCGTACTTATTTTGCTCATTTTTAAATTTCTCGTGATCCGCTGGTGGATCTTTTTTTTCACTTATGTTAGGCCAGATTTCAGAATATTTTTTATTGATCTCTAACCATTTTTCACTTCCAGGTTCGGTGTCTGCTTTTATGGCATCGACAGGACATTCTGGCTCGCAAACGCCACAATCTATACACTCATCGGGTTTAATTACAAGCATATTTTTACCTTCGTAAAAGCAATCAACCGGGCAGACATCAACACAGTCTGTTAGTTTGCACTTAATACAATTATCGTTAACGATATATGTCATTTTAAATTTTGTTTAATTTTTTCTTTAATATCGCCCATTGTTTTATTGTCAATGTAAAGTAAACCCGCAAGTCGTCTCATTAAATTAGTTTCATATATATCAGCATCTTTGTTTGAATAGATTATAGACCACAAAGCCTCAATAATTTTAATTTTATCTTGCTCGGGTAACCCTTTTACTTCTCGAGTAAAATCTAAAATTTGATTTGAGCTTTCTTCAATTATTTTTGCTTCTTCAATTGTTTTAGAAACATTTTCATTTTCTACACCTAGCTCATTAAGCGTTTTTTTAATAATTTCTTCTTCTTTATCTGTATAGTTCTCATCAATTTTTGCAGCATGAATTAATAAAGCACAAACTTTTGTGAGAAAATTATTATTTTTTATTTCTTCTTTTTTAAAAAACATTTTAATTTAAATTTAAATTCTTTAATATATTAAATGGATTTTCGTTTGAGATCTTCTTTGTGGTAATTTTTTTAAATTTCTTAGTAGGACTATATTTAAAAAATGTTTCATTTTCTTTTTCAAATATTTTATAATTCATTTTTTGAAGTAATTTTTTGAAATTATCTTTACTACATCCCAAAAGATTTAACATTTCTGGAACTAATTTTATTTTAGAATTTTCCTTTGAACTAGAATTTATTATTAATACAAATAATCTTTCCAAAATATCAATTCTTACAAAAAAATTATCAAATCTTTCAAATCCACACAAAAGCATAAAGTTTTTATTTTTTATTTCTTTATCGTCTAAAAAATTCAAACCAAAGGTAGGTGGTTTTAAATTATGAAATTTTTGATAAAAATTTTTCCACAATAAAGTTCGCAAAGATACTGCTTCTGGTTTAATCAATTGATAAAGGAAAACATGATATCTGCCAAACTTTACCCCTAAGTTTCTAAGAATTTTTCTTTCATTTTGTTCTAAGTTTTTTAGGTATTCAGAAACTTGATCTCGCTTTAATACTCCATTATTTTCATAGAGTTGGTATGCCAGTGCTTTAATTGATGAATTATTTTCTTTTATATTTTTTAAATCAATTAAACTTTTAAGAACGTTATTTATTTTTGAATGTATCCATTTATTAATAAAGTCATTTAATTTTTGTTTAGTGTTTTTTTCAATAACATCATCAACAATTAAATCAAAATTAGGGTTTAAATAATCATTACCTGTTGTTAATTTGGCAATTGGGAAATCATTCCAGTAAATTTTAAAATCTTCATTCAAACTAATTAATCCTGTATCAATTATTGATTGAACACGTTTTTCTAATTCTGGACCAATAGTTTGCCTGGCAGCTTTTTTTAAAGATTTAATATCAGTTTCCAAAGCACCTTTTTTTAGATCTAGTTCTAATTTTAGTCCTTTTATCTTTCCGATGAATTGGTCGTCAATTTTAACATCATTGTTTTGTAAAATTTCAGTTTTAAATTCCATATCCTGTTTTAAACCTCTAGCGAGCACGCTTGCTCTTTTGTCAATAAAAGTTTTAGTAAGTTCTTCATGTAATCTGTCTGAAAGTCTATCTTCTAAGTGTTTAGTTTTTTCAATCCAATAATTTTGATTTTCTACCCAATTATTTTTATTCGAAACATATGACCAAGTTCTGACATTTGCAATTCTATTTGATAAAGAATCTACATTTCCATCTAATTTATCTAGTTTCATGAGCTGTAATCTCATATAATCTTCAGAAATTAGTCCTTTTTCGCTAGTTAAAAATTTAAATACATTTCCAATAACCTCAAAATGATTCCCATAAGTTTTTTTAACAAAATCAGGTATTTGGCAACATTCCCATAAGAGCATTAAAGTTTTCTTATTAAATCCTTTATTTAAAATTTTTTGATCTTTTAAAAAATATTTAAGTGCTTTTTCATCCTCACATTCGTGAATTTTTCTTAACCATTCCACCTGTGGTTTTTCCTCTAAACTTTTAATTAAACTAATTGGGTTATTGAAATTAAGATTTGAATTTCTCCAAAACAAAGTTCTAATTTCCTCAAATTTATGATTTTCTAATAATTCTACCTCTTCTGGAGATATTTCTCTACAATCACCAGTAATACCGAAACTTCCATCATTAAGGTATCGACCAGCTCTACCGGCTATTTGACCTATTTCAGATAGATTTAATCTTCTTAATTTTTTTCCATCAAATTTCTTAACATCTGAAAAATAAACAAAATCTAAATCCATATTTATTCCCATTCCAATTGCATCTGTTGCAACCAAGAAATCGACATCTCCAGATTGATATAGTTCAACTTGGGCATTTCTTGTTTTTGGACTTAGTGATCCCATTACAATAGCAGCACCACCCTTTTGCCTTCTTATTAACTCAGCAATTGCATAAACCTCCTCTGCTGAAAACGCAATGATTGCTGTCTTTCTATCAATTCTTGATATTTTTTTATGACCAGCGTAGGTAAGTTTAGATAGTCGTTCTCTATTTATAAATTCAATATCTGCATCTAATTTTGAAATAATATTTTTAATGGTACTTGAACCCATTAACATTGTAAGTTTTTCTCCCCTCATATTTAAAAGTCTGTTAGTAAAAATATGACCTCTTTCATGATCAGAGCACATTTGAATCTCGTCTACGCCAACAAACTCTAGATATTTGTCAATTGGCATAGATTCAACTGTGCATAAAAAATATTTAGCGTTAGATGGGATTATTTTTTCTTCTCCAGTTATAAGTGCAACTTTATCTAAACTTATTTTCTTAATTACTTTGTCATATACTTCTCTTGCAAGTAATCTAAGCGGAAATCCAATCATACCGCTTTCAAAAGAAAGCATGGTTTCGATAGCAAGATGGGTTTTGCCTGTATTAGTAGGACCGAGGACAGCTGTAATTTTATTTTTAATCATTTCTATCTTTTGTGCTTCTTTTTTTTTACCTACCAGATATTGTTACTGCTAAAGAACAAAAATAGACTAAAACATGACCGAATCGGAGGGTAAAAAGTTCTCATTTTCTTTTAAATGTTAGTGAGATTATCATAAATAAGATTAATTCTATAACAGTAATTTAATTTAATAAAATGAGTAAAAAACTTTGGCAACCTCCTCTAATTGAAAAAAAAAATTCAAATTTATTTGCTTTTGAAAATTACATTTCTAAAAAATTAAAAATAAAATTTAATAGAAATTATAAAAAATTATTACATTGGAGCATTAAAAATTCACCTGAGTTTTGGAGTAAATTTTGGGATTTTAGCAAAATAAAAGGAACTAAAAGTAAAAAAAAATTTAGAAAATCAAAAACTTTTTATAAAAATTTATTTTTACCAGGTAGCAAACTAAATTTTGGTGAAAATTTATTATCAAAAAATAATAAAGAAAAAGCAGTAACTTTTATAAGTGAAAATGGATTTAGAGAAGAAAGATCATGGAGACAATTAAATTTTAATACTAATAAAATTTCAAAATTTCTAAAAAAAATAAATATTAAAAAAGGAGATAGAGTAGCAGCCTATATGCCAAATACTATTCAAACTGTTGAAGCATTCATTGCTACAACTTCCCTTGGAGGTATTTGGTCTTCATGTAGTCCTGATTTTGGTTCTAAAGGTGTTATAGAAAGATTTTCTCAAATAAATCCAAAAGTTTTATTCATCACTGATCAGTATTTTTATAATGGAAAAAAAATAGATGTTTTAAAAAGACTTCCAGAGATTTTAAAATTAATCCCATCAATTAAAAATGTTGTAATTAGTAATTATCCTGGAAAAAAATATATTAAAAAAAAATATAAATTTAAAAAAACTAATTTTTTTAAATGGAATGAATTAATGCAAAGTAATGCTGAAAAAATTAATTTTAAAAGATTTGATTTTGAAACAGAGTTAGCAATATTATATTCAAGTGGAACTACTGGCAAACCCAAATGTATTTGTCATAGATCTGGTGGTGTTTTAATTCAGCATATGAAGGAACATCAATTACATTGTAATATTAAAGAAAATGATAATGTTTTTTATTTTACCACTTGTGGATGGATGATGTGGAATTGGTTAGTTAGTTCATTAGCTTCTAAGGCATCTATTGTTCTGTTTGATGGATCTCCAATGTTTAAATCTGCTGATTTGCTTTTGAAAATAGCACAAAGAGAAAAAATAACTTTATTTGGAATAAGTGCAAAGTATGTAGATGCTTTAAGAAAGTTTAAACCAAAATTAAAATATAAATTCAAATTTAATAAACTAAGAACAATTTGCTCAACTGGGTCACCTCTTTCAGAGGAAAGTTTTAAATATGTATATAAACACATTAAAAAAAATGTACACTTGTCATCAATTTCTGGTGGTACTGACATTGTTTCATGCTTTGTGTTAGGAAATTTATATCAGCCAGTAAATATAGGAGAAATACAAAATAATGGTTTGGCTTTAGATGTAGATGTACTAAGTGATAAAGGGAAGTCTTTAAAAAATAGTAAAGGAGAACTTGTCTGTAAAAATCCTTTTCCATCAATGCCTCTAAAGTTTTGGAATGATAAAAATGATATTAAATTTAAGAGTGCTTATTTTAATAGATTTAAAAATATATGGCACCATGGAGATTACGCAGAAATAAAAAATAGTGGTGGGTATATAATTCATGGAAGATCAGATACCACCTTAAATCCAGGAGGTGTAAGACTTGGAACAGCAGAGATATATTCAGAAGTTGAAAAATTTAAAGAAATAAAAGAGTCTATCGCTGTAGGACAATCATGGGATAATGATGTTAGAATAGTTTTATTTATTGTAATGAGCAAAAACTTTTCATTAACAGCAGAATTAATAAACAAAATTAAATTAAAAATAAAAAAAAATGCATCTCCAAGACATGTTCCAAGTAAAATCATTGTTGTAAAAGATATACCTCGAACAAAAAGTGGCAAAATAGTTGAACTTGCAGTTAAAAGTAAGATAGAAGGAAGTCAAATTAAAAACATTGAAGCTTTAGCAAATCCAGAAGCTCTTGAACAATTTAATAATTTAAAAGAATTGAGCAATTAAATGTTAAAAAATCTTGTCAAAGACTTAAAGCCATCATCTACTCTTGCAATTAACGAAACTTCAAAACTACTAGAACAACAAGGAAAAAAAATCTTTAAATTTGGTTTTGGACAATCACCATTTAAAGTTCCTGAAGATATTGTTGAAGAATTAAAAAATAACGCCTATCAAAACAAATATCTACCCATGCAAGGCCTTGAGCAATTAAGGAAAGCTGTAGCGAAATATTCATCTAAAAAGAAAAATCATAACTACAAAGCAAACAATGTAATAATTGGACCAGGATCTAAAGAATTAATGTTTTTATTACATGTAATATTTGATGGTGAAATTATATTGCCAGCACCTAGTTGGGTTTCATATGCACCACAAGCTATTTTGGGAAGAAATAAAATTCAAATTCTTCAAACAGAAAGAGAAAACAACTGGTTTCCTACTGGAGAGCAAATCGAGAAAATCATTTTAAAAGATAAAGATAAAAATTATTTATTATTTTTAAATTCACCAAACAATCCCTCTGGGCAAGTTTGTAAGAAACTAGAAGAAATTTCAGAAATTACCAAAAAATACAATCTTATAATTTTATCAGATGAAATATATTCAGAATTAACATTTTCAAAAAATTTTAAATCTATCTCAAGTTATTGTCCTGAAAAAACCATTATAAGTACTGGACTTAGTAAATGGTGTGGTGCTGGAGGATGGAGGCTTGGTTATTTTATAATTCCAGATGAATTGAATAATATAAAAAATATGATCAATGTATTAGCTAGTGAAACTTTTTCTGCAGTGAGTGCACCTATTCAGTATGCAGCGATTAAAGCTTACGAAAATGATCATTCAAATTATATTGCAAAATCAATAAATATCTTGAGTGCAGTTGGTAAATATGTTTTTTTAAATTTAAAATCAAATAAGGTACTGATAAATGAGCCTCAGGGAGGGTTTTACTTGATGCCAGAATTTTTAAACAATAAATTTAAAACCTCGTCAGATATGTGTAGCGATATATTAAATAATACTGGAGTTGCTCTATTACCCGGTTCTGATTTTGGATTTAATCCAGATAAAATGTTAGTAAGGTTAAGTTTTACAGATTTTGATGGACAAGAGTTTATGAAAAATATTGATGAAACTAAAAAAATTGATGAAAATTTAATTAATAAGTTTGCACCAAAAGTAGTTGAAGGTGTTAATAAGCTTAAGAATTGGTCAGAAAACTTATAAAATCACTCTGTACACCTATGATTAATTTTTGTTAGAATAAACTTATAAAAATAACGACATATAAATAGAGGGGTAAATAATGAAAAAAATAATCACATCTCTATCAAGTGCTTTACTGATTTTATTTGCATCATTGTCTTTGACAACTGTTGCTAAAACAGCAGAGTTCTTTACGATAGGAACAGGCGGACCTACAGGAGTATATTTCCAAACAGGAAACGCAATATGTAAAATGCTTCATAAGTCAGCAATCAGTGCTGAACATGGTAGAAAAAAAGGTACAGCTAAAGCTTATAGATGTACTGCTCCATCCACTGGTGGATCTAACTACAATATTGGTCAGATAGCAGCTGGAGAATTCCAATTTGGTGTAGCGCAATCAGACTGGCAGTATCATGCTGTTAATGGATCTAGTAAATGGGAAGGAAAACAATTTAGTAATTTGAGAGCAGTATTTTCAGTTCACAATGAGCCTTTTCAAATTTGGGCTAGAAAAAAAGCAAAAATTAAAGATTTTGCTGGATTAAAAGGAAAAGTAGTTAACATCGGTAATCCTGGTTCAGGTCAAAGAGGAACTATGGAAGAACTGATGAAAGCAATGGGTGTTGATAATAGTTTCTTTAAATCAACAACTGAACTTACTTCTTCTGAACAAGTTAAAGCGCTATGTGACGGAAAAATAGATGCATTTGGTTATTCTGTTGGATTTCCAAATGGTGCTATGGAACAAGCAGCAACTTGTGCAGCTAAAGCATCTCCAATTAATTTAACAGGTTCTGAAGTTCAAGGTTTAATTGATGGTGCAGATTATTATGCACAGGCAGTAATACCTAAAGGAACTTACACAGGTCAGAAAAAAGATGCTACAACTTTTGGTGTAAAAGCTACTGTTGTTACTTCTGCAGATGTTTCTGAAGAGCTTGTTTATTTAGTTACAAAAGCTGTAATGGAAAATTTTGATGATTTCAAAAAACAACATCCAGCATTTGGATTCTTGGAAAAGAAAAACATGATTAAAGATGGTTTATCTGCTCCATTACATCCAGGAGCAATAAAATACTATAAAGAAGCTGGGTTAATGTAATCCAATTTTTATTAATTAAAAAGGCCTGGTAATTTTTACCGGGCCTTTTTTTTATGGTATGAATAATTTTAATGAGCGACTCAATCAGTAGTAAAATTAAAAATAAAATAAGCGAAGACTTATCACCAACTAGAAATATTACTGGTTATCATTTGAAAATTGTTTCAGCAATAGCAATTATTTGGTCATTATTTCAACTTTGGTACGCTTCACCATTTCCATTTATGTTAAATTTTGGAATGTTTAAGGGATTGCCAGCAAGGGCAATTCATTTAGGGTTTGCATTAACTTTAGCCTTTTTAATTTACCCAATATCAAAGGGAAAGAAAATTTCGTTTTTTGATGTTTTGATCAGTTTTATGGGAGCGATTTCGTGTCTTTATATTTATTTTTTTTATGATCAGTTGGTTGAAAGAGGAGGTGTTCTTTTAAATTTGAAGATATCAGAAACATTAAATTTTCCGTTAGAATTGATTTTGGGAGGATGTGGAATTTTAATTCTTTTAGAGGCTACCAGAAGAGCAATAGGTTTACCTTTAGTAATTATTGCTAGTTGTTTTTTATTGTTTTCATACTTTGGAAGGTATGCGCCTGAAATAATATCGCATGGTGGTTTATCTTTGAATAGACTTGTAGGCTTCCAGTGGTTAGATCAAGAAGCAATTTTTGGAATTCCGATTGGGGTATCAGTAGATTTTATTTTCTTATTTGTTTTATTTGGCGCTTTGCTTGAAACTGCTGGAGGTGGAAAATATTTTTTAGATCTTGCTTTTGCAATGGTTGGAAAAATGAGAGGAGGACCTGCAAAGGCAGCAATATTAGGTTCAGGTATGACTGGATTAATTTCAGGATCTTCTATTGCAAACACAGTTACTACTGGAACATTTACAATTCCAATTATGAAAAAAACAGGTTTTTCAAAAGAAAAAGCTGGTGCTATTGAAGTTTCTTCCTCTGTAAATGGTCAAATAATGCCACCTGTTATGGGAGCTGCAGCATTTGTGATGGCAAGTTTTATTGGTGTGACTTATTTTGAGATAGTTAAACATGCTTTTTTGCCAGCAATTATTTCTTATATAGCATTATTTTATATTTCACATTTAGAAGCTTTAAAATTAAATCTTAAAGGAATGGATGATGCAGATGTCCCTCATTTAAAAAAAACTTTTTTATCTGGGATACATTTTTTAATACCAATTTTTGTTTTAATTTACACTTTGGTTTATTTAAGATTTACTGCCTCTTATTCAATTTTTTATGCGACAATTACTTTAGTTTTAGTAAATTTAATAAATTTATTAATAAAAAACGAATTCAAAAATAATGCTCTTAAAGAATGGTTTAATCAAACAATAGTTGGTTTTGAAAAAGGTGCTCTGAATATGGTTGCTGTTGGTATAGCAATAGCAACTGCAGGTATTATAGTAGGCGCGGTTGGATCTACTGGTTTAAGTACTAATTTAATAATAGTTATAGAGTCTATAGCCAAGGACAATGTTACTATTTTATTGTTTTTAACAATCATTCTATGTTTGCTTTTAGGAATGGGTTTACCCACAACTGCAAATTATGTTGTTGTTGCCTCTTTAATGGCGACTGTTTTAGTAGATGTTGGAAATGCTTCAGGCTTTATTTTTCCGTTAATTGCAGTTCATTTATTTGTTTTTTATTTTGGTTTAATGGCTGATGTAACACCACCTGTCGGACTTGCTTCTTATGCAGCTGCAGGGATATCTGGTGGAGATCCTTTAAGAACAGGGGTGCAAGCTTTTTGGTACAGTTTAAGAACAGGAATTTTGCCGATTGTATTCTTATTTAACCATGAACTTTTACTTATTGGTATTGAAAATTTTTGGCATGGATTGACTGTAATTATAACTTCTTTAATTGGGATCTTAGTTTTTACTTCAGCCACTCAAGGATGGTTTGTTAATAAACTTAAATGGTATGAAATAATTATTTTTTTAGTGATTTCTATTTCCTTGTTGTCACCCGACTTTGTTTTAAACAAATTTTATCCAAAATATAATTATGAAAATATTACTAAAATTAATTCAATAAAATTAGACTCAACAAAAGAAATTCAAATTAAAATAACAAGGCCCAGTTTATATGGTGAAAGATACAAGTTATTTGTGATATCAAAAAATACTTTTGAGGATAAATTTACTTTAGAGGACTATGGAATTACATTATTGAGACAAAACGACAAAGTTGTTGTTGATAATTTGAAATGGAATGGACAAGCAAAAAAAAATGGTTTTGAAATGGGAGACTATATAAGTGAATTTAAAATTGAAAATTCAGATAGACCATCAAAAAATATTGTTTATCCTATAGCAATATTATTGTTAGTAGTATTTGGTTACTTTAACTTAAAAAGAAAAGAGTAAAATTACCCACCAGGTCCTAAATTGGAAGGCTTTATTTTAATAATTTTCCATACTCCAGATGCAGAGGTAATTATTTTATCATTACACTTTAGCTCGCAAAATAAAAAGACAAGAGTATTTGTTTTTTTTAAAATTTTTGTATGTCCAATAATTTCATCTCCAACTTTTGAAGCGCCTATAAATTTTATATCTAAAGAGATAGTTACACATGGAGCATTTCCTGCAGCTCTATGTGCAGCTGTTCCCGCTCCTGCATCTATTAATGCGGATAAATAGCCTCCGTGAGTTATTCCTGCAGCATTTAAATGGTTTTCACTAATTATAGATTTAAATTCGTATTCAGTCTCTGAAATAGTTCTAAATAAAACACCCCCATTGTGTTTCATAAATCCAGGTTTAATACTTATTTGCTCAAATTCTTTGCTCATAATTTTTTTATAATACAAAAGTTAAAATTAACAAAATAATAAAAATAATTATAAAAAAATAAATTACTGATTTTTGCAAAGATGCTTTTAAAAGCCAATTAAACATTTCTATTTCCTTGTTGGTGGACCGCCCAGAACTCGAATCTGGAATCTCCCGGTTCGTAGCCGAGCGCCTTATCCAATTTGGCCAGCGGTCCATTTAAATAATATATTCCATATATCAAAGTTTTTGATGTAATTTAACTTATAAAATATTATGTTAATGACTTTATGAGCAAAAACTCTAAAGATGTTGTAATCACTTCAGCACTAAGAACCCCAATTGGAAGATATAAAGGTTCGTTAAAAAATCTCAGCGCATCAAAATTAGGTTCAATAGTAATTAAAGAAGTAATTTATAAATCAAAATTAGATATAGAGGAGGAGATCGATGAAGTGATTATGGGGCACGTTTTAACCTCTGGACTTGGTCAAAATCCTGCTAGGCAAGCTTCAATTGGTGCCGGAGTACCAGTTTCAAAACCAGCTCACATTGTTAATCAAGTCTGTGGATCTGGATTAAGATCTGTTGTATCGGGATATCAATCAATTAAGTTAGGAGAAAACCAAATTGTAATTGCAGGTGGTCAAGAAAATATGTCTAGAGCAACTCATGCAATTTATTATAGAGAAGATAACAAATTTTCTGAAAATAAATTAGTAGATACAATGATAAAAGATGGTCTGCTAGATTCTTTTAATGATTATCATATGGGTGTCACAGCTGAGAATGTTGCCGATAAATATAAAATTTCAAGAGATGAACAAGATAATTTTTCTTTAAATTCTCAGAAAAAAACAGAAAAAGCATATAGTGAAAATAAATTTCAGGATGAGCTGATTAAATTACAAATTGAAGATGGTGATAAAAAATTTATTTTTGAAAAAGATGAACATCCTAGAGAAAATTTAAGTATTGATGATTTAAAAAAATTAAAAACAGTATTCAAAGAAAATGGGACTGTAACACCTGGAAATTCCTCAGGTATAAATGATGGTGCTGCGGCCTTAGTTTTAATGTCTAGAGAACAAGCAGAAAAAAAATCATTAGAGCCATTGGTTAAAATTGTATCTTGGGCTACTTGTGGGGTTGAGCCTTCATTAATGGGATTGGGACCTATACCTTCAATTAAAGAAGCTTTATCTAAAGCAAATTGGAAAATAGATGAAGTAGACTTATTTGAAATTAATGAAGCCTTTGCAGCACAAAGTATTGCGGTAATTCATGAATTAAAAATTCCTGAGCAAAAAGTTAATGTTAATGGAGGAGCAATTGCCTTAGGTCATCCAATTGGAGCTTCTGGGGCAAGAATTTTGGTTACACTTGTCCATGAAATGATCAAGCAAGATAAAAAAAAAGGTTGTGCGGCACTCTGTATTGGGGGTGGTATGGGAATAGCTATGTGTATTGAGAGAAGCTAAAAAGCTTAATATTCATTTATTTTTTTATTTTTTGTATAATAAAAATATAAGATTAACGAAAAAACCTTATTAATGTGATAAAATAAAATCCAATAATGTTTTTTTGGGTATATAAAACATTCTAAAAAATGAGCGAAAAATTACTTGTTCCTGACATTGGTGACTTTGAAAATGTTGAGGTTATAGAGATACTTGTAAAACCTGGTGATCAAATTAAAGAAAATGATCCAATAGTTACAATTGAAAGTGACAAATCAAGTGTTGAAATTCCTTCTACAATTACTGGAAAAGTAGATAGCTTAGCAGTTAAAGTTGGTGATAAAGTTTCTAAAGGTGATTTATTGCTTAATCTTACATCATCATCAAAAACGTCATCAGAAAGCACTCTTCCAAAAGATACAGAAAATATAATTAAACAAGCTGAAGAAGCAATGGCTAAAAAAAAAGAGGAAAAAAAAATTATATCTGAATCTATAATTGAAAAAAAACAATCTACAATTCAAGTAGTTAATGGGGCTGATATTGATCCACTTGAAACTCAAGATTGGCTGGAATCTTTATCTGCAGTTATTTCGAAAGATGGAAATCAAAGAGCTCATTTTTTAATTAAAGAACTAATTAACAAAGCTTATCGTGAAGGAGCAAATATTCCTTATACTCAAAATACACCATACATTAACACAATACCTCCTGAGGCTGAAGTAAAGTCTGGTGGCGATCAAAATATTGAAAGAAGAATTAGATCGTTGATTAGATGGAATGCAGCAGCAATGGTAGTTCGAGCAAATAAAAAATATCCGGAGCTTGGTGGACACATTGGTACATTTGCATCTGCTGCAACATTATATGATGTTGGGATGAATCATTTTTGGAGAGCAAAAAATAACAAATTTGGCGGAGATTTAATTTATTTTCAAGGACATAGTGCTCCAGGAATGTATGCAAGAGCTTTCCTAGAAGGTAGATTAAATGAAAAACAATTAGATAGTTTCAGACAGGAGGTAAAACCTGGGGGTCTATCGTCATATCCACATCCATGGCTAATGCCAAATTTTTGGCAGTTCCCCACTGTATCCATGGGGTTAGGTCCTATGCTTGCTATATATCAAGCTAGATACATGAAATATTTAATCAATAGAGGTTTGATAAAAGATGAAGGAAGAAAAGTATGGGCTTTTTTAGGCGATGGGGAGATGGATGAGCCTGAGTCAATGGGAGCTATTGGATTAGCTGCTAGAGAAAATTTAGATAATTTAATATTTGTAATAAATTGTAATCTTCAAAGATTAGATGGTCCGGTTAGAGGTAATGGAAAAATTATTCAAGAGCTTGAGGGAAGTTTCAGAGGATCTGGCTGGAATGTAATTAAAGTTATTTGGGGGTCATATTGGGATTCTTTGCTTGCTAATGATAAAACTGGTCACTTAATAAAAATTATGAACGAGACAGTAGATGGTGAGTACCAAGCAATGAAAGCAAGAGACGGTGCTTATGTAAGAGAAAAGTTTTTTGGGAAATCTCCTGAAACATTAGAATTAGTTTCAAGCATGTCAGATACAGATATTTGGAGACTTAATAGAGGTGGTCACGATCCTCACAAAGTTTTTGCTGCATATGATAAAGCGACCAAACATCAAGGAAGCCCAACAGTGATAATTGCAAAAACTATTAAAGGTTATGGAATGGGAAAATCAGGAGAAAGTGTAAATACTACTCATCAAACGAAAAAATTAGATGTTGATGACTTGATGTACTATAGAGATCGATTTGATGTTCCCTTAACAGATGAACAAGTGAGAAATATTGAATACTTTAGGCCTGATGAAAAATCACCAGAAATAAAATACATAAAAGACAGAAGAATTAAATTAGGTGGATATTTACCCGAACGTTCGACTTTCGCTAAACCAATCAAAGCACCCTCAAAAGATATTTTCGATTTCATGAAAGTATCAACTGGTGAAAAAGAAATGTCTACTACAATGGCACTTGTGAGAATGTTAACTAATTTACTAAGAGATAAAAATATATCTCCAAGATTAGTTCCAATTATCCCTGATGAAGCTAGAACTTTTGGTATGGAAGGTTTTTTCCAAAAAATTGGAATTTATGCGCACGAGGGACAAAAATATGAACCTGAGGATGCAGCTCAATTAAGTTCTTATAGAGAAGACAAAAGCGGTCAAGTTTTAGAGGAAGGTATCAATGAAGCAGGTGCTATGTCTTCATGGATTGCTGCTGCCACAGCATATACTAATCATGATATCGAAATGATCCCAATTTATATTTTTTATTCAATGTTTGGTTTCCAAAGAATAGGAGATCTAGCTTGGGCAGCCGGGGATAGTCAGGCTAGAGGATTTTTGGTAGGTGCAACAGCTGGAAGAACAACATTAGCTGGAGAAGGCTTACAACACCAGGATGGGCATAGTCATTTAATTGCATCGACTATTCCAAATTGTGTAACTTATGATCCTACATTTCATTATGAATTAGCGGTAATTTTTCGAGAAGGTCTAAGAAGAATGCATGAGAAAAATGAGAATGTTTTTTATTATATTACAACAATGAATGAAAATTACTCACACCCAGAAATGCCAAAAGATAAAAATTGTGAGGAAGGCATTTTAAAGGGCATGTATAAAATAAAAGAATTTAACAAATACAAAAAAACTAAAATCCAACTTTTAGGATCAGGAACAATCTTAAGAGAAATGATGTCTGCTGCAGAGATTTTACAAAATGATTATCAAATTGATAGTGAGATATGGAGTGTAACAAGTTTTAATGAATTAAGAAAAGATGGAATGGAGGTAGAAAGATTTAATCTTTTGAATCCTGATAAAGAACCTAAAAAATCTTATGTTGAGCAATGCCTTGGCCAAACAGAGGGCCCAATTATGGCTGCATCTGATTATATGAGAATGAATTCAGATCAAATCAGACCTTATATTAATAAAAGCTTTTATTCATTAGGAGCAGATGGTTTTGGAAGAAGTGATACAAGAAAAAATTTAAGAAAATTTTTTGAGGTAGATAAAGAACATTTGGTTGCTTATGGTTTAAGTATTTTAGCAAAAGAACAACTTATTACTTCCAAACATTCAAAAGATGCAATGAAGAAGTATAATATTGATACTAACAAACCAATGCCAACAAAATTATAATGTTAGAAACTGAGATTAAAGTACCTAATATTGGAGATTTTAAAGATGTTGAGGTTATTGAGGTATTAGTTACCGAAGGTCAATCAATTAAAAAAAATGATGCTCTAATAACAATTGAAAGTGATAAATCTAGCGTAGAAATACCATCAAATTTAGAAGGTAAAATCAAAAATTTAAAAATAAAAGTAGGAGATAAAGTTTCTGAGGGCGACTTAATTTTAACTTTAGATAGTGATACAGAAGTTAAAAAGGAAGAGGTTAAAGAAAAACTAGAAATTGAAAAAGAGTCAAAAAATATTGAGGTAATAAAACCTGAAATCCAAGAAAAAACATTTACTAAAAATAATATTTCAGAGATTTCATCTGCAAGTCCAAAAGCTAGAAAATTTGCTAGAGAACTTGGTGTAGATATTAATCAAGTAGCGGGAAGTCAGAAAGATGGCAGAGTTGTTGAAGATGATATTAAAAAATTTGTTTCATCTAATTCAAAAAACAACGTTGTAGTAAAAGATAGTAAACCAGATAAAATTAAAAACGAATTTGAACATTCTGATTTTGGTGAAATAGAAATTAAAGATATACCAAGGGTAAAAAAATTATCATCAAAATATCTTACAAATTCATGGACAACAATTCCTCATGTTACAAATCACGATGAAGCCGACATAACAGAAATGGAAAGTTTTAGAAGTTCGTTAACAGATATATATACTGGAGAAAAAATTAAAATTACACCTCTAGCATTCATAATAAAGGCTTTAGTTGCATCTCTTAAGAAATTTCCTAGTTTTAATTCTTCTATCGACGAAATTGAGACTGGAAAAATGACTTTAAAAAAATATTACCATATTGGGATAGCAGTTGATACGCCAAATGGATTAATGGTTCCAAAAATAAGAAATGCAAACAACAAAAAAATTTCTCTGATAAGTAAAGAATTAAAAGAGGTAAGCGAACTTTGTAGAAATTTAAAAATTGATAAAAAAGAATTATTTGGTGGCTCGATGACGATTACGAGTTTAGGTGGTATAGGAGGTTCATTTTTTACTCCTATAATTAATTATCCTGAAGTTGCTATATTAGGAGTAGGAAGATCTGAAAAAAAACAAATTTTTATTAATGGAAAGTTTCAAAATAGGACTATGCTGCCAATTTCTTTATCTTATGATCACAGAATTATTGATGGTGCAGAAGCAGCTAGATTTAATAATGATCTAAAAGAAAACTTAGGCAAAAATTTTGCTTATAAATTAGCTGTTTAATTATAAATGAGTAAATCCATATCATTATTTAGTGCCTTATTATGCACTTTCATTTGGGGAACAACTTTTATTGCCCAAGATACGGGCATGGACAATATTGGCCCTTTTACATTTAATGCTGTTAGGTTTTTTGTTGGTTTTTTAGCAATAATTCCACTTATGATTTTATTTGAATTAAAAAATTTTAAATCAGAATTTAAATTAGATAAAAAAACTTTCATAATTTATTCAGTATTAATTGGAATTTCTTTATTCTTAGGCTCAGCACTACAACAAGTTGCTTTGCTTTACACAGATGTTGCAAATGCTGCTTTTTTTACAATTTTTTATGTGCCAATGGTGCCGATTATCATTTTTATGTTTGGTAAAAAATCAATGCATTGGAGTGTATGGCCTTCTGTAGTTCTATGTTTAATTGGAGGATATTTATTAACAAATTTTCATGATGCAACAGTAAGATTAGGAGATACTCTAGTTGTTCTGGGAGCTTTATTTTGGAGCACTCATATCATTTTTACTGGGATCATTATAACTAAATACAATCTTCCACTTACCTTAGGAGCTGCGCAGACTTTAATTGTGGCTATTTTTTCATTTATAATTGGAATTATTTATGAAGAATTTATTTTCAGCAATATTTTAATGGAAATTTATTCAATTTTATACGCAGGTATATTATCTGGTGGATTTGCATTTGTATTACAAATTTATGCACAGCGAAATATTACTCCAGCACCTGCTGCTATAATTTTTTCTCTTGAAGGTGTATTTGCGACTATAGCTGCTTGGTTTATTTTAAATCAAATTCTAGATGTTAATAATTTACTTGGATGCTTTTTTATCCTATGTGGAGTTCTCTTGTCTCAATTACTTCCTTTGATTAAAAAGAAGTATATTTAATAAATTAAACTAAATAAAATCAAAGCAATTATTATTCTATAAATTACAAATGCATTCATAGAAAATTTATTTATATAAATTAAAAAGAACTTTACTGTTAGAAAAGAAAAAATAAAAGAAGATATAATTGCGATAACAACTAAGTAATTAAACTGTATTGATTGTTCCAAAACATCTTTTAAGCTTAAGACACTTGCCCCAGCCAATGCTGGGATTGAAAGTAAAAAAGATATCTTGCTTGAGTCTACTCTATTAAATTTTAAAATTCTCGCAGCTGTTATAGTAATTCCTGCCCTACTTACTCCAGGCACAAGAGAGAAAATTTGGAAAATACCTATAAATATTATTGATTGAAAATTTAAATTTGAAGAAATTTTTTTATCAAATCGATTTCTGTCTGAAATGTATAAAATTATTGCGAATATTAAAGTAGTCCATGCTATAATTTCTATGTTTCTAAACTGATAAATTAAATTTGTAATATAAAGTATGTATCCAACAATTATTAATGGAATAGATCCAAGTATTATTAAACTTAATAGTCTTTTATTTTTTCTAGCATCAAATAGTTCATCCCTAAAAAAATAAATTATTGCTATTAGAGAACCTAGATGGAGGCTGATATCAATAAGCAAGGAACTTGATTTAAATTCATATAAAGTAGAAACCAAAATTAAATGAGCAGAGGAACTAATAGGAAGAAATTCAGATATTCCTTGAATTGCAGAGAGAATTAAAACTTCTATAATATTTTGAAACATTGTTTCTACGTAACTTATAAAGTATTTATTTAAAACAATTCGATTTAAGCATAATAGCTATGCAATTTTTAAAAACTTGTGTATTAGTGGTAATAATTTAAAAATTAAGGTCAATATATATGACCTATTTTATGCTTTATATACGTAAATCAGGGTATATTTTGCCGGGAATTAAATAATATCATGCCAGATAAAATGCTCAAATTTGTTAAAATAGGTCAACAAACTCCACCTAAAAGAGAAGTTGATACGAGAAAGGAAGATTTTAAGGAAATTTATGACGAGTATATCAATGAAAAAGCTAAAGAACAGTCGAGTAGGTGTTCGCAATGTGGAGTACCTTTTTGCCAAGTTCACTGTCCTTTAAGTAACAACATTCCAGATTGGCTTAAACTCACAGCCGAGGGAAGATTAAAAGAGGCGTATGAATTATCCCAAAGCACAAACAATATGCCTGAAGTGTGTGGCCGAATTTGCCCCCAAGATAGATTATGCGAAGGAAATTGTGTAATTGAACAGTCTGGTCATGGAACAGTAACTATTGGATCAGTAGAAAAATATATTACAGATAATGCTTGGGCTCAGGGCTGGGTAAAACCAATTAAGGTAACGAATGAAAAAAATCAAAGCGTAGGAATTATAGGAGCAGGTCCTGCTGGTTTAGCAGCTGCAGAACAATTAAGAAAAAATGGGTATAAAATAACTGTCTACGATAGATATGATAGAGCAGGAGGATTATTAATTTATGGAATCCCAAATTTTAAATTAGAAAAAGAAGTTGTAGAGCGAAGAACAAAACTCTTAAAGGATGGAGGAATTGAATTTGTTCAAAATTTTGAAGTTGGTAAGGATGCAAGCCTAGACCAATTGAGAAAAAAACACGATGCAATTTTAATTGCTACAGGAGTTTATAAAGCAAGAGAAGTAAACTTACCTGGAAATGATCTTGATAATATTTTTCCTGCAATGGATTTTTTAACAGCATCTAATAAAAAAGGTCTAGGAGATGATGTTGAATTGTTTGATAAAGGAATTTTAAACGCAGAAGGTAAAGATGTTGTTGTAATTGGTGGAGGTGACACAGCAATGGATTGTGTGAGAACTTCTATAAGACAGAAGGCAAAATCTGTTAAATGTTTGTATAGAAGAGATAAAGAAAATATGCCAGGATCTGCGAGAGAAGTTGCAAATGCAGAAGAAGAAGGTGTTGAATTTGTTTGGTTATCAAGTCCTAAAGAATTTAAAGGTACAAATAAATTGGAAAAAATAATTGTAGATCAAATTAAACTAGGTGATCCAGACGACACAGGAAGAAGAAAGCCACAAGTACAAGAAGGTTCAAGTTACGAAACAAAAGCAGATATGGTTATCAAAGCACTAGGTTTTGATCCTGAGGATTTGCCGAATTTATTTGATAGTAGTGAATTACAAGTAACAAAGTGGGGAACTATCAAAACAGATTTTGATACTATGGAAACAAATATAAAAGGGGTGTTTGCTGCTGGTGATATAGTTAGAGGAGCTTCATTAGTTGTTTGGGCGATAAAAGATGGAAGAGATGCAGCAGTTTCAATTAAAACTTATCTAGAGAGTAAATCTAAAGTGGAAAAAAGAGTGGCTTAATGAAAAATTATAAAAAGAACCTTCACCTTTTAAAAGAAAATAATGTTTATTCAGAAGACATGGAGCATGATGCTTGTGGTGTTGGTATAATTGCATCAACTGAAGGTAAAAAATCTCGTAAAGTTGTAGAGTATGGTATTGAAGCGTTAAAAGCAGTTTGGCATAGAGGCGCTGTAGATGCCGATGGGAAAACTGGTGACGGAGCTGGAATTCATGTTGAAATACCAAAAGATTTCTTCATTGAAAAGATAGAAGTGACAGGACACACACATGACAATTCTGAAATATGTGTGGGTATGATATTTCTGCCTCGGAATGATTACGCAGCGCAAGAAAGTTGTAAAACTATTGTAGAAAGTGAATTAACAAAAAATGATTTTAGTATTTACGGTTGGAGACAAGTTCCAGTTAATCCAAAAGTTTTAGGAGAAAAGGCATTCCAAACAATGCCTGAAATTATCCAAGTATTGTTTAAACCTTATAATCCAGAATTATTAAATAAAGATTTAGAAAGAAAAATTTATGAAACTAGAAGAAAGATAGAAAATGAAGCTTTTAAAAAATCTTTAAACAATTTTTATATTTGTTCATTGAGTTCTAAATCTATCATTTACAAGGGGATGTTTTTAGCTGAAGCTATCTCAGATTTCTATCTTGATTTAAAAGATGAGAGATTTGTTTCAAGGTTTGCTATTTTTCATCAAAGATTTTCAACAAATACAGCCCCTAGCTGGAATTTAGCTCAACCTTTTAGAGCTATAGCGCATAATGGCGAAATTAATACTTATAGAGGAAATAAAAATTGGATGAAAGTTCATGAACAAGAGATGAACAGTCCCCTATTTGACGATGTTGAGAACTTAAAACCTGTTATACAACAGGGAGCATCAGACTCTGCTGCATTAGATAATGTTTTTGAATTATTAAATATATCTGGTCAGCCTGCGCCTTTGGCGAAGCTTATGTTAGTTCCAGACGCATGGTCTAAAAAAAATAAAACTCTACCAAAAGATCACCAACAATTATTTAATTTTTTGAACAGTACAATGGAGCCATGGGATGGACCAGCTGCTATTGCTGGAACTGATAATGAGTGGGTTATAGCTGCAAATGACAGAAATGGATTAAGACCTTTAAGATACGCAATTACAAAAGACAAATTATTATTTGCAGGTTCTGAAACAGGAATGATTGAATTAAATGAAAAAAGAATTTTGTCAAAGGGAAGATTGGGTCCTGGAGAAATAATTGGAGTTAGAATAGAAAAAGGCAAAGTATTTACAAACAAGCAAATTAAAGATTATTTAGCCAAAGAGTATAAACACTTTAATTCACAAATTATTGACCTAGATGATAAGTTAACTATTTCAGATGAAAAAAATTCTTTTTCGGGAGATGATTTAAGAAGAAGGCAATATACTTTTGGAATAAGTCTAGAAGATCTTGAGCTCATACTGCATCCTATGGCAGAAGATGCTAAAGAAGCAACTGGATCTATGGGGGACGATACACCATTGGCTGTTTTGTCAGATAGGTATAGACCGTTGTACCATTTTTTTAGACAAAATTTTAGTCAAGTCACAAACCCACCAATAGACTCTTTAAGAGAAAACAAGGTTATGAGTTTGAAAACAAGATTTGGAAATCTTGGAAATATTTTAAATTTTGATAATTTAACAAAGCAAAATATTTATGTTTTAAATAGTCCAATATTATCAAATTCTCAGTTTGAAAAATTTATAAATTTTTTTGGTAACAATTCATCTATAATTGATTGTACTTTTTCTGAAGAGGAAACTTTATTTGATTCAATTAAAAAAATTCAAAAAGAAGCTGAAATTGCAGTAAGACAGGGAGTTACTCAATTGATTTTAAGTGACAAAGAGCTATCTAGCTTAAAACTGCCAATACCAATGCTTTTAGCAGTTGGATCGATTAATTCATTCCTTATTGAAAAAAAACTAAGAGGATATGTATCAATAAATGTTCAATCTGGAGAGGCTTTAGATACACACTCTTTTGCAACCTTAATAGGAGTTGGAGCAACTACTGTAAATCCATACTTAGCATTTGATAGTTTATTTCAGCGTCATGAAAAGAAATTATTTGGTCAATTTAGCTTTGATGAATGTGTAGAGAGATACATAAAATCAGTAAACGCAGGATTATTAAAGATCATGTCTAAGATGGGTATCTCAGTTCTAAGTTCTTATAGAGGTGGATGCAACTTTGAAACCGTAGGTTTAAGTAGAACAATTGTTGCAGATTATTTTCCAGGAGTTGTCTCTAAAATTTCAGGTATTGGACTTACGGGTATAGAGAAAAAAATTAGAGAAATACATAAAGAGGCATTTGAAAGTTCTGAAACCATATTGCCGATAGGCGGTATATATAGATATCGTAAAAATGGTGAAACTCATCAATATCAAGGAAAATTAATTCATTTACTTCAAAGTGCAGTAGGATCTAATTCTTATGATGCCTATAAAAGATATGCGGATGGAATATACAGCTTACCACCTATTAATCTTAGAGACTTAATTGATTTCAGAGAAAAAAAATTAAGTGGGCCAATAGATATTTCTGAGGTTGAGCCAATTGAAAATATTTTAAAAAGATTTGGAAGTGGGAGCATGTCTCATGGAGCTTTATCAAAAGAGGCGCATGAAACTTTGGCAACTGGTATGAATAGGATTAAAGGTGCTTCATGTAGTGGAGAGGGCGGTGAAGATGCAAGTAGATTTAAAGTTTTAGATAATGGTGACAGCGCAAACTCAAGAGTTAAACAAATAGCTTCCGCAAGATTCGGAGTTACAGTTAATTATCTTAATAATTGTAATGAGATAGAAATTAAAATTGCACAAGGCGCTAAGCCTGGTGAGGGAGGTCAGCTACCAGGATTTAAAGTTACAGAGGAGATTGCTAAACTTAGACATTCAACTCCTGGAGTTACTTTAATATCACCACCACCACATCATGATATTTATTCAATCGAAGATCTCGCACAACTAATTTATGATTTAAAACAGATAAATCCTAAAGCAAGAATTGGAGTTAAGCTTGTTGCTTCCTCTGGAGTAGGAACAATTGCAGCTGGTGTAGCTAAAGCAAAAGCAGATATAATATTAATTTCTGGACATAATGGTGGAACAGGAGCAACACCACAGACTAGTGTTAAGTATGTTGGAATACCATGGGAAATGGGTTTGACGGAAGCAAACCAAGTATTAACTTTAAATAATCTTAGACATAAAGTTACATTAAGAACAGACGGTGGAATTAAAACTGGAAGAGATGTGGTGATAGCTGCAATGATGGGTGCTGAAGAATATGGTGTTGCTACTACAGCTTTAGTTGCAATGGGTTGTATAATGGTAAGGCAGTGTCATTCAAATACATGTCCTGTAGGCGTATGCACTCAAGATGAAAAGCTCAGAGAAAAATTTACTGGGACTCCAGAAAAAGTAGTTAATTTGTTTACATTTATAGCCAGTGAAGTAAGAGAAATATTAGCAAATTTAGGTTTTAAATCATTAAATGAAGTGATTGGTAGGACAGACTTGTTAAAACAGGTTAGTAAAGGTTCTCCAAATTTAGACGATTTAGATTTAAATCCTTTATTTGTTCAAGCTGATACTGGAAATAATCCAAGGTATTGTGAGGATCAAGAAATAAATAGTGTACCAGATACTCTTGACCAACAAATTTGGCCAGAAATTGAACAAGTTTTAGATAATTCTGAAAAAATTGAGAAAGAATATTTAATAAAAAATACTCATAGGGCAGTAGGCACTAGAATTTCTCATCATTTGTATAAAAAATATGGTTATGAAAAACTTGATGAAAACTTTTTAGTTTTAAATTTTAAAGGATCAGCAGGTCAATCATTTGGTGCATTTTCTTCTAAAGGTTTAAAACTTGTATTAAAGGGAGATGCAAATGATTATGTTGGTAAAGGTTTGTCAGGAGCTACTATTTCAATAAAATTACCTGAAGAGAGCAATTTAGTTTCAAATGAGAATACAATTTTAGGAAATACTGTTCTTTACGGAGCTACTTCAGGAAAACTTTTTGCTGCTGGCCAAGCTGGTGAAAGATTTTCAGTTAGAAATTCTGGTGCAGTTACAGTAATTGAAGGATGCGATTCTAATGGATGTGAATATATGACTGGTGGAACTGTAGTAATTTTAGGAGATGTTGGTGATAATTTTGCAGCTGGTATGACAGGTGGAATGGCCTTTATATATGATAAATCTCAACATTTTGAAAAGAAAGTAAATACAGAATCAGTAGTTTGGCAAAATGTAGAGACAGATTATTGGAAAGAATATTTAAAAAATTTAGTCATTGAGCATTTCAAAGAAACTGAGTCTCAATTATCGAAAAAAATAATTGAAAACTTTGATGATGAAGTAAATAATTTTGTTCAGGTGTGTCCTAAAGAAATGTTGGATAAATTAAAAAATCCAATTACTTTAAAAAAAGATATAAAAAAAGTTAGCTAAATTAATAATTTAAGCTCTTTTAAAATTATATTTAACCATTTTTCATTTGATAAGCTGTGATCACCTTTTTTTATAATATTTAATTTTTTCTTAGCTTTTGGAAATAATCTTAAAACTTTTCTTGAATATGAGACAGGAACAGCCTCATCTTTTTCACCATGAACCATTGTTACTTTAATATTTGAATTAATTTTTTTATTTAAGACTTTGTTTTTTCTTCCATCTTTTATTAATTGTAAAGTAATTGGATATTCATAATTACCATGTTTTAATTGATAAATACCTTTACTTATTGTTTCCTCTTTCATTTTTTTAGTAAATTTTTTCCACATTAAATTTTCTAAAAATTCAGGAGCAGCCCCTATTCCTAAAAATCCTTTAATCTGTTTTTTGAAAATTTTGAATTGATTGAGCGAAATCCATGCGCCCATACTTGAACCAATTAGCACAAATTCTTTTTTTTTAACGTATTTTCTAATTAAAATTGACGTCTCTTTACTCCATTTTGAAATATTTCCATTTACAAATTTTCCAGAAGATTTCCCATGACCAGAGTATTCTAGTGCTAAAAAACTTACTTTATTTTTTTTTGCAAATTTCAAAAAAGCATTTGGTTTTTTTCCTTCAAGATCTGACATAAAGCCATGCAAAAAAACTATAAAAGAACTATTTTTAAAAATTTTGGAAATATGTCTAATTTTCTTTGTATTTGATATTTGATGAAATCTGAAATTTGCCATAATCGTTTATAAGTTTTGTCTATTAATATATAATCATATCAAATGTCATCTGATTTAAAAGTTTTACAAGTAATTCCAAAATTAGGTTATGGAGGAGCTGAAACAGGCTGTTATGATATTGCTCATTATTTATCAGAAAATAATTGTAAGTCTTTTATAGTAACAAGTGGTGGTGAATTGCTTAAATTTGTAGATAAAAAAAAAGTTAAAATTTTTAGACTTCCAGTACAAAGCAAAAATCCTCTACTAATTTTAATTAATGCTTTTATCCTAATTGGAATAATTTTAGTTTATAATATTTCTCTTGTTCACGCGAGAAGTAGAGCGCCTGCTTGGTCATGTTTGTTAGCAACAAAAATTACAGGACGAAAATTTGTAACTACATTTCATGGGACATACAATTTTAAGAGCAATATAAAAAAAATTTATAATTCTGTAATGACGAGAGCAGATTTAATAATTGCAGGATCTAATTTTATTTTTTCTCATATTAAAAAAAATTATTCAAAATATTTAAATGAGAAAAAAAAATTAATGGTTATTTTTAGAGGAATAAATGTTGATTATTTTGACCCAACAACCAAAATTGAAATTGATGAAAAAAAATTATTAAAAACATGGGACATTGAAAAAGATAAAAAAATTATACTATTACCTGGTAGATTAACTTCTTGGAAAGGACAGGAAGTTTTTATAGAGGCAATTAATTTGGTGAATATAGAACTTGGTTATGTAGCTTTTTATGCTGTGATTCTAGGCAGTGATCAGGGTAGAGATTTATATAAAAAAAAATTAATAAGACTTTCGGAGCAATACAGATTGTCTAAACAAATAAGATTCATAGATCATTGTAAGGATATGGCATTAGCTTATAAAATTTCTGATATTATTGTTTCAGCCTCAACCGAACCAGAGGCTTTTGGTAGAGTTGCCGTTGAGGCACAATCCATGCAAAAACCAATTATAGCAAGTAACATTGGAGGTTCTAATGAAACAATAATTGATGAAAAAACTGGTTTTTTATATGAAGCAGGAAATGCTAAATCATTAAGTAATAAAATATTAAGAACTCTTAACATGGATGAAACTCTATTAAAATCAATTGGTAATGAGGGAAGAAAAAACATAGTTCAAAAATTTAATGTTGAAAAAATGTGCTTTTCTACTTATTCAGAGTATAAGAGATTATTAAATTAAATGCCGATAATAACATTACCCGACGGAAATAATATTGATTTTCCTAATAAAGTTACTGGACTAGAAGTAGCTGAAAAAATTAGCAAATCGTTAGCTAAACAAGCCATGGTCATAAGTGTTGATGGTGAACTTAAAGATCTTGATTTTCTAATTGAAAATGATTGTTCTGTAAAAATTTTTACCTCAAAAAATCCTGAGGGCTTGGAAACTATAAGGCATGACACAGCTCATATTTTAGCTATGGCTGTTCAAGAATTATTTCCTGGTACACAAGTTACAATTGGACCCGTGATTGAAAATGGATTTTATTATGACTTTGCTAGAAAAGAACCATTTACAGAGGATGATCTTGTTAAAATTGAAAATAAAATGAAAGAGATCGTCGATAGGAATGAAACAACAAAAAGAGAAGTTTGGGATAGAAACAAAGCAATTAGCCATTTTAAAAAAAAAGGAGAAATTTATAAAGCCGAGCTAATTGAAGCAATACCTGAAAATGAAGATGTATCAATTTATTTTCACGGAGAATGGCATGATTTATGTAGAGGCCCACATTTATCCTCTACAGGTAAAATAGGGAAATATTTTAAACTTACAAAAGTATCAGGAGCATATTGGAGAGGAGACTCTAATAATGAAATGTTACAACGAATATATGGTACGAGTTGGGCAACTCAAAAAGACTTAGATGAATATTTAAAAAGAATAGAAGAAGCCGAAAAAAGAGATCACAGAAAATTAGGTAGAGAAATGGATTTATTTCATTTTAGAGAAGAAAGCCCTGGCTCAGTATTTTGGCATGAAAGAGGATGGAGTTTGTTTCAAAAGCTCATTAACTACATGAGAAGCAGACAAGATGCAGCTGGTTATAAAGAGGTCAACACTCCAGAGGTGCTAGATAGACAACTATGGGAAAAATCTGGGCATTGGGAAAAATATGGAGAAAACATGTATACTTCTGAAACACCAGATGAGAAAGTTTTTGCAATTAAACCAATGAATTGCCCTGGTCATATCCAGGTATTTAATCAAGGCTTAAAAAGTTACAGAGATCTTCCGTTACGTTTTGCTGAATTTGGTAAAGTTCATCGTTATGAGCCATCAGGCGCTTTACATGGGTTATTAAGAGTAAGAGCCTTTACTCAAGATGATGCCCATATTTTTTGTACTGAAGATCAAATTACTAGCGAATGTTCAATTGTTACAAATCTAATACTAGATATTTATAAGGACCTTGGTTTTGAAAATGTGATTCTAAAATATGCAGATAGGCCAGAAGTAAGAGTTGGTGATGATTTAGTTTGGGATAAAGCAGAAGCCTCTTTACTTGAAGCCGTTAAAGCTTCTAAATTAGAATATACTATTAATAAAGGTGAGGGAGCATTTTATGGTCCTAAAATTGAATTTGTTTTACGAGATGCTATTGGCAGGGATTGGCAATGTGGAACTTTACAAGTAGATTTAAATTTACCTGCAAGATTAGACGCTTCTTATGTTGATAAAGATGGTACTAAAAAAGTTCCTGTTATGTTGCACAGAGCATTATTTGGTTCTCTAGAGAGATTTATTGGAATTTTAATTGAAAACTATGCAGGCAAGTTTCCATTTTGGATATCTCCTTTACAGACTATGGTAATACCTATTTCAGAAGAATTTAATGACTATGCAGTCGAAGTATCAAATAAAATAAAAAATTCAGGCATAAGTTCTGCAGTAGATTTAAAAAATCATAATTTAAATTATAAAATTAGAGATCATTCTTTAGCAAAAATACCGCTTTTATTAATTTGTGGTAAAAAAGAAGTTGACTCCAATTCAGTAACGATTAGAAGATTAGACTCTAATAAACAAGAAAATATGGGTATAGATCAATTCTTAAAAACATTCTCTGCTTTAAATAAAGCATCATCAAACTAAGTGGCAGACTTCAAACACAATTATTTTCAAAGAAGAACTAAGGACAGAGGTCCAAGATCCAATAATAGAATTTCTTCTCCTGATGTTCAGGTTATAGCAAGTGATGGAGAAAATCTTGGAGTGATGAATACTAATGAAGCTATTTCCATGGCAAAAAATCAAGGTTTAGATTTAATTGAAATAGCACCTAACGCGAATCCTCCTGTATGTAAAATAATGGATATGGGGAAATATAAGTATGATGCTCAGAAAAAAGCTAATCTTGCAAAGAAAAAACAAAAAATTGTTTCTTTAAAAGAAATTAAAATGAGACCTGTTACTGAAACTCATGATTATGAGTTTAAAGTCAAAAATGCTAAAAAATTTATAGCTAAAGGAGATAAGGTTAAATTTACTATAAGATTTAAAGGTAGAGAGCTTCAGCATTCCCATCTAGGAAATGAACTAATGGGTAAAATTAAAGAAGATATGAAGGATATTGGCAAAGTAGAATTGCATCCCAAGTTTGATGGAAAGCAAATGATCATGGTAATTCAGCCTTTATAAGCTTTAATAGAGGTTGTAAAATTATATCTTTCTTTGTATAAGTCCGCAGAATAATGCCAAAACTAAAAACAAAAAGCTCAGCAAAAAAAAGATTTAAAATATCCGCTAAGGGTAAAGTTATTTCTGCGCAAGCAGGTAAAAGACATGGCATGATCAAAAGAACGAATTCACAAATAAGAAAACTTAGAGGCACTACAACATTGTCTAAACAAGATGGAAAAATTGTTAAGTCATATATGCCTTACAGTTTACGAGGTTAATAATGGCAAGAGTTAAAAGAGGTGTAACTAGTAAAGCTAAACATAAAAAAGTTTTAAAAGCTGTAAAGGGTCAATGGGGCAGAAGAAAAAATACCATTAGAGTTGCTAAGCAAGCTATGGAAAAATCCATGCAATACGCTTACAGAGACAGAAGAAATAAAAAAAGAGATTTTAAATCATTGTGGATACAGAGAATCAATGCTGGAGTAAGAGCTGAAGGCTTAACTTATTCAAAATTTATCAATGGATTAAATAAATGTGGTATTGCAATAGATAGAAAAATTCTTGCTGAAATTGCTTACGATAGCCCAGAAGCATTCAAAACAATTGTACAAAAAGCTCAATCAGCTTTAAATTAATCTTCGCTATTGTTTTTATTTCTTAAGGAAATAATCTACTAATATGTCAGAGATAAAAAATATTAGAGATCAGTT
>CACECL010000002.1 GCA_902557995.1 uncultured Pelagibacteraceae bacterium | reverse complement strand
CAGTTGAAAATTATCAACAAACTACTATTTAAGGTGAATGAGTAATTTCTTTAATAGATCAGATTTAACAAGACAAGATGCAGATAAATTAGTATCTGAAACACTTAACAATTGTGATGATGGCGAACTTTATTTAGAGGAGTCTAAATCAGAGTCAATTTTGCTAGATGATAACAAAATAAAAAGCTCAAACTACAGCTCTGATTTGGGATTTGGTTTTAGGGCTATCTCAAACGAGGTTGTTGCTTATTCATATTCAAATGAAATATCAAAAGATTCATTAAAAAATTCTTCAGAAAATCTTAAATCAACTCTGAAATCAATTAAAGGCACATACAATCATGAAATTCCAAAATCTAATAAAAAATTTTATAAAGATATTAATCCAATTGAACAAAAAACATTAGATTCAAAATTAGAAGTCTTAAATAAAGTAAATGAATTTTTAAGAAAAAAAGATGGATCAGTAAAACAAGTGACAGCTAGTTTTGCTGGTGAACAAAAATCAATAGAGATTATTCGATCAGGTGGAGAGTCGCTTACTGATGTACGTCCATTAATTAGATTTAATGTGTCTGTGATGTTAGAAAAAAATGGAAGAAAAGAAACAGGTGTATATGGAATTGGTGGCAGACAATCTTATGATGACTATTTAAAAAATGACAACTGGAAAAATGTTTGTGAAGAGGCTTTTAGGATAGCATCAGTAAATTTAGAAAGTAAACCAGCACCTGCTGGTGAAATGAAAGTAGTTTTAGGACCTGGTTGGCCAGCTATATTAATTCATGAAGCAATTGGTCATGGTCTTGAAGGAGATTTTAACAGAAAAAAAACATCAGCATTTCATAATCTTATGGGTGAAAAAGTTGCAAGTGAGGGAGTAACAATTGTTGATGACGGTACGATAGATAATAGAAGAGGTAGTTTAACAATTGATGATGAGGGAACACCAACTGAGCGTACAGTTTTAATTGAAAACGGTATTCTTAAAAATTTTATGCAAGACAGGCATAATGCAAGATTAATGAATACAAGATCCACTGGGTCTGGAAGAAGAGAAAATTATAGACATATAGTGTTACCAAGAATGAGAAATACAATGATGTTAAGTGGAAATCAAACTCAAGACGAAATGATCAAATCTGTTGATAAAGGAATTTTTGCAGTAAGTTTTGGAGGTGGCCAGGTGGATATTACATCTGGAAAATTTGTATTTAATTGTACTGAAGCTTACGAAATAAATAATGGTAAAATTGGATCTCCAATTAAAGGCGCAACACTTATTGGTGATGGACCATCAATACTTAAAGAAGTATCGATGGTAGGAAATGATATGATGTTAGACCCAGGCATAGGAACTTGTGGAAAGGCAGGACAAGGAGTTCCTGTGGGAGTCGCTCAACCCTCAATTTTAATTGATAAAATGACAGTTGGTGGAACAAAACTTTAATTATGGTTAAGGATCAAGAATTTCTCAAATCTAAAGCTTCATATTGTTTAGATTTGGCAAAAAAAATGGGAGCAACTGATGCAAGTGTTACAGTTGGTCACTCAATTTCAGAAACAGTTAATTTTAGAAATAAATCCCTAGAAGCCTCAGATAGATCAGATGGATTGGCATTAAGTATAGAAACTTATTTAGGTAAAAGAAGATCATCAATTTCATCATCAAATTTACTAGATGAAAATATAAAAACTTTAATTGAAAAGTGCTTTGAAACTACAAAAATTACACCAGAGGATGAATTTAATTCTTTGCCTGATAAAAATTTATTAGCCAAACAAATTAGTAGCCTTAATTTGTATGATGAAACAAGATTTGAAAATGATAAAAAAATAAAATATTTAAAAGATTTAGAGGAGGCTGCTTCATCAAATAAGCAAATTATAAATACAGAATCTAGTTTTACTGAAAATAAATCAAATTTTATATTAGCTAATAGTGACGGTTTTTGTGACGGTTATAAAACTTCTTCTTTTACTACTTCTTGTGTAACAGTTGCAAAAGATGAAAATAGCATGGAAAGAGACTATGAATTTTCTAGCAAACGTCATTTATCTGATATTAAGCAAGCATCAGATCTTGGAAATAAAGCTGCCGAGCAAACTATTAGAAAATTGAGCCCTAACAAAATTGGAAGCGAGAAGATAAGCATAATTTTTGATAAAAGAATTTCGAAAGGAATGTTAAGTGTTTTTGCAAGTGCAATATCTGCATCTGCAATTGCAAGAGGCACTTCATTTTTAAAGGATAAAATTGATCACCAGGTTTTTGCAAATTCGATAAATGTAATTGATAAACCAGATATAATTAAAGGAATGGGTTCTCAAAATTTTGATTCAGAGGGCGTAAACTCTAATACATTACAACTTATAGAGAATGGGATACTTAAAAATTACCTTGTTGACACTTACAATGGAAAAAAAATAAATTTACAATCAAATGGAAGAAGTGGCGGAACTACTAATTTATATTTTGAAAATGGACATATAAGTTACGAAGATCTTCTAAAAAAAAATTCAAAAAGTCTTTATATTACTGAAACTATTGGTCATGGATCTAATCTTGTAACAGGAGATTATTCAGTAGGGGCGACTGGTTTTTTGGTTGAAGATGGAGAATTTAAATATCCAGTTAATGAAATAACAATTGCTGGTAATTTTAAGGATATGTTTAAAAATATAACTTTAGCTAATGATTTAGAATTAGAATATTCAGTCAATTCACCAACTATGATGATAGAAGGTATGACTGTTGCAGGAAAATGAGCAGTTATTGTGTAATTGGCTCTGGAATTTCAGGAGCAACAATAGCTAATCTTTTAAGCAAAAAAAATTCTGTACATATTTATGATAAAGCTCGAGGTCCAGGTGGCAGATCTTCCTTTAAAAGATTAAACAAGTCAAAAGGATTTGACCACGGGGCTCAATATTTTTCTCCAAAATCAATACAATTTAAGAAATTTATTACAAATTTACGTAAAAAAAAAATTCTAAAAAAATGGATTGGCAAACATATTTTTTTAGACAAATTAAAAAAAGAAAATAAAAATCATATTAAAATAATTGGTTGTAAAGGTAATAATGATATCAGCAAACATTTGATAAAGAATATAAAATGTAGCTTTCAAAGTGAGTTAGAGAAGATTAAAATTATAAATAATAAATGGAAATTAGGTTTTAAGAACAACCAAATAAAATATTATGATAAATTAATATTAACTTGTCCATTCCCACAATTAAAAAAATTATCAAAAAAATTTATAGATGATCCATTCATCAAACAAAAAATTAAAATGGATGCAAATATTACAGTCATGATTGAAATTAAAAAAACAAATAAAAATATATCAAGTTATTTATTTGACGACAAAATTTTAGGATGGGCCGCTAAAGAAAATAGTAAAAGAAGATTTAAAAGTAATAATGATTTATGGACTTTACAAAGCACAAGTTTATGGGCAAATAAAAGAATAAATAAAAATAGAGAAAATAAAGAAAAAAATTCAAAGATTTTGATTGATCGATTTTTTAAACTTACTGGAATTAAAAAAAACAAAAATATTAACTTCATTAAACCATGGTTGGAAATATTCTTCAAATTCCAGGCCATTTAAAGTCAAAAGTTATTGGAATACTAAATTAAATTTAGGAGTATGTGGAGACTGGTTTGTGGGACCTAGGGTTGAAGCTGGATGGATAAGTGCAAATGATCTTTATAAAAAAATAAATAAATAATTTTACTCAAGATTTTTTAAACGATATTCCCAATCTCCCATTCTTTTATATGTAACTTTGACAATTACTGAAGTTTTTTTATCAAGCCAAATATCAAAATTTAATTTTTTATCCTCAGGTAGAGACATATCTTTAGATGTAAGTTTGAAATGATCTGTTTCATATTGTTTGCCATTAATTGAAATATTTTCTTTGCCAATAAAAGTTACTATTTGTTCTTTTATACTTCCAGAAATAGGACTTATTTGGCTTTCTGCTTGTAAAATTTTATGACTCCACCAATTTCCTATAATATTTTTTTCAGAAGCTTCACCTGAATATGAAGATCCTTTAATTTCAAACTTTTTATTATTTTTATCTAGTTTTAAGTTTACAAATTTTTCTTTTTTATTTTGAAGTGTCTTTGATTGAAAAGATATTAAATTATCTTTTAAATAAATTTCTTCTCCATATCCCTCTACTTTAAATATTGTTGCAGATAGTAATTTTACCTCAAATTTATATTGATTTTTCACTATCGTTTTTTTACCATCTCTTTTAAAATAATAATTGTTATATCCAATTACTTCACCATTTCTCAAGATCTCCATTTCTATTTTGTCAAATTTGTTATAATGACCTATATGAGCTAAAGAAATCGATGAGAAAAATACAACAAGTAAAATAACTGCAAACTTTTTCATTTGATAGTTACAATATTAGAATTTTTCATTAATAGATATAGCTTATTACAATTATGTTTTTAAAAATAAAAAAAATTCCAAAAGTAAAATGGAGCTCAGAAAAACCATTTAATTTTAAACCAAAGTTTTCTACATTTTTTTTCTTATGTTTTGGTTTGTCTTTATTTGGATTAGGTGAAGGGTTGTTAATTGTTTCATTCACAGGAGCCTCTCCTTGGAGTGTTTTAGCCCAAGGTATATCCTTAAATGTAAATTTAAGTATAGGAACTATCACATTATTAATAAGTATTGCTGTTTTAATTTTATGGATACCTCTTGGGCAAAAACCTGGGATGGGTACAATATTTAATGCTCTGATAATTGCAATTATGATTGATCTTTGTATTAAATATGTTCCAACACCATCAAATTATATTCATCAATTATTATTAGCTTTAATTTCTGTTATCATGGTTGGAATAGGTGGGGGTATTTACTTAGTATCAAATTTAGGAGCCGGTCCTAGAGATGGACTAATGATAGGATTACAAAAATTAACTAATTTTCCTATAGCTGCTGTAAGAGCAACATTAGAAATTTCAGTTGTTAGTATTGGATGGTATTTAGGAGGAACAGTAGGGATTGGAACATTATTGTTTGCATTTGGCATAGGCCCTTGCGTTGCATTAGGACTTTATTTAGTTGATAAAACTTTTGATTAGGCTGCAGCCGTAGCTTTTTCGCTTTTCTTTCTTTCGTGTGGATCAAGAATTGCTTTTCTCAATCTACAAGAGTCTGGAGTTATCTCTAAAGCTTCATCAGTATTAAGCATACTTAATTGTTCAGCAATAGACATTGTTCTAACAGGTGTAAGCACAACATTTTCATCTGAACCTTGAGTTCTCATATTTGTTAACTTTTTACCTTTCATAACATTGATTATCATGTCACCTGGTTTAGGTGAAAGACCAACTATCATGCCAGGATAAACAGCATCATTATGAGTTACAAACATTTCTCCTCTTGCTTGTAGGTTAAATATAGCGAATGCAACTGCTTTTCCTTGTTCCATAGAGATTAATGCTCCATTTCTTCTACCCTCCATTTCTCCTTCAAAAGTACCATAGCTATGGAATATTCTATTAATCACTCCGTTTCCTTTTGTAAGTGTGAGAAATCTACTTGTGTAGCCCATTAACCCTCTAGTAGGTGCATGAAAAATTAATCTTTTTTTATTTGTTCCAGTATCTTTTAATTCTATTAGTTTACCTTTTCTTCTGTTCATTGAGTCAATTACCTTGGATGAATGTTCTTCATCAAGGTCCATAGTAATTTCTTCAATTGGCTCAAGTTTATTTCCACTTTCATCAGTTTTATATAAAACTTTTGGAGGGCTTACTGTCATTTCAAAACCCTCTCTTCTCATTTGAGTTAAAAGAATTTCCAACATTAACTCACCCCTACCACTAACAACAAATGAGTCTCTTCCCTCGTTTTCTGAAAATGTAATACCAACATTATTTTGTGCCTCTTGAACTAATCTATCTCTTATTTGGGTACTGGTTAGTTTTTTACCCTCAGTTCCAGCTAAAGGAGAAGTATTTACAGTAATTGTGATTGAAATTGTAGGAGGATCTATCGGAGTAGCAGGTATAGGCTCATTTATCTCCAAGTCACATATTGTATCAGCAACATTTGCTTTTTCTAACCCGGCAACAACCACAATATCTCCAGCCTCACCAACATCTATAGGAACCTTTTTAGTTCCTTCATATCTAAAAATTTTAGTTAATTTTCCTTCATCAACTTTTTCACCATTTAAATTGATTGCTTTTATAGATTGATTAGCTTTTGCAGTACCTTGTGTAATTCTTCCAACCAAACTTCTTCCTAAAAAACTATCTGCATAAAGTAGTGTTGACAACATTGCAAAAGGTTTAGTTTTATCAAGTTCAGCAGGTTTTACATGATCAACAATTAAATCTAACAAAGGATTTAAATTTTCTCTCGGACCATCAACTTCATGGTCTGCCCAACCTGATCTTCCACTTGCATATAAAACAGGAAAATCTAATTGTTCTTCATTTGCATCTAAGCTCACAAATAAATCAAATGTTTCATCTAAAACTTCATTAGCTCTTTGATCGGCTTTATCTAACTTGTTAATCACAACAATTGGTTTTAATCCTTGTTTAAGTGCTTTGGCTAATACAAATTTTGTTTGAGGCATAACACCTTCCGCAGAGTCAATTAATAATAAGGCTCCGTCTGCCATACTTAAAACTCTTTCAACTTCTGCAGCAAAATCTCGGTGGCCTGGAGTGTCGATTATATTTATTCTTGAATTGTTCCAATTAATTGAAGCAGGTTTTGCTAAAATTGTAATCCCTCTCTCTTTTTCGAGCTCACCCGAGTCCATTAATCTTTCATCAACAATTTCATTTTCTCTAAATGAACCACTTTGCTTCATTAAATTGTCAATAAGAGTAGTTTTGCCATGATCGACATGGGCTATGATTGTGATGTTTCTGATATTATTGCTCATAAATTCTGGCTCTTATACATATTTAAAAGGATATTAAAACTCAAAAAAACTCATAACTGGCTTGAATAATTTTCAAATTTAAGGATTAATTTGCCTTTTTTTGCTTATCTTTTTTAAGTTTTCTTTTTTCTTTAAAGCTCAATTTAGGTTTTTTTTTAACACTAGAGTCTTTAAAAGATTTACCACTATATCTTTTTGACATAAAAATATTTGAATTTATCTTTCATTGCACACTTTTTCGGTAACGATTCCTTGCACGGTTGTTTTTGGATCAAAGTATTCCCAAACAAAGTAAGAAGGATCAGCTTCAGGCATAATAGCTTCAAAATTTGTTTTACCTTTTCCCATATGTTCCGAGTAGCCAGTATATGTTATCCACTTCATTTCATATGTATCGCAATTGACCATTGAATGTGATATAACTGATTTGTCCTGATCATAATTCTTTAAATAATTTCCTAATTGCCAATAAAATCTATAACTTCCAACTTTAAAAACTGATTTTTTATCGTAATACCAAGTTGTATCACCATCGATTGTTGTAACAACTTTTGTCCAATTGAAACTTGCAGGCAGAGCGGTGTTAGTAAACATTAGAAAAATTACCATTTTAAATAAAATTTTTTTCATAATCATTTTTAACATTAAACTTTATATTAGACAAAAAAAAGGGCAGTAAAAACTGCCCTTTTTAAATTTTTGTTTGAGATTAATGGGGATTACATTCCCATTCCACCCATTCCTCCCATGCCACCCATACCACCAGGCATTCCACCAGGCATTCCGCCAGCAGCATCTTTTTCCTCTGGCTTATCAGCTATCATTGCTTCCGTAGTTACTAATAATCCAGCAATTGAAGCAGCGTCTTGTAAAGCAGTTCTTACAACTTTAACTGGGTCTATGATACCCTTTGCAAACATATCACAATACTCCTCGTTTTGAGCGTCGTAACCGCTAGTTTTTTTCTTCTGCTCTAATAATTTACCAACTACCACTGAACCATCTACACCAGCATTTTTAGTAATTTGTCTAATTGGAGCTTCCAATGCTTTTCTCACAAGATCTACTCCTGCTTTTTGATCATCACCTTTTGCTTTAACTTTATCAAGTTCTTGAGCAGCATATAGAAGTGCACAACCACCACCAGTAACAATTCCTTCTTCAACAGCAGCCCTAGTTGCATTTAATGCATCTTCAACTCTGTCTTTTCTTTCTTTAACTTCAACTTCAGTTGCACCACCAACTTTGATTACTGCAACTCCGCCAGCTAACTTAGCTAGTCTTTCCTGAAGTTTTTCTCTGTCGTAATCAGAAGTAGTTTCTTCAACTTGTTGTTTGATAGATGCACATCTAGCTTCGATGTCAGATTTTTTACCACTGCCATTTACAATAGTACTATTATCTTTATCTACTTTAATTTTTTTACAAGATCCAAGATCGTCAAGTTTAACGTTCTCAAGTTTGATCCCTAGATCTTCAGATATAACCTGACCACCTGTTAAAATAGCAATATCTTCAAGCATAGCTTTTCTTCTATCACCAAATCCTGGAGCTTTAACAGCCACAACTTTTAAACCACCTCTAAGTTTGTTTACAACTAAAGTAGCTAGAGCTTCGCCCTCAACATCTTCAGAAATAATCATTAATGGTCTACCAGCTTGAACAACAGCCTCTAAAAGAGGAACCATAGGTTGCAAGTTAGTTAATTTTTTTTCATGTAATAAAATAAAAGGATTATCTAATTCTGTAGTCATTTTATCACTATTAGTGATAAAGTATGGTGATAGATACCCTCTATCAAACTGCATACCTTCAACTACATCTAATTCAGTTTCAATACCCTTATTTTCTTCAACAGTAATTACTCCTTCATTTCCAACTTTTTGCATTGCCTTTGCAATCATGGTTCCAATTTCTTTATCGCCATTTGCAGAAATTGTACCAACTTGAGCAATCTCATCACTGTCTTTTACTTTTTTTGCAGATGCAACAAGACTTTCTTTTACTGTTTCTACAGCTGCATCAATTCCTCTTTTTACATCCATTGGATTCATGCCAGCCGTCACATATTTTACACCTTCTTTTACAATAGCTTGCGCAAGTATAGTCGCAGTAGTAGTTCCATCACCAGCTTCATCATTAGTTTTGCTAGCAACTTCTTTAACCATTTGTGCGCCCATATTTTCAAATTTATCTTCAAGGTCAATTTCTTTAGCTACAGAAACACCATCTTTAGTAATTCTAGGTGCACCATATGATTTATCCATTACGACATTTCTTCCTTTTGGTCCTAATGTTACTTTAACAGTGTCAGCTAAGATATTTACACCTCTTATCATTGCTGCTCTTGCTTCAGCATCAAATTTAACAACTTTTGCCATTATTTTTCTCCTTTAAATTAAGCTATTTACCCGAAATACCCATAATGTCAGACTCTTTCATTATGCTGTATTCTTTACCATTGATTTTGACTTCAGTTCCTGACCATTTGCCAAATAAAACTTTATCACCAACCTTAACATCCATCGGAATTATTTTTCCATCTTCTGTTTTAGCTCCACCACCTACGGCAACTACTTTTCCCTCTTGAGGTTTTTCTTGAGCTGTGTCAGGTATAATTATTCCTCCGGCAGTTTTTTCACTGCCATCTAGAACCTCGATTAAAACTCTGTCATGTAACGGTTTAAACTTCATAAAATCTCCTTAATAAATCTTTATAAATATGAGCTTCATATAGATATTTCACCACCTATTTCAAGATGAGAAACAATTTAGGATATTAATTTTGTTAGTAAATTAGAGATTTTATGGTTTATACCTTAAAATATGACCAAAAATTTAGATATAAATGGCCTACGATCTATAGCCGATAACTATGATCTTTTTTATATAGATTTATGGGGTGTTGTTCATAATGGGGTTAATCTTCATGAAAAAGCAATAGCTGTTTTAGATGAGCTTTTAAAAAAAAAGAAAATGTTTGTACTTTTAACGAATGCCCCAAGACCAAATAAAACTGTTCAAAATTTTTTAGAAAAAATGGGCATGGACAAGGTGCTCAGAGATCAAGTTTTTACCTCAGGAGAAGTAGCATTGAATTATTTAAAAAAATCTTACTTATCTAAAAAGTTTTATCACATAGGTCCACCTAGAGATTTTGATTTATTTTATTTATTTGAGAAAAATAAGTGCGAAGATATTAGCGATAGTGAATATTTATTGTGCACAGGGTTATATGATGATCATGATAAGGATTTAGAGTTTTATAAAGATTTACTTGAAAAACATATTACCAAAAAAATGATCTGCACAAATCCAGATTTAATCGTTGATCGTGGTAAAGTTAGAGAGTTGTGCGCAGGTTCTGTAGCAATGGTTTTTGAAAAAATGGGTGGAGAAGTAGTATATTTTGGAAAACCACATTCAGAGGTTTATCATCAGTCAATTGATAATAAAAATAAAAAAATTTTAGCAATTGGTGATAATTTGAATACTGATATCAGAGGTGCAAATCTTTTAAATTATGATTCTTTATTAATTAGTAATGGAATACATAAAAATGAAATAAAAAATATTGGTATCCAAGATGTTTCAAAAGAGTACGAGGTTATAGTTAATTTTATCCAATCAGATTTAAAATGGTAAAACATTATACAAATTTTAATATTAAAAAATTACACAGAGGATCAATTATTTTAATAGGTAATTTTGATGGATTACATTTAGGACATCGAAAATTATTTCAATTAGCATATTCCTATAAGAAAAAATATAATCTAAAGATTGGTGTTGTAAATTTTGATCCAATGCCAAAAATGTTTTTTAATAAAAAATTAAAAAATTTTCGGCTTTCTAATATTGATCAAAAAATAAAGTTACTTAGTACTTTCAAAGTAGATTTTGTTATTACAAAAAAATTTGATAAAAAATTTTCAAAAACTAAAGCGCTAAACTTTATTTCTCAAATTTTAAATAAAAAATTAAGTTCCAAATTTATTTTTGTCAGCAATAATTTTAGATTTGGAAATAAAAGAGAAGGAAATGTTAAATTGCTAAAAAAATATGAACAATCGTTTAATTATAAAGTAGTTAAACCTGAACCATTAATTATAAGTAAAAAGATAGTATCATCATCTTTAATAAGGAATCTTTTAGAAAAAGGTCTGTTGAATAAAGCTAACAATCTTTTAAAAAGAAACTGGGCAATACAAGGAATAGTTAAAAAGGGAAGACAAGTAGGAAAAAAAATTGGTTTTCCAACCTGCAACATAGACATAGATGATTATGTTTTAGCAAAACCAGGAGTTTATGCTGTCAAGGTTTTGAGAAAAAATAGTGATAAATATCTTAAAGGAATTGCTAATCTTGGATACAGACCAACATTTAATCAGAAAAAAATATTATTAGAAGTTCATTTATTTAATTTTTCAGGAAATCTTTATAATAAACTTTTAACAGTAGAGTTTTTAGAGTTTATAAGAAGAGAAAAAAAATTTAATAATGTTAATCAATTAAAAGCACAAATTAAAAAAGACTTAAATATTGCAAAAAAGACTTAATGACTAAATCACAAATAAATCTACCAAAAACAGCTTTTTCTATGAAAGCCAACCTGCCTACTAGAGAACCAGAAATTCTTGAATATTGGAAAAAAATAAATCTTTACAATGAATTAAGAAATGACAGTAAAGGAAAAGAAAAATTCGTACTACATGATGGCCCCCCTTATGCAAACGGAAATATTCATATGGGTACAGCTCTTAATAAAATTCTTAAAGATATAATTGTAAAGTTTCATCAAATGGATGGAAAAGACTCTATTTATGTTCCAGGCTGGGATTGTCATGGTTTACCAATCGAATGGAAAATTGAAGAACAGTATAAAAAAAATAAAAAAAATAAAAACGAAGTTCCAATAGTTGAGTTTAGAAAAGAATGTAGAACATTTGCTGAGAAGTGGATTGAAGTCCATAAAAGTCAATTTAAAAGATTAGGTGTTGTAGGGGATTGGGAAAATTATTACTCAACAATGAGCTTTAGTGCAGAAGCCCAGATAGTTAGGGAGCTTGGTAAATTTTTAAAAGAAGGAAGTTTATATAAAGGTTTTAAACCTGTTTTATGGTCAACAGTTGAGAAGACGGCACTTGCAGATGCTGAGGTAGAATATCAAGATCATAAATCAGATACAATTTATACTTCGTTTAAAGTTAAATCATCTAATTTAGAAGATTTAGTTGGAAGTGAAATAGTTATTTGGACAACAACTCCATGGACAATACCAGCAAATAAAGCTTTAGCATATAACGAGACTCTTAATTATACAATATTAGAAATAAATGACGAAGGCGATTTTAAAAATAGAAAAATTATTATTGCAGATGCTCTACTAGAATCAGTTGTTAAAGAGTGTGGACTCAATAATTATAAAAAAATTCATACCTTTAAAGGAAAAGAATTGAATAACACTATTTGTAGTCACCCTTTTTTAAATCTTGGTTATGATTATGATATTCCAATGCTTGAGGCTAGATTTGTAACTACTGAGCAAGGAACTGGAATAGTTCACTGTGCACCGAGTCACGGACCTGATGACTTTAATCTTTGTTTGAATAACGGTATTAAAGCAATTGAAACAGTTGATGGAGACGGAAAATATACAAACAATGTGAAATTGTTTGAAGGAATTCATATCTTTAAAGCAAATCCTATTGTAATTGAAAAACTTAAAGAACAAAAAAATTTATTATTTAATGGTGAGCTGGTTCATTCTTACCCTCATTCATGGAGATCTAAGGCTCCACTCGTTCATAGAGCTACTCCTCAATGGTTTATTTCAATGGAAAGTCATAAATTAAGAGATAAAGCCCTAAAAGCTATTGATGAAACCACTTTTTATCCAAGCAAAGGTAAAGAAAGATTAAAATCAATGATAGAAACAAGACCTGATTGGTGTGTCTCCAGACAAAGAGTTTGGGGAGTACCTCTTCCAATTTTTGTTAATAAAAAAACAAATGAAATTTTAGTTGATGATGAGGTTACAGAAAATATTGCTTCTATTTATGAAAAAGAAGGCTCAGATTGTTGGTTTTCAGATGATCCTCAAAGATTTTTAGGGAACAAGTATAAAGCTGAGGATTTTGAAAAATTAAGTGATATTGTTGAGGTTTGGTTTGATAGTGGTTCTACACATTCATTTGTTTTGGAAAAAAGAGATGATTTAAAATGGCCAGCATCGATGTATTTAGAGGGATCAGACCAACATAGAGGTTGGTTTCATTCTTCTTTGTTAGAGTCTTGTGGAACAAGAGGAAAAGCGCCATTTGAAGCAATTTTATCTCATGGATTTGTTGTAGATGGCAAAGGTTTGAAAATGTCTAAATCTTTAGGGAATGTGATTGCACCTGAGGATATTTTAAAAAAATACGGTGCTGATATTTTAAGGATATGGGTTGCATCATCAAATTATGCAGAAGATTTAAGAATAGATTATTCAATATTAGATCAACATGCAGATTCATATAGAAAGATTAGAAATACATTTAGATATTTACTTGGGAATATAAATGATAATTTTGAAAAAATAAACTTTGATGATTTAGTTGTAGATGAATTACCTGAGTTAGAGCAATTAATGCTCCATAAAATTTATATTTTAAATAATAATTTTAAAAAGTATTTTAATAATTATGATTTTCATAATTTGTACAAAGAATTATTAAATTTTTGCACTGTTGATTTATCTGCTTTTTATTTTGATATTAGAAAAGATAATCTTTATTGTGACTCTATAGATTCAGAAAAAAGAAAATCAACAATTATACTTCTTAATATAATTTTAAATGCATTGTTAAAATGGTTTGCTCCTATTTTATCTTTCACAACTGAAGAAATTTATAATTTAATATTTAAAGATCAAAAAAGTATACATCTAGAAAAGTTTATAGAATTTCCTAAAAAATTTAAAAATTTAAAACTTAGCGAAAAATGGAGTGAATTAATTAAAATCAGAAATATTTGCAACATAAGTATTGAGGAAAAAAGAGCTAGTAAAGAAATTGGATCAAGTTTAGAGGCAGATTTAAAAATTCAACTGAGTCAACAATTAAAAAATCTTACAAAAGATACTGATTTTTCTGAACTTTGTATTACTTCTAAAGCTGAAGTTAGTTATAAAGATGATATCGAAACAGCAGTAATTACTTCTAAAGCAAAAGGATCAAAGTGTTCGATTTGTTGGAAGATTAAAGAAACAGCTTGTGATAGAGCTAACTGTGCTGTGAATAAAGAATGATAATAAAAAACATAGGAAAAAATTTTATTATTAATCTATCTTTGATTCTACTGATTTTTTTATTAGATAGGATTTCTAAAATTTATGTTATTCATCTAGATAAGAAATTTTTAGGGTCAGAAATATTTTCTTCAAAATTTTTAAATATTCACTTGTTCTGGAATGAAGGAATAGCATTTGGTTTATTTTCATTTAACGATAAATACTTTTATAATATTTTAACATTCTTTATTTTAATAATAATATTATTAATTATTTTTATGATCATTAAAAGTGATGGTTTTAAAAAATACTCACTTTTAATGATTTTAGGTGGAGCAATAGGTAATGTTTTTGATAGAATTTTTTACAAAGCTGTCCCAGATTTTATTGATTTTCATGTTGGAGATTTTCATTGGTTTATTTTTAATATAGCTGATGTATTTATAACTCTTGGAGTGATTTTAATGATTATTTTAGAATTTGCTGATATTAATAAAGAACAAAAATTATGAAATATTTTAAAGTTTTGTTTTTAATCCACATACTTTTGTTATTTTATTCATGTGGCGCAGTCAAAGAGGGTTTTGTAAATCAAAAAAAAAATAGCAATGATGAATTTTTTGTTGAAAAAAAATCACCACTTGTTCTTCCACCAGATTATAATGAATTACCTATTCCAAGTGAAAATAACAATGTTACAGTTGAAGACAAAAATAAAATTGAAAAATTAGTAAATGATAAAGATGATTCAAAAAAAAGTGACAACAATTCTGATGAAAATAAAAATTTTGAGGATTCTCTGTTAGAAAAAATTAAAAACAATTAATGCTCACATCAGAGATTAGTTTTAAAAATTTTAGAACAAAAAAGAAAAAGTTAAATTCTAAAATTAATAAAAAACTTAAATTTTTAATTAAAGAAAAAAGTCAGATAATTTTATCACTTGGCAATAATTATAATGATAATTTTAGTAAAAAATTAATCAAAAAATATAATAGATATAAAAATTTTAAAGTAATAGGAATAGGAGGGTCTTCATTAGGAACTCAAACCATTTATGATTTTTTAAAAGATAAAATTAAAAAAAATTTTTTCTTTATTGATAACTTAAATGCTAGATCAAATAAAACCTTGAAAAATGACGTGAATTTAGTTGTATCAAAATCAGGTAATACAATTGAGACAATAGTTAATTCTAATATTTTAATAAAAAGAAAACAAAAGAATATATTTATAACTGAAAATAAAAAAAACTATCTTAGAACGTTAGGGGAAAAATTAAAAGCAGATATTATTAATCACAATAATTTCATAGGAGGGAGATATTCAGTTTTATCAGAAGTTGGTATGTTGCCTGCAGAATTAATGGGTTTAAAATCAAAAGATTTTAGACAACTAAATTCATTAATAAAAAATAAAAAATTTTTAAATGCACTTGTTCAAAATGTAAGTTCAACACTTAATTTTATAAAATATAAAAAACTTAATTCTATAATTATCAATTATGATGCAAAATCTGAAAATTTGTTTAAATGGTATCAACAACTAATAGCTGAAAGTTTGGGTAAACATAATAAAGGTTTGCTGCCAATTATTTCATCTATGCCAAAAGACAATCATAGTTTGATGCAATTATATCTTGATGGTTTTAAAAATAATTTTTTTACTTTTTTTTACGTTCATGAAAATATATCAGATAAAATAAATTCAAAAAGTTTATTACCTGAACTTAAAAAGTTAAAAAATAAAAATGTATCAAACATTACTCTAGCTCAAAAAAAAGCTACTGAAAATGTATTTAAAAAAAGAAGTATACCATTTAGAAGTTTTGAAATAAAAAAAAGGAGCGAAAAAACATTGGGTGAATTATTTTGTTTTTTTTTATTAGAAACGATTTTGCTTGGCAAGGCTTTGAAGCTAAATCCTTATGATCAACCATCTGTAGAATTAATAAAAAAAGAGACAACTAGGCTTTTATTTTAACATAGATAAAAATAATATTACCGAAATACCATATATTTTTTTTTCAATAATTTTAATGTAATGAGGAAAACTCTCTTTTTCATTTTTGTGTCGATGTAGAATTATAATACCATTTTCATTCAATATATTATTATTCTTTATTTTTTGAAATATTGTATCTAAATTTTTGTATTTATAGGGAGGATCTAAAAAAATAATATCGAATTTAATTTCTATAGCAGAGAATGTATTTTCACTATAAATATCATTTTCATAAATTTGATAATTATTAATTGATTTTAATGATTGAATATTTTTTTTTAGAATTGGCAAAACACCCTTATAGTTCTCAATAAATATTACTTTTTTAACTCCTCTAGATAAACACTCAATACCAAAAGACCCAACTCCAGAAAATAAATCTAAAATATTTGAATTTCTTAAATTAATTTCAAATTTATTTGAATGCAAAATAATATTAAATATAGATTCTTTTACTAAATCTTTTAAAGGTCTCGTGTTGTAGTCCTTAGGTTCCAAAATTTTTTTCCCTTTAAAATCACCAGAAATTATTCTCATTATTTTATAACCTTATGACCAATATCTTTTCTATAAAATCCACCATCCCAATTTAATTTAGTTATATTCCCAATTATAGTTTCTCTCGCTATACCAAAATCTTTTGAAAGTGTTATAAAATTTAATACTCTTCCTCCTATTGCAAAAATTCTCTCTCTTTTTTTTGAGGTTCCTGCATGAAATACGAATTCATTTTTTTTTAGTTTAATTTTGTTGAGATTTTTTATCTCCACATATTTTTCAAAATTATCTGGATAACCTTTAGAACAAATTACAATGCATAAGCTTTTTTCATTAGACCATTCAATCTTAATATTCTTTAAATTTTCCTCACAACATGCAATAAAAATTTCATTAAGATCAGTTAATAATCTTGGGAGAATTGTTTGACATTCTGGATCACCCATTCGAACATTGTACTCTATCAGATATGGTTCATTATCAATTATCATCAATCCAGTATATAAAAAACCTTTATAACTTGATCCAATTTCTCTCAATCCTTTTAAGGTTGGTTTAATTATTTTATCAATTATTTTTTTTTCCAATTCTTCGTTTATAAGTCTTGATGGAGAATAAGCCCCCATACCACCAGTATTTTTCCCTTTATCACCTTCCAATACTCTTTTATGGTCCTGTGCTGTACCAAAACATTTAAAATTTTTACCATCGTGTATTGTAAAAAAACTCATTTCTTCCCCATTTAAAAATTCTTCAATTAATAAGTTTCTTGCTTTACCAAATTTACCATTAAAAATTTCATCAATAGCAACGACCCCATCATTATAATTATTGCATATGTAAACACCCTTACCTGAAGCAAGATTATCTGCCTTTATTACAATAGGAAAATTTGAATTTTGAATAAATTTTTGTGCACTATTTTTGCTGTCAAAGATTCCAAACTTTGCGGTTGGTATATTAAACTTTTCACAAAGTTTTTTTGTAAATATTTTTGAACCTTCAAGTTGAGAAGCTTTTTTATTTGGTCCAAAAACTTTAATATTAAATTTCTCTAAATAGTCCACCAAACCTTCAACTAATAATTTTTCTGGACCAATTACTATTAGTTCAATATTATTTTTTATAATAAATTCTTTAAGTTTTTCAAATTTTTCTAAATCTAAATCTATATTTTCGGCAATTTCTGATGTACCTGCGTTTCCTGGAAAACAAAATATTTTACTAATTTTACTAGATTTAATTAAACTTTGACAAATAGCATGTTCTCTTCCACCACTTCCTATTATACCAACTTTCATATACAAGTGTATAAACTAAAAATGATAAAAAAATTAGCAAAAATAAAATTTTTACCAAATAATTTTCAGATAATAGAACCAGGAGATTATGTTGAATGCGCTGTTTCTGGAAAAAAAATTAATCTTGAAAATTTGACATATTGGAACGTTGAATTACAAGAACCTTATTTTTCTTATAAAGAAGCAAATATAAAAAGAGAGACTTTAAATAAAAAGTAAAAATTTATTTCCAACGATTGTGAGACCATATCCATTGTTCAGGATTTTTAATTATCATTTTCTCAAGAATTTTATTTAGCTCATCAGTAATACTTGAAATTGATTTTTCTTGAGAAAAATTTATGGCCTTATGAATTATTATTTTAAATTTTATTCCACTTTTTCTTTCAATATAAACTGGAACAACTGGTATATTAAATTTTTTTACTAATTGAGCTGGAATTGTTGTTGTTAAAGCTTTTTCCTTATAAAAGTTCGATAATATTCCTTCAGAAACTCTTTGATCTATCATAAGGGCTGTAGAAAAATTCTTTTTTTTAAAGTTAATTAAATTTTTTATCCCACCAATTCCTTTTTTTATTTGATTTTTACATATGTATTTCTTTCTAATTCTTTCCATTATAAAATTTAAAAAAATATTATTTAATGGTCGATAAATTGCAGTCAAATTAATTCCAGCTTTTTCCAAATACATTGCCATTAACTCAAAATTACTAAAATGTCCTGAAATAAAAATTACTTGTTTATTTAAATTTTTTATCTCCTCTAGAATTTCTTGACCATCGACTTCAATGTTAGATATAAGTTTTCCATTTCTAAAATCTTTAATGAACATATATTCCGCAAATACCCGTCCATAATTATTCCACATTAATTTTGTCATTTTATTCATTTCTTCATCTTTTATGTTTGGAATTGCTTTTTTAATATTTGAGTGAATAATTTTTTTTTGTCTAAAGAAAGGTCCAATTTTTTCAAATAATTTACCACTTAAATTTGATGAAAGATTTGGTCCTAAAATTTTAAAAAAAGCAAAACATATAACTGCTAATAAAAATTGAATAAAATATTTAAAATTTTTCATTTTTTAAATTATAGAGTTTATTAATTTATCCTCATCTATTATTTGTAATTCTGATTTTATAAATTTAATTTTGTTTGTATTTAAATTTTCTATTCTTAAAAAGTCTTTTTCTGTTGTAATAACTTTACAATTTAAATTATCAGCTTCTTTCAAAATTTTGTTTATGTCCTTTTTAGTGTAGGAATAATGATCAGCAAATTCAATATCTTTTAAAATTTGTAAACCATTTTTTCTTACCATAGAAACAAAAGTTTGATGATTTCCAATGCCAGAAAAAACTAAATATTTTGAATTTTTTTCAAAATCTTTTAAATTAATTGGCTTGTATAGCCCAGTATGAATAATTAACTTTGAATTAATGTTTAGTAATTGATTTGTTAATCTTTCTTGATTTTCTAAATTTCCATTTAAAAAAACATGATTATAATTTCTCAAATTATTGAGAGGCTCTCTTAGCGGACCAGAGGGAATAGTCATACCATTTCCAATCCAATTAATATTATTAAAACATACAAATTTTAAATTATATTCAATAGATTGGTCTTGGAGACCATCATCAAATATTGCGACATCATAATGCTCTTTCTCAGCTAGCTTTACTGCATTCTCTCTTGAATGTGAAACAAACAGTTTTCCATGTTTTTTTAGGATTTTTTGTTCATCAATTTGATTTTCGTAATATTTTTTTACAAAACATGATTTTATTTTTTTCTCATCTAAGATTTTTTTAATTTTGATACTTAAGGAAGTTTTTCCAGTCCCTCCAACATATATATTACCAACACAAATGGTTTTAATTTTTCTGATTTTATTTTTCGGTTTAGATTTAAAAATATTTATAAATTTAATTAAAAAAGTTAATGGATACAATAAGTAAGCATAAATATTTGGTCTATTATAGTCCCAAAATTTAGGTTTTTTTAAATTCATTATTAATAATATAGTCTAATTCTTTTAAGGTTTTTTCTATGATTTTCTGACCAATAACTTTAATTTTACTCCCTTTAATTTTGCTCCTTTTAAAAGTTATCAAAGAAGCAAGTTGTTTGTGTGTATTAATTTTTTTAGATATTCCAAGGGATTTTAATAATTTATAAACATCTCTGAAATTGTCTGTATTCGGTCCATGAAGTATTCTTGCTCCTTGGCGTGCAGCTTCCAAAGGATTTTGCCCACCTCTATTTATTACCGAACCTCCTAAAAAAACTGACGACCCAATTTTATGAAATTTATCAGTTTCACCAAACGTATCGACTAAATAAATATCCACATTGTCTAATTTTTTAGGTTTAAGGCTATGAGATACAACTTTTAAATTTAAATTTTCAATTTCTGTTATGATTTCATCTGAACGATGTACATGGCGAGGAATAATTATAGTTATTACCTTTTTAAATTTTTTTTTGATTTCTACATGGGCTTTTGCACAAAAGACTTCTTCGTCTTTGTGCGTACTGGAAGCAACCCATATTTTTTTCTTTTTAAATTCTAGATATAATTTTTTATCAATTCTGTTTGAAATTTCGTTATAATTTTCGCAAAATTTTAAATTTCCAATTTTATTTAAATTTATTTTACCAATTTGTTTTAGATAATGTTTAGTTTCATTATTTTGGGGATATGCAATAGTAATTTTTTGAAATACTGATTTAGCAAATTTTTTAAAACTAGACCATCTTTTAAAAGTTTTTTTAGTTAATCTCGCATTTAATAAAATTAATGGAATTTTTCTTTCGGATATATTTTTAAACATGCATGGCCATATTTCTGATTCGACAAAAATTGCGATTTTTGGTTTCCAGTAATTTAAAAAAGTATTTGTAAAAAAAAAATAATCAACAGGATAAAACTGATGGACAACTTTTTTAAATTTAAATTTATTAATAATTTTAGATGAGCTTAATGTACTAGAAGTTATAAGTATCTGATTGATATTTTTTTTTCTTTCATAATATTTAATGATTGGAATTATGCTAAGTATTTCTCCAACACTTGCACCATGAAACCATATTAATTTACCGGACTGTTTTTTTTTGGTTGGAAAACTGAATTTTTCTATAAATCTTTTTTTATCTTCTTTTTTTTTTATGACTCTATAAAAAATAATAAGTGGAGATATTAATAATAGGCAAGATAAAATTATTTGGTAAAGAAAAAACATAATTATTTTTGTATTTGTTTTTCATAAAAACTTTTATATAAATCTGAATTTTCCATGAGATTTTGATGTTGACCACTTTCAACTACTTTACCAGAATCTATAACATAAATATTATTCGAATTTAAAATTGTTGACAATCTATGAGCTATAACAATTGTTGTTTTATTTTTTGTTAAAATTTTCAATGCTTCTTGTATTTTGGACTCTGTTTCGGTATCTAGTGATGATGTCGCTTCATCAAGTAATATTATTGAACTTCTTTTCATCATCGCCCTTGCAATAGATAGACGCTGTTTTTCACCACCTGATAGTCTTACCCCATTTTCACCAATTAAAGTTTCGTATTGATCTGGAAGATTTTTGATAAATTCATGACAGAAAGATAATTTTGAAACTTTTAAAATCTCATCATCAGTTGCATTTTCTTTTCCGTATTTAATATTATTTTTTATTGTATCATCAAATAAAGTTGTCTCCTGACTAACCATTGAAATTTCATCTCTTATAGACTCAATTGTACTCTTATATAAAGATTGATCATCAATTGTAATATCTCCTGATTGGATATCATAAAATCTTGGAATTAAATTTAAAATCGTAGATTTTCCAGATCCACTGTGACCTACTAATGAGGTCATTTTTCCACCTTTAAATTCTAAATTTATTAATTTTAAAGTTTTATCCTCATCAAGATCGTAAGAAAAATTTACTGATTTAAATTCTATATTAGCATCTTTAATAACTATTGGTTTGGAGCCTGGGTGATTTATAATGTTATTTTTCTTGTCAATTATTGGAAGAATTCTTGAGGCAGCTGATAAACCCTGGTTAACTACCATGTTTAAGGTAGAGAGCGATCTTACAGGTTGGTAAGCTAACATCATTGCAGCTAGAAAAGAAAAAAAGTTATTTATATCTAATTCTCCTTGAACTATCAGTATACCAGAATAGTAAATTAAAATTGCAATCATTATTCCTGTTAAAACTTCCATGATAGGCGACATTCTTACAAAAACTGTTTGTATTTTTTGATTTTTTTCTTTTAATTGTTTTAAATGTTCGTCTGCTCTATCTTTTTCAAATTTTTCTTTTTGAAAGATTTTAATTAATTTATGATTTTTAAATAATTCAACCAAATATGTTGTTAGAAAACCTGATTTTTCCTGAGCTTCTGTTGTTACTTTACTAATTCTTTTTCCAAGCGCTCTTGCTGAAAAACTTGCAAGAGGTATCATTATTATTGAGATAAGTGATAGCTTCCAATTTTGTAAAAACATTACACATAACAAGCCAATTAAAGTTAAGGTATCTTTAAATAAATTAAGTATTGCAAAGCTTAATAAATTTGTGATGTGTGTTACATCATAAGTCAGGTTTGAAATAAATTTTCCAGAATGTTTTTTATCAATTATTTGAGTATCAGATCCTATTAATGTATTTATCATATCATTCTGTAGTTTTTTTTTAACTGACTCTCCTACACCAATCATCGTAGCTTTGGCAAAATATAAAGAAAGACCTTTTACACTAAATGCAATAATTATCATTAAAGGAATTAAGAGCATGAGAGACTGATCTTTATCAATAAAAATTTTTTTTATTGCTGGATCTAAAAGCCATGCAATTGCCGAAGTACTTCCAGCAACTAAAATAGAGTAAAATGCTGATAAAATAATTTTATTTAAAAATTTTTTTGAATAATCTTTGTAAAGCCTTTTTAAAATTTGTGATTTATTCATTACAAGTTTTTAACAATTAAGATATTAATTAAAATTATTAATCCAAAAAGATTATTACTTTTAAATATTTCAAGACATTTAGCTGGATTGTCTATTTGAAAATTTTTTATTTGATAGAAAAATAAATGAATAAAAGGGATTATGAATAAAAAAAAATAAATATAATTAAAATTCATAAAATATCCTCCGATCAAAAAAAATATTAATAGGGATGAATAACATATCATTAAGAATTTTTTTGCATTCCCTTTAAATTTAATTGAGGTTGATTTTAGTCCAATAATCTCATCATCTTTAATATCTTGATACCCATATATTGTGTCATAACCCAGTGTCCAAAATATGGCTCCAATATAAAAAAGAATTACGGCTATATCTATTTGGCCATTTATTGATGTCCAACCAAGAATTAAACCATAATTAAATGTGATGCCTAAAAATAATTGTGGCCAATAAGTAAACCTTTTCATTAGAGGATAAGTGAATGCTAGTGGCATTGAACCTAATGCAAGTATTATAGTTAAAAAATTAAAATTTAATAAAACAATAAGAGCCAAAAAGCAAAGAATTGCTGCATAAGCAATAGCAAGCATAGCCGAAATTTTACCTGATGCGATTGGACGATTTTTAGTTCTAAAAACTTTTGAATCAAACTCTTTATCTAGAATATCGTTTACTATGCAACCAGCTGACCTCATTAATACTGATCCTAAAAAAAATAGAATTAAGAAATAAAAATAATTGTACAAATTTTCTGTAAAATCATAAACTAGTGTCAAACCCCAGGCACAAGGCCAGAACAAAAGCATAAAGCCAATTGGTTTTTTTAATCTCGTAAGTTCTATAAATAACTTTATTTGGTTCATAATTTACTTGTAAATAACAAAGGGTAGATTCATAATCAAATTGATTCGTATGAATATAGATTACACAGTCACAGCATTAATGTTTCCTGCAATTCCTTTAATGATGGCTGTTTATAGTAATAGATTTCATTCTTTAAGTATTTTAATCAGACAGCTACATGATGAGCATGTTTATGAAAAGCATATTCCACCAGAATGGAAAAAACAGTTTATCAATCTAAGTGGAAGAATAACTCTTTTAAGATGGACAATACTTTTTGCTTCATTTGGATTTCTTTTTAATATGTTGACTGTGTTTGCTCTTTACTTAGATGAGGTTTTTTTAGCTAGGGTAATATTTGGGTCATGCTGTTTATCAATGATTATTTCAATAATTTTTTTTATCAGAGAAATTCAAATTTCTACGAATGCACTTAAACTCCATATGTCTGATATGGATGTTGATGTTAATTAGGAACTATTACAGCGGGGCCTAAAATTTTTCTTCCTTCAAGATCTTGGTGAGCTTGTATAACTTCCTCTAGCTTATATTTTTTGAAAATTTTAATTTTTACTTTGCCAGAGCTAATTTTTTCAAACATTGTTTTTGAAGCTTCATCTAATTCTTCTCTAGTTGAAAGGTATTGTTGCATTGATGGTCTTACAAGATAAAGACCTTTAGGTTGAATAACTTTTGGCACATTGATATCTGACAATGGTCCAGATGCATTTCCAAAAGAAACCATCATTCCTCTAATAGCTAAACATTCAATAGATCCATCTAGCGTATCTTTACCCACACCATCATAAACAACTGGGACACCCTTATCGTCAGTAATCTCTAAAACTTTTTTTGCAAAATTTTCTTTATTATAATTGATAACATGATCATAACCATTTTCTTTCGCTATATTTACTTTTTCATCCGATCCAACTGTGCCTATAACAGTACATCCTAAACTTTTTGCCCATTGTCCGAAAATTTGACCAACACCACCAGCAGCTGCATGAAATAAAATTGTTTCACCTGATTTAACTGGATAAGTTTTATGCAAAAGATAAAAAGTTGTTAAACCTTTTGTCATTAATGTTGCAGCTATTTCTAGATCAATACCATCTGGTACTTTAACTAAATTCTTAGTTGGATAGTTTCTGTGTGAACTATATGAACCTAAAGGAATACCTGCATAAGAAATTTTGTCACCAACTTTGAAATCTTTAACGTTCTCTCCAACATCAGTAATAATTCCAGCGCCTTCTAAACCTAAACCAATCGGCAGTTTTAAAGGGTATAAACCTGATCTATGGTAAGTATCAATGTAGTTAAGACCAATTGCTTTTTGTTCAATGGTTACTTGATCAGGACCCGGTTTGTCTAAAGATATATCTTTAACTTCTAAAACTTCAGGTCCACCAGTTTTATTGATTTGTACAGCTTTCATAATTTATTTTACAAACGTACCATTATGATAATCTTGAACTGCTTGCAAGATTTCTGCTTTGGTATTCATCACAAATGGTCCACCTCTAGCTATTTCCTCATTAATTGGTTTACCCGAAATCACTAAAAACTTAGCATTTGATTTTGCTTTAATACTTAAATTTTCACCTTTAGTTAATAATATTAAAGTACTATCTATAACTTGATCGTGTTTATCTTTTCCAATTTCAATTTCACCACTAATTAAATAAACAAAAGTATTGTGGGTAGATGGTAATTTAAAATTAAATTCTTTATCTTTAATTAATTCTACATCAAAATAAACTGGTTCAACGTTATGACCTTTTACTGGTCCTTCAGCATTCTCGAATTTACCGGCAATAACTTTTACTTGTTTCTCATCATCTTTATGAACACTCATTTTATCAGCATCAATATAAAGATATTCAGGCTTACTCATTTTTAATTTAGCAGGCATGTTAATCCATAATTGAAAACCATGAAGTCTTCCTTCTTTCATAGCAGGCATTTCTGAATGAATGATCCCACTTCCTGTTTTCATCCATTGAACATCTCCTGCAGTCATTCTACCTTCACCACCTGTACTATCTTTATGCTCAAAATCTCCAGCTAACATATAAGTCACTGTTTCAATTCCTCTATGAGGGTGGGGTGGGAAACCCGCAATATAATCCTCACTATTTTCTGATCCAAATTCATCAAGCATTAAGAAAGGATCAAAATAATTTGGCTCAACACCAATGCTTCTTTTTAATTTTACTCCAGCACCATCAGAAGCTGGAGTAGGATCAATAATTTTACTTACTTCAATATTTTTCATAATTCGTACATAATAATTTTTTATATTATATCAAGCAACTTACTAAGGTCCTTGATTTGATGTTTTGGTAAATAATCTAGATTGTCAAAAGTATTACTATTTCTATTAACCCAAATAGAATTATAACCATAATTTCCACCACCAGATACATCCCAAGTATTTGCACTTAAAAAAGTAATTTCATTTCTTTGAATTTGATATTTCTTAACTGGAATATCGTAAACTTTAGAGTCTGGTTTATAAACTCCAACTTCCTCAATTGAAAAAATATCATCAAATATATTTTCTAAATTGTTGCTCTTAACCAATTCATTAAGAAGGGCAGGTGTACCATTTGAAAGAATAGCAATTTTAAAATTTCTTTCTTTTAATGATTTTAAAACTTCAGGAACTTCTTTAAAGGTCGATAGAATTTTATAAAGATCTAATAACTCATTTCTCATAGAAGAATCTATCTCATAAGTTTTCATAGATTTATCTAAACTTTCTTCTGTCACTTGCCAAAAATCCTTATGACGTTTCATTAAACTTCTCAGCCAAGTATATTCTAATTGTGTGGTTCTCCAATAATTGGCGAAACCTTCCCACTTATCACCTATTTTATCTTTACATTTTTCAGCAGCTGAATTCACATCAAATAAGGTACCGTAAGCATCAAAAATTATTGCTTTAATATTTTTCATAAACTAACTTATCAATATGGGTAACATTAGATTATTTTATTCAAAAAGTTTATCTCTTAATTTGACTGACAAACTTGATAAATCTCAATCACACTATGTTTCAAAAGTCATGAGACTTAAAGAGAAAGAAGTTTTCTCTCTCTTTAATAGTACTGGCGAATGGGAAGCGAAAATCTTAAATATCACAAAAAGCATAGTTGAATTTAATATTACAAAACAATTAAGACACAAAGAAAATACCCAAGATCTCTGGCTAGCTTTCTCTCCAATCAAATCAAATTACTTTAATTTTATGATCCAAAAAAGCTACAGAGCTTGGTGTAACTAAGTTTTTACCAATTATCTTTGAAAGAACAATTGTTAGAAAAATAAATAAAGAGAGATTGGAAAAATTAATCATAGAAGCATCTGAACAGTCAAATAGAATAACAGTTCCATCAATTGAGGACCCTCAAAAATTAAAAAGCTTTCTAAATAATGATATGGATTTAATATTTACTGACCTTAATACTGCTAATACAAAAATTGATCTTACAAAGTTAACAACTAAACCCACTTGCGTAATCATAGGGCCTGAAGGAGATTTTTCTGAGCAGGAGAGGGAAGAGATTCTCAAATTCAATGGTGTCCAGTCTGTTAAAATCAATGAAAACATCTTGAGATCTGAAACGGCTGTAATTTCTGCTCTATCGATCATAAATTACGCCATAAATTGATATTTTGTCGCTAAAAGTAAAAGTGTATTTTTTTAAAAGACACTCTATATAAGGTAAAAAAATGAAAAAATTTTTATATATATTTCTAACATTCTTTATCACTTCAAGCTCATTAGCTAATCAACCAGTTGATTGGCAACTAGGCTTTCAAAAGGCTGCTTCCGAGACTATGAGAGATATAGTTAATTTCCATGATAAATTGTTGTTACCAATTATAATAGCAATTAGTGTTTTTGTACTATTTTTGATGGTTTATGCTTGTATAAGATTTAGAGCTTCAGCAAATCCAGTTCCATCAAAAAGAACTCATAATGTTGCTGTTGAAGTTTTATGGACTTTAATTCCATGTTTAATTCTGATCGTGATGGCTGTACCATCATTTAAAATTTTATACAAACAAGATGCAATTCCAAAAGCAGACATAACTGTTAAAGCTATAGGATATCAGTGGTACTGGGGATATGAGTATCCAGACGAAAATATTTTCTTCGACTCATACATGATCGAAACTAAAGACTTAAAAGAAAACGAACCAAGACTGTTAGCTGTAGATAATGAACTAGTTGTTCCAGTAAATAAAGTTGTTAAGGTAATGATCACTGCAAATGATGTTTTGCATGCATGGGCACTCCCTTCATTTGGAGTAAAACGAGACGCTGTTCCTGGAAGAATAAATGAAACTTGGTTTAAAGCAGAAAAAGTTGGAACTTATTATGGTCAATGTTCTGAACTTTGTGGAATTAAACATGCGTTTATGCCAATTGAAGTTAGAGTTGTTACTGAAGAAGAATATCAAGACTGGTTGTTAGAAGCTAAAGTCAAATTTGCAAAAGAAATTAATGAAGAAGATCAATTTAAAAAACTAGCGAGCAAATAATATGTATACACAAACAGCATCACACGACGATCATCATACACCAACTGGCTGGAAACGTTGGGCTTATTCAACCAATCACAAAGATATTGGAACTATGTATCTAATATTTGCAATTATTGCAGGTGTAATTGGTACTGCGTTCTCAGTTTTGATGAGAATGGAATTGATGCATCCAGGTGATGGAATTTTAGGTGGAAACTATCATTTATATAACGTCTTAGTTACTGGTCATGGTTTAATAATGATTTTCTTTATGGTTATGCCAGCAATGATAGGTGGCTTTGGTAACTGGTTTGTTCCAATAATGATTGGTGCACCTGATATGGCTTTTCCTAGAATGAATAATATTTCATTCTGGTTGCTACCTACATCTTTCATATTATTAATAATGTCAATTTTCATGGATGGCCCTCCAGGTCAAACAGGAGTAGGAGGAGGATGGACAATATATCCTCCGTTATCATCTACAGCTGGACAACCAGGTCCTGCAATGGATTTTGCAATTTTAAGTCTACACTTAGCTGGAGCCTCTTCAATTTTAGGTGCAGTAAACTTTATTACTACAATTTTAAATATGAGAACACCTGGCATGACACTTCATAAAATGCCATTATTTGCTTGGTCAATACTTGTAACAGCTTTCTTATTATTGTTATCATTACCAGTTTTAGCAGGAGCAATTACGATGCTTCTAACAGATAGAAACTTTGGAACAGCTTTCTTTGATGCACAAACTGGAGGAGATCCAGTTCTATTCCAACATTTATTTTGGTTCTTTGGTCACCCGGAAGTTTATATTTTAATTTTACCAGGTTTTGGAATGATCAGTCATATTGTTTCAACATTTTCTAGAAAACCAGTTTTTGGATACTTAGGAATGGCTTATGCAATGGTCGCAATTGGAATAGTTGGTTTCGTTGTTTGGGCTCATCACATGTATACTGTTGGTTTAAGCACAGATACTAAAGCATACTTTTTAGCTGCAACGATGATCATTGCAGTTCCAACCGGTATAAAAATATTTTCATGGATAGCAACTATGTGGGGTGGTTCGATTTCATTTAAAACTCCAATGGTTTGGGCTTTAGGATTTATATTTTTATTTACTGTTGGTGGAGTTACCGGTGTAGTACTTGCGAACGCTGGAGTGGATACTGCAATGCATGATACTTACTACGTTGTTGCTCACTTTCATTATGTACTATCTTTAGGAGCTGTATTTGCAATCTTTGCAGGATTTTACTATTGGTTTGGAAAAATGACTGGTTATGAGTACTCAGAGTGGATGGGTCAATTACACTTCTGGTTAACATTTATCGGAGTGAACCTGGTTTTCTTCCCACAACACTTTTTAGGCCTTGCGGGAATGCCAAGAAGATATGCTGACTATCCAGATGCTTTTGCTGGATGGAATTACATTTCTTCAATAGGTTCTTATATTTCTGTAATTGGATTAGTAGTATTTTTTATAAACCTTGCTTATGCGTTTTATAAAAAAAAGGCTGCAGCACAAAACCCATGGGGAGAAGGCGCTACAACTTTAGAATGGACAGTACCATCTCCGCCTAATTTTCATACTTTTGAAGAATTACCAAAGTTTGAAAATGAAGAGGGTGTTGAAAAATCTACTAGCTAAATATAGCAAACAAGATTTTTTAACTTTAAATTAATGATTAAGTCTAAATTAAAAAATAGAAATTTATCTCAAGAAGACGCCTTTAATTTATCTGAATTATTTAAATTAATGAAACCAAGAGTAATGTCTTTGGTTATTTTTACATGTGCAGTTGGATTGTTAATGGCTCCAAATATAATCCCAACAAAAGATGCAATCATTGGAATAATTTTAGTTTCAATCGGAGCAGGAGCAGCTGGGGCTTTAAATATGTGGTACGAGTCAGATTTAGATGCCCTTATGACAAGAACTTGTTTGAGACCAATTCCGACAGGTAAGGTAAATAGAAATCAAGCACTAGTATTTGGAATTTTTCTTTCAATTTTTTCTGTAATTGCGCTTGATTATTATTCAAATAGAATTTCAGCCAGCTTATTACTATTTACTATTTTGTTTTATGTGCTTGTTTATACAATTTGGTTAAAAAGAAAAACTCCGCAGAATATAGTAATTGGAGGAGCTGCAGGAGCATTACCCCCAGTGATTGGTTGGACTATAGCTACTAATTCTTTAACTTTTGAGCCAATTACATTTTTTTTGATTATATTCTTTTGGACGCCTTCACATTTTTGGGCTTTAAGCTTGTACAAATCAAATGATTACAAAAAAGCGAAAATTCCAATGCTTCCACTAACAAATGGTATTGAGAGTACAAAATTAAACATATTTGTTTATTCCTTAACGATGATACCCGTAATTATCTTGCCGTATGTTATTGGCTTTGTGGGTATAACTTTTTTAATCCCATCATTAATTTTGACAATTTATTATAATTATTTATGTTTCGAACTTTATAAATTTAAAAAAAACAAATTTGATGCAAAAAAAGCAAAATCTATTTTTGGATATTCAATTTTGTATCTATTTTTAATTTTTGTTCTTTTTTTAATTGATAAAATTTTATGATAACACCCGACAAGAAAACAAAGAAAAAAAATATTATAACTGCAATAGCAATTTTAGCATTTATGGTATTTTTATTTATTTTTACTTTATACAACGTTGGAGTATTTGATAGACAGATATGATTAAAGGCAAAACATTAACTCCTTTACTTTTAGCTGGGATTTTTGTCCTTATGCTGGGATTATCTTTTGCAGCAGTGCCTTTGTACGATTTGTTCTGTAGGGTAACTGGTTTTGGAGGAACAACCCAGGTTTCAAAAGAAGCTCCAAAAATAGTTTTAGACAAGGTTGTAAGTGTGAGGTTTGATACAAATGTGAATAATCTTGATTGGAATTTCAAGGCAAAATCAAACGTTATTGATGTAAAAGTTGGCCAGGTCAACAGAATAGAATTTGAAGTTGAGAACTTGGGAAACGAGACGACTCATGGTGTAGCTAGCTTTAACGTTTCACCAGCAAGTTTTGGAAAATATTACAGTAAATTAGGATGTTTTTGTTTTGAAAAACAAGAGTTGAAGGCTGGGGAGAAGGCAACTTACGTAATGACTTTTTATTTAGACCCTGATCTTGTAAACGATCCAACAACAAAAAATCTACAAGATGTAACTATGTCGTACACTTTTTTCTCGACAGATTACTATAAACAATCATAATCACGAAAAATGTCAGCAGAAAAAAAACACGATTACCACTTAGTTGATCCAAGTCCTTGGCCGATCTATACATCTTTTGCATGCTTAGTATTAGCAATAGGTGCAATTTTTTATATGCATAATGGTATTTCGTGGGGAATGTATCTTGGTTTAGCATTATTAATTTATGGTGCATATATGTGGTTTAGAGATGTAGTAATTGAAGCTGAACATCAAGGTCACCACACTCCCGTTGTTCAAATTCATCACAGATATGGAATGACTTTATTTATTGCTTCAGAGGTAATGTTCTTTGTTGCATGGTTCTGGGCTTACTTTGATATTAGTTTATTTCCAAATGAATTTGTTGGAAATGTATGGCCACCAAAAGATATTGAAACATTTGATCCTTGGGATATTCCTTTAATAAATACTTTAGTTTTATTATTATCAGGAACAACTGTTACTTGGGCTCATCACGCTTTATTAGAAGATGATAGAAAAGGATTTATACAAGGTTTAACATTAACGGTTATTCTCGGTTTCTTTTTTACATTATTGCAAGCATACGAATACCATCACGCTACTTTTACTTACTCAGGCCATATTTATGGAGCTGTATTTTATATGGCAACAGGTTTTCATGGTTTTCACGTCATAATTGGAACGATATTTTTAGCCGTATGTTTGTGGAGAGGAAGACTTGGTCATTTTACTAAAGATCACCATTTTGGATTTGAAGCGGCTGCTTGGTACTGGCATTTTGTTGATGTAGTGTGGCTATTTTTATTTGCTGCAATTTATATTTGGGGAAGTTAATATTTATCCTTGAAGAATAAATTACTATTTTCAGTTTTTGTTTATTTTATTATTTTAACTCTTCTCTCCCTAGGGTTTTGGCAAATTTATAGATTAAATTGGAAATTAGAGTTAATTGAGCAAATAGAAAATTCTTTAAAAAATGACCCAGTGGAATTATCCAACACTGAAAAAAAAAACTATCTTAGAATAAAGACAAGTGGAGATATTGATTTTGATAAACAAATTTACTTGTACAATTTAAATGATAATGGCAAACCTGGATTTGAAGTAATTAATCCAATAAAAATTGGTAACGAAAATTACTTAATGAATAGGGGATGGATACCTTTTGAAAAAAAAGATCTACCCGAAATAAATTTAGTTGATGAAAATAAAATAGTTGGCACTCTTATGATGCAAACTAAAGCAAGCACATTCAAGCCAGAAAACGATATTGAGAAAAATTATTGGTTTACTTTGAATAGAGAAGATATTTTAAAATTTACTGGAAGAAATTTTTCAGAGTATGTCATTTATTTAAACGGTGATTATAAAATCCCAAAACCAAGAGTGATCACTGCAAAAATTTCAAATAATCACAAGAAGTATGCAATTACTTGGTTTTCTATGGCGATTTCAATCCTTTTAATATATTTATATTTTAGAAAAAAAAATTATTAAATGAGATACGTAAGTACAAGAGACACATCAAAAAGCTTTGAATTTAAAGACGTTTTTATCAAAGGTCTTGCCGACGATGGAGGCTTATTTATTCCAGAAACAGTAGTGAAATATGATGAAAATGAAATCAGAGATTTAAAAAAACTTAGTTATTCAGAATTAGCTAAAAAAATTGTTTATCCATTTATTGGTAATTTTATGTCTGAGGCTGAATTAAGTAACATTATTGATAAATCTTACTCTACGTTTAGAAAAGATAACGTCGTGGATTTAATGATCCTTGGAGACAAAAGGGTATTAGAGCTATTTCATGGTCCTACTTTAGCTTTTAAAGATGTTGCCATGCAACTTTTAGGTAACTTTTACGAATATTATCTAAACAATGAAAATCAAAAAATTAATATCGTTGTTGCCACATCTGGAGACACTGGTGCTGCAGCAATTGATGCAATTAAAGGTAAAAAAAATGTTAATATTTTTGTGCTGCATCCAGATAATCGTGTTTCACCAGTGCAAAGAAAATTAATGACAACAGGTAAACATGAAAATGTATTTAATATAGCTATAAAAGGAAATTTCGATGATTGCCAAAATCTAGTTAAATCTATGTTTGCAGATAAGAAGTTTTCAAAGGATATCAAAATGTCAGGGGTAAATTCTATTAATTGGGCAAGGATTATTGCTCAAAGTGTTTATTATTTTTATAGTTATTTATTAGTTGAACATAAAGGTGAACCAACAAATTTTTCAGTACCAACAGGAAATTTTGGAGATGTTTATGCTGGATATTTAGCCAAAAAAATGGGCTTGCCAATTAATAAACTAATTGTTGCAACTAATCAAAACGACATTTTACATAGAGCAATATCAAAAGGTAGTTACGAGGCAGAAAAGGTTTCAGAAACAATCTCCCCAAGTATGGATATTCAAATCGCAAGTAACTTTGAAAGACTTATATTTGACCTTAATAATGAGGACGATAAACAGACTTCATTAGATATGAAAAATATCAAAGACAATGGAAAATATTTAATTGGCGAGGAGAAATTAAATAAAATTAGAGAAAATTTTTTATCAGCTAGAATGAGTGAGGATGAAACTTTAGAGGTAATTAAAAAGGTGTATGAAAAATTTTCTGTTGTTTTAGATCCACACACAGCCATTGGATATGGAGCTTTCGACAAACATAATTTAAAAGGAAATAATATTGTACTAGCAACTGCACATCCATGTAAATTTCCTGATGCTGTTTTCAAAGCTATAAATTTAAAATCTGATTTACCAAAAGAACTTGAGTTTATTTTGAATGAAAAAGAAGATTATGATATAGTTGAAAATAATTTAGAAAAAATTAAAAACTACATTACAGGTAAAACAAAATGAAAATTAAAGAAGGAGAACAACTTCCAAATTCAGAATTTTATTATTTAGACTCAAGTGGAGTAGCAAAAAAAATAACTACAACAGAAGTTTTTAAAAATCATAAAACAATTGTGATTGGTGTACCTGGAGCATTTACAAAAGTTTGTTCCGCAAAACATCTGCCAGGGTATGTTAATAATTACGAGGAAGCAAAGAATAAAGGGGTTACAAAAATTATTTGTGTTTCAGTTAATGATCCAAATGTGATGAAAGCATGGGGTGATAGTCAAAAAGTTGAAGATAAAATATTTATGGCTGCAGATCCATATTGCGAATTTACTAAATCAATCGGAGCAGAAATAGATAGACACGATCGAGGTCAGGGGATGAGGTCAGCAAGATATACAATGTTAATTGATGACAACGTTGTAAGCAAAATACAAGCAGAAGAAGATACTGCCACTTGTGAAATTTCAGCAGCTCAAAATTTTTTAAAATTAATCTAAACTTACAGCTTTTTTAGCTAATAAGTCTACTTCTTCATTTAAAGGGTCTCCATCATGAGCCTTTACCCAATTCCATTGAACATTAAGTGATTTATTCAGGTTATATAATTCAATCCACAAATCTTTATTTTTAACATCTTCTTTTTTTGATGTTTTCCAATTATTAGCTAACCAAGTATTAATCCATTCGGTTATTCCATTTTTTACATATTGAGAGTCAGTATATATTTTTATTTCAACACCAGGTTTCATTTCCTTTAGTGCATTAATTGGAGCAAGTAGCTCCATTCTATTATTTGTAGTGTTTTTTTCACTACCACTAATTTTTCTTATTTCTTTTTCATCGTTTATAATGGCAGCCCATCCACCATTACCTGGATTTGTTAAACAAGAACCGTCTGTATAAATTGTAATCATTAATTTAAATAATCTTTAAATGAACTTAAATTATTATGAGAAAGCAATTTTTGATAATATTCATTAGGGTCTTTAATTTTAATCAATGCTGTTTTTGGTGTATTTGAGTAGTCATACAATCTTGTTAACAAATATCTTAATGCTGCACCTCTACATAAAATATTTATAGATTTCTTTTCCTTTGTTGAAATTTTTTTAACGCTTTCATACCCTTTGATTAAATTTTTAATTTTTTTATGATTCATTTGGAATTTTTTCTTTTTATAGTCAAAACAAAGAGCATTGATGCATATAGCAATTTCATACATAAAATAATCATTAGCAGCAAAGTAGAAATCAATAATTCCAGAAAGTTTATTTTTTTTGAAGAAAATATTATCTATAAATAAGTCACCATGGATAATACCTTTGGGCAATTTTTTAGGCCAATTTTTATTAATATCTTTAAGGTTATTTTTTAAAAAAATTTTTAAATTTGAAAATTTTTTTGATTTAAATTTAATACTTTCTAACAAAGGCTTCAAATTTCTAATCCCCATTGAATTATTTCTATTTAGTTTCATTTTTTTTGTGACTGAATGCATTTGAGCAATTGTTTTACCAACTGTATAACAATCATTTATATTTAATATTTTTTTATCTTTACCCTCTAGGAATGATACGATACCTGCTGTTTTATTTTTTAATTTGATAAGATATTTATTATTTTTAGTTTTTTGTGGCTTAGGACAATTTATTTTTGAACTATTTAAATTATCCATCAATTTCATAAAAAAAGGTATTTCTCTCTGTAAAACTCTTTTTTCAAAAATTGTTAAAATATATTTTTTCTTTTTTGATTTAAGAAGATAGTTTGTGTTTTCTATTCCTTGCTTGATACCTTTAAAACTTTTTATTTTATCAATACTAAAATTTTCATTAATAATATTAATTTCATTTTGATTTATTTTTGTATAAACAGCCATTTTTAATTTAATTTTTTGGGAACTTTAAATACTACATCTTCATTAATTATTTCAACTTCATCGATACTTATAGAAAATTTATTTTTTAAATCATTAAGAAAATTTTCAACCAATATTTCTGGTGCAGATGCCCCCGAAGATATACCTATAGTATTGCAATTTTCTATTTGGTCAAACGGTATTGAGCTTTCCGAGTGAATAAGTTGCGAATTTTCACAGCCTGATTTTTTTGCCACCTCAACTAGCCTAACAGAATTTGAAGAGTTTCTACTTCCAATAACAAAAAACATATCACAATTTTTTGCAATATTTTTTACTGCCATTTGACGGTTAGTAGTTGCATAACAAATATCCTCTCTCATTGGCTCTTTTATATTAGGAAAATTATTTTTCAAAATTTTGATTATTTCTTTCGTGTCATCAACTGACAAAGTAGTCTGAGTAATATATGCTAATTTTTTTTCTAGTTTATTTTGATAGTTTGCAGCCTCTTCTTCATTTTGGATTAGATCTATAGAACCTTCTTTTAATTGACCCATAGTACCAATTACTTCAGGATGATTTTCATGACCAATTAAAATTATATGGTAACCCGCTTTATTAAGATTTTCCGCTTCTCTATGAACTTTAGAGACAAGTGGACATGTGGCATCCACATACGTCATTTTATAATTTTTCGCATCTTCAGGTATTTTTTTTGGAACACCATGTGCTGAAAAAATTACTGGTCTTGATTTATCCTTTATCTCCTCTAGCTCTTCAACAAATATTGCCCCTTTATTTTTTAAATCATCTACAACATACTTATTATGGACTATTTCATGACGCACATAAACTGGAGCTCCAAATTTTTGTATAGATTTTTCAACTATTTCAATTGCTCTTTCTACCCCGGCACAAAATCCACGGGGTGCAGATAATAATATTTTTAATTCTTTATTTTTCATTTTTTTCTAGAAAATATTCCAGCAATATATGTGGAAAGGTTAAAGACGCCAAACCTATAAATATTATTTTTAAAATTGCACTATCTAGATTATTCGAATAACTCAGCATATATAGTGCAATAAAAGAAAAAACAGCTGTCAAAATTGTTAAAGGTAAAGCTTTTTTAACAAACAATCTAAATCCCTTAATTACACTATCTGGATCAAGCTCAATAGCTAGTGAAATTGAATGTCTTATTGAATGAAGAAAACAGAAATAAATAGTAAAAGCTATCAGTGGAGTCAAATATAGATTTAATGTTAAAATTGAAAAATAGTCAAAAAAAATTAAGAATTTTTTTTTTTCAAAATTTTTTAATAATAAAATAACACTCGACAAAAAGCTTAAGACGATTCCTTTTTGAATTATATTATTTTTCTCAATAAAATCTAAAGTTGAATAAAAAGCTTCATTATCAATTAATAATAATTTAAAAATTGCGATAGTTTCTTGAAAATGAAAAGTTAAAGGAGCAAGTATAATTAAAAGTCCTTTAAAAAAATAAAGTAGTTGAGTAAAATAAGATCTATTATTTATCAAAAAATGTGTATCCTCTTTTCCAAAGTGGTAGGAAGCGATTATTAAAAAAACAATTAAAGTTATTGATGGCAATAATATCCAAGTTACAACTACTACTGCAGAAATTAAAATATATGTAATATAAAAAATATAAGTTGATTTTATATTAAATAACTTGAGCAGTTTTTTTCCTTTCAAATGATCTAATGATCCATGAGAGACACCCACAATTAAAATTAAAATAAAACATAAAATTGATGGAACAATTAAATTGAATTTAAACATTGAAAAACAGAAAATATTTACAAAAAAGAAAAAAATGAATGAGTGGAGTAAATTTATTTTTTTAATTTTATTGCTCATATTAAATTAATTCTTTTAAGAATTTCCACTTTGGCATTTTTAGAATTACTTCTAAATCTTCAAAAAAGCTGCTTTTATTCGATAAAAAATTGATAGCTGTTTTAGGTTTTGAATTAAAAACTTTGAAAAATATGTTTCCCATTTCATTTGAATTATTTTTAAGAACTCTTAATAAGATTTTATCTAGAAAATCATATTTTGAATTAATTTTAAATAAATTTACATTTTTAATATTTTCTATGTTTTCTCTTATATATCTGCTCTGTTCTTGTATATTTAGGAAAGTATAACCTGTACTTAATCTAGTCATGCCTCCCGCAGAGCCAATGTAAATTTCATTTAATTTATTTACATTTTTTTGTCTAAAAAGTGGGATTGCACCAGTTTCTTTGAAATTGATTTTACAGTTTCTGATATTTAGATGTTTACTTAAATAATTATCAATTTGTTCATCATAATCTTTGAGTTTTTCATTATTTAGCTCAGATATCCAAGTAGTTTCAACTAATGCATTTCTTTTACTAAATGGTAGCGTGTAAAAAAAATGAACTTTATTTCTTTGATCACAAGCAAAGTCCATCAAATTAAATATTGCGTCATCAAAAAAGTCTTTATCTGTTTCTATTTCAACTCCATAAAAGTGTTGCCATAACTCACTCTTTTTATTCTCAAAATTAGGTACACTATTAAATATAAGTGAATTTAATTTATCTATTTCATCAATACTTTTAAAAAACTGAATATTTTTATTTAATTTAAGTTTTGAAAGTATTTTTTCGTAGAACAAACCACTATCAATTGTTTGATATGGTGTAGATTTGCAATCTACATATTTTGTATTATTGGGTGTATTTATTGTAAAATTATTCCAACTTTTTTTTATACAGTCATCGAAGTTATGTGAAAAAACCTTCCAAAATGACCAGGTTTTATCTCTTTTATAATCTTCTCTTGGCTCAATGATTGCCAAAGTTTTATTTTTTAATTTATCATAAATTTCCAGCTCATATGCTAATGAAAGACCCGCACAACCTCCACCTATAATTATGTAATCAAATTCTTTCATTTAAATTTATTTCTTCATTAATTAAATTATGATCATGATTAATATTATCATCGTTTTTACTTATAAGTGATAACTTAATTAAGTCAAAAATAGATAAAAAAGTTTCAATAATTTTTTCAATATTTGAAACATAAATTTTTCCTGACTTTTTATAATTTTCTATGTTTTGTTTATTTAAAATTTTATATCCTATTTTTCTATAAACTCTTCTTGCAACTAAAATAGAAAATCTGAACCTTAAAGGTATTTCTTTTATTGAGTAAAATGAGTTCTCATAAAACTTTTCTGAAAGCTTGATTGTAGTCTTTATATCCTCAAAACTTTCATTGATATAAAATCTATTATTTTTTTTATCTTCCATAACATCCCTAGAAATATTTGTTAATTGCATAGCAATCCCAAGATCAATAGCTGATTTTAAAGATTGTTCTTTGTGAACATTCAATATTTTAGCCATCATCAATCCAACTGTTCCAGCCACCCTATAGGAATAAATTAATAATTCTTTTTTTGAATTAAGTTTAAGATTTTCTTTTATATCAGAATTAATACCATCAAATAAATCGTCTATAATTTTAGTTGAAATATTAAATTCATTAATTAGATCCCACATGTTTTTAATGATTGGATCATCATAATTTTTATTTATAAAATTATTTTTAAATTTAATAAAATTCCCCTTTTTTACCTCTATCTTATTTTCATTATCAGCAATATTATCTGCTTCTCTGCAAAAATCATAAAGTGCAGAGCATTTTTGATAGGTTTTTTTTGGTAAAAAAAAACCTGCCCAATTAAAAGATTTTGCGTAAATAGCTAAATAATTCTTTGTTAACATTAAAATAATTTATCTAAAACTTTTGCTGAAGAGAGAACTCCTGGAACCCCAGCCCCTGGATGTGTACCCGCACCAACAAAGTACAAACCATCATATATTTCTGATTTATTATGAAATCTAAAGTATGCGGATTGTGTAAATTTAGGTTGAATTGAAAACCCTGATCCATATTTTGTATTTAATTCCTTTTCAAAGTAATCAGGTGTTAGATAAAAATCCTCAACTATATTGTTCTTAAGATCTGGCATTAAGTCTTTTTCCATTTTTTCAATTACAAGATTTTTCATCTTTTCACCCTCAGTTTCCCAATTTATTTTTGACTGATTGTTAGGAACAGGCACTAACACATAAAAACAATCATTTCCCTCTGGGGTCATAGTTTTATCAGTCGCCGTAGGTCTGTGAAGATAGTAGCTGATATCATTATTTAATTTTTTCCTATTAAATATATCATCAAGATGTTCCTTGTATTTATTTCCAAACTTTATTGTATGATGCTCAACATTCTCATAAATTTTTTTTGTACCAAAATAGTAAACAAATAAACCCATAGAATATTCCATTCGATTTTTTTTCCAATTAAACAACATGGAATTCTCATTGCTTTTACTTAACATTTTTTCATAAAATGCTGGCGGATCTGCATTACAAACAACATTGTCTGCACCAATTTCATTTTCATTATTTAATTTTACACCACTTATTTTATTATTTTTTGTTATAATTTCAGTTACTTCACTGTTCTTTATTATTTCAATACCAACCTCATTCATTAATTTTTCAAAACCTTTAATTATATTTCCTGTTCCTCCAACTGAATAGTGTATTCCCCATTTTTTTTCTAAATAAAGAATTAAACCGTAAATAGAAGTGGTGGTAAAAGGATTTCCCCCAACTAGTAAAGGATGCATGCTAAGCATTCTTCGTAATTTTTCATTTTTTATATAAGATGAAACAAGTGAGTAAACTGATTTATAACTTTTGAGTTTTAATAGAGCAGGTAATTGTTGCATCATTACAAAAGGTTTATCAAATGGTATATCTGCAAGTTCTAAAAAACCTTTATCAAATATTTTTTTTGTAAAATTAACTAATTTTTCATATCCATTTACATCTTCTTTGCTAAGCTTCTCAATTTGGTCTTTCATCTCTATTTCGTCACCTGAATAGTTAAATTTAGTTTTGTCCTCAAAAATAAATTGGTACCAAATTTTAAGTGGAGTTAGCTCTATATAATTTTTTGGATCTTTATTGAATAACTCGAACAATTCATTAATTAAGTAGGGTGCAGTAATTACTGTTGGTCCAGCATCATATATAAATCCGTTTTTCTTAAAAACTCTTGCTCTTCCACCTAGGTCTGAATGTTTTTCTATTAATCTTACGTTATGTCCTTTTGCCTTAAGTCTTAGCGCTGCTGCGATCCCACCAAATCCTGATCCAATGACTATAGAGTTCATTTTAATAATTTATAGCTTTTTTGGAAAATTGTAAGTGTATTATGAGTTAATTTTTTTTAACTCTTCTTTAGTTTCATCTAAATTTTTTTGAAACACAGCGTCTAATTTTGACTTGTCTACAGATGTAGTTATGATTTTTTTAACTGAGTCCACCGCAATCTTTATTGATGCGTCCTTAATTTCTTTTAAAGCAGCCTCTTTCATCTGACTTATTTTATTTTCGGCTAAATTTTTTTTAATTTCTGATGATTTATGAAACTTATCATTCATTTCAATTATCAATCTATCTGCATCTTTTTTGGCGTTTTCAAGAATTTCGTTGCTAACAGACTGAGCTGTATCTAATTTTTTTTGCGAATTATCTAATAGTGTTTTTGTCTCAGTTCTTAATTTTTCACTTTCATCAATTTCATTTTTAATATCAGATATCATTTTATCTAACATTTCAGAAATTTTTTGAGGAATTTTAAGGTAAATTAACGCTCCAAAAAAAATAATAAAAGATACGGCTACCCAAAACGTTGCATCAATTGCCATAGTATTTATCTCCATTTCTTTTAGATAGATCGTCAACAATTGCAGATATACTACTATTATTTACTTCAGCTCCAATTAGTTTTTGTAATAACTCAGATGAAGTCTCAATAGCAATTTTATTTATTTTATCTGGCGCATTTTTTCTTAATACATCTATTTCTTTTTCAGCCTCAGCAATTTCATTATCAATTTGCTTATCAAGCACTTCTCTTTTTGCACCAATGTCTTTTAGTGCTTTTTCTCTTGCTTGATTGAAAATACTATTAGCCTGAAGTTTGCTTTTAGATATAATTTCATCGTATTCTTTTAGCTTTGCATCACTATCTTCTCTTTGCGTCTCAGCAGCCTCAATATTTTCTAATATTTGAGATTTTCTCGATTCCAAGTTGTTACTTATTTTTGGTAGTATTAGTTTAGATAAAACTAAATACATAATTCCAAAAGTAAGTACTAACCAAAAAATTTGAGAAATCCAAAACTCTGGATTTAATTGAGGCATACCTCCGCTTTCAGCTGCAAAAGTTTCTTTAATAAAAAAGAAGCTAAAAAATATTAACTGAAAATATGTTTTTTTAACCATCAATTTAAAACGCAAAAAGAATGATTAACGCAACTACTAATCCAAATAATCCTGTAGCTTCTGCAAGCGCGAAACCTAAAAGCAAGTTAGGAAATTGTTTTTGTGCTGCAGATGGATTTCTCATTGCACCAGACAAATAATTTCCAAAAATTATTCCGATACCAACACCGGCTCCAGCTAAAGCAATTGCCGCCAAACCTGCTCCGATCATTTTTGCTGCTTCTAATTCCATTATATCCTCCTCTGTTATTAATGGTGTAAATTTAATGCATCATTTAAGTAGATGCATGTTAAGATCGCAAAAACATAAGCTTGAAGAAAAGCAACTAAGATCTCCAAACCAGTTAACGCAACCGAAAAACTTAGTGGAAGCCATCCACCAACTATTCCAAGGCTAATTACAAAGCCTCCGAAAACTTTCATCATTGTATGACCAGCCATCATATTGGCAAATAATCTAACTGATAAACTTATAGGTCTACTTAAATAAGAAATAATTTCTATGACAACAATCAAAGGGAGCAATACTGCAGGTACTCCACTTGGAACAAATAATTTTAAATACCCAAATCCATGTTTAATAAATCCAATTACAGTCACTCCAATAAATATAAATGCTGCGAGCACAAATGTTACAATGATATGACTGGTTACAGTGAAAGTATAAGGTATCATTCCAAACATGTTACAAAATAAAACAAACATGAATAGAGAAAATATAAATGCAAAGTATGGTTTAGCTTTTGATCCAGCTGTATCGTTAATCATTTTGGATACAAAGGTATAGCTAAGTTCTGCTAATAATTGAATTTTGTTTGGTAATATTGATTTTTTTTTTGATCCTAAATTAAAGATTAACAAAATAGATAAAGTACTTAAAATCATAAATAAACTTGCGTTCGTAAACGATATGTCGAATGCTCCAACTTTAATTTCTGGTCCAATTCTATAAACGTCGAATTGGGACATAGGATTTGCTGCCATAATACTTATTTATTTTTGCATTTTTTTTGCGGATCTAATCACATTGGTAATTCCAGCAACTACACCAACAAAAAAAAATATTAATATAAACCAGGGTTTAGTACCAAAGGTCTTGTCAAAAATAAACCCAATAATCGTCCCAACAGCCACTGCAGAAACAAGTTCTGTGCTCAATTTGAACGCAGTTCCTATAGGTGAGGGGTCATTCTTCTTATTGTAGAGATTTTTCTTTGAAATCTTGCTTTTTGCAATCTCTAAGCGAGTTTTGAAAGGATCTTTTGGCATTTATATAGTTTAAGCAACCATACTCTCTGCTTTTTGTAAATCAACAGCCACAAGCTGACTAATTCCTTTTTGAGGCATAGTTACCCCATATAGTCTGTTCATTTTTGACATGGTTAAAGCATGATGAGTTACAATTATGAATTTGGTGTTGGTGATTTTAATTAGTTCCTCAAGTAAACTACAAAATCTTGTTACGTTAGCATCGTCAAGCGGTGCATCAACCTCATCCAATACACATATAGGTGAGGGGTTTGTTAAAAATACTGCAAAGATTAAAGAGAGGGCAGTCAATGCTTGCTCACCTCCAGACAACAAAGTTATAGATTGAAGTCTTTTTCCCGGAGGACTAACTAACATTTCTAAACCCGCCTCAAGTGGATCATCAGAGTCCACCAATTCTAGTTTGGCATTTCCACCATTGAAAAGTTTTGTATAAACTTCATTAAATTTTCTATTAACTTTTTCAAAAGCTTCAATCAATCTTTCCCTTCCTTTTTGATTAAGTTCATTGATGCTATCTTTCAGTTTCACGATAGCAGTAACAAGGTCGGCACGATCCTGTTCCATTTTTTTTATCTCTTCTTCATATTTACTTGTTTCTTCATCTGCTTTTAAATTTACAGATCCTAATTTTTCTCTTTCTTGTTTTTTCTTATCTAAAGCATCTTCTTGATCAACTGGATTTGGAAGCTCTTCTGCTCCGTTTAAATTTGAATTTTCTAAAATATTATCTTCATTCAAATTTAACTCAGAACTAATCCTATCAAGGAGATCATTTTTTCTTTTTTGCAGGCCTTCAATTGTAGCTCCTGAGCTTGCTTTTCTTTCTCTGATTTGAATTGATTGTTCTTGAATTTCATTTAATTGTGTTCTTAACATTTCAATTTTTTGATCTGTTTCGTCTATAATTCCTTCATTATCGATTTTTTCTTTATCTGAAATTCTTAAATTTTCTGAAATTTGACCTTTTCTCTCTGCTTGTACTCTAGGTTGGTTTTCTAAATCACTTAATTGTTTTGATAATTTCCCTTTTCTTTTTGTTAGTTCATTAACCATTTTTTCTGAGTTAGTTAATAAATTTTTCCAACTTTCAATTTCTGTTTTAATGGTTTTAATTCTCTCATTTCTTTTTAGAGACTCATTTTTAATTGATTGATTTTTACTATATGCATCAGCATATTTTTCTTGGAGTAATTTAATATTTTTTGACTTTTCACTAACACTCAATAATTCACTTCTAGATCTCTCATTTTTTAAATCATTTAAGAAACTATCTAGCTCTATATTACATCTATCTAGAAGTGTTACTGCTTGATTTATTTCGTTACTGTCTATTAATTCTTTTACCCTTGATATTGTATTTTTTATATTTTTTATTGGACCAACACTTATATTTACAGTTTCTTCAGCTAAATTGTTTACAACTTCATCAACAGCTTTTTGTTCTTCTCTAAGTTTATTTTTTTTACTTTCTAACTCTTCATTAGATAATTTTTCTGTTTCAAAATACTTCGAGTCTGTCTCAATTAATTCAGTTTTTTCTTCCTTCAATCTTTTTTCATTTGAGTTAGCGTCTATAATAATACCTTTTTCTCTCGTGATATCATCATCAAGTGTTTGAATTGATTTTTTGATGCTTTCTATCTCATCTTGAACTCTAGTATTTTCCTCATCTAAACTTTGAAGTTCTAAATTAAGTCTTTGTATCCTAGATAAATTTTCTATATTTTTCTCTCTCAATGGATTTACTTTATCTGTAAAAGTTTTAATTGAATTTTCTAATTCAGATATTTTGTTATTAAATCCTTCTACTTCTCCTTCTGCCTCAGTATTAATTTCATTTTCTATTCTAATTTCTTTGTCTATTTCTAGTAATTTTAAATAATATAAACCTGCTTCAATTTTTTTAATTTGATCTGAAATTAGTTTGTATTTTGTTGCCTCTTCAGCTTGTTTTTGAAGATTTGCTAATTGTTTTTCTTGCTGTCTTCTTAATTCATCTGCTCTTTTTAAATTATTCTCAGCAGCACCTAATCTTAATTCAGCCTCATGTCTTCTAACGTGTAAACCAGATATTCCTGCAGCTTCTTCTAAAATAGCCCTTCTATCTGTTGGTTTCGCAGTTACTAATGCACCTATTCTTCCTTGGCTAATTATAGATGGAGAGTGTGCACCAGTCGAAAGATCTGCAAAAAACATTTGCGCATCTCTTGCTCTTACTTCTTTATCATTTATGTAAAATTTAGATCCTTTATCTTTTTCTATTTTTCTTCTAACTTGTATTTGTTCTAATTCACGGTATTGGATAGGGCCTTCTTTATCTTTGTTTTCAACTTCGATTGATACTTCTGCAATATTTTTTGATGCCTTGTTAGATGTCCCTGAAAATATAACATCCTCCATACCAGATCCACGCATACTTTTTGCTGAGGTCTCTCCCATTACCCATCTTAAAGACTCTACAATGTTAGACTTTCCACAGCCGTTAGGACCCACTATACCCGTAAGACCATCCTCAATTAAGAAATTGGTTTTTTCAGCAAAAGATTTAAATCCGTTTAATTGGATTTTTTTAAACTCCATGCATTAACTTATATCAGTTTTTCTAATGCTTTTTTTAAATTTTTATAAGTTAGAGCTTTTTCAAATTTTTTGTTGTTGATAATTATCGTAGGAGTTGAGTTCACTTTGAAGTTTTTAGTACCATCGATTCGATCATTTAAAACAAAATCCTCAATTTCTTTATTGTTTACACAAGTATCGAAATCAATATTAAAACCTTCACTTTTTAAAAATTTTTGGAGATTTTTATTTGCCTCTTGTATAGAACTTCCTTTGACCCATTTCTGTTGATTTGCATACAGGCTTTCCAAAATATCAGAGTTTCCATCATTTTTACATTGAGCAACTTTTGATGCATTGAAGGCCGCAATATCCAATGGAAAATGTCTAAATTCAATCTTAGCGATTCCAGTATCAAGAAATTCTTTTTTAAGTTCAGGGAAAACATTTTTGTGAAAATTAGCACAATGACTACAAGTCAATGACTCAAAAGCTATAATAGTTATTTTTGCATCTTTGTTACCAACAGTTATCCTTTTAATTTCCTCAGCTTGTACATTTAAGACTGTAGTAAAAAATAATAATATTAAGAATATAATTTTTTTCATTTCTCTTTAAAAACCCTGGTTAACTCTAATAATGATTTTTTAATTTTTTCGTTTTTAACATCTTTAATTTTATCTTGATATTTATTAATTGCCACATTTTTAACTTTTGTGTCACTCGAGCCTGTCATTTTATGTTCATCATCAAAACTTATAAATTTAAGCTTTTCAACAACAGAATAGCCAAAAAAGTTATTCATTTTATTTAAAATATCTTTCTTCGAATATTCTACGTCAACTTCATGTCCTCGCTTAACCATAACCACTAGGGTGCTAACACCAAATTTATTTGAGTTTTTAAATGTTTTTGGATAGCAAATTTTAAATAATTCACTTCCAACTAAATATTTCCAGTTGCTCAGTGTTTCTGAATATACATGACCTTTTTTATTAATTATTTTTTTGACATTTTTTGGCAAAGTGTCTTTGAAAGATCTTAATCCTTGAATGCTAGCGTTTCTCTGCTTAGTATTATTTTTAGATTGCATATGAAAGATCCAATAATAACAAATAATATTCTTAATTGGTATGATTTAAATAAAAGATCTTTACCTTGGAGAAAGAATGTTTCTCAAACAAAAAAGCAATACTACACTTTAGTAAGTGAATTTATGTTGCAGCAAACCCAGGTTACAACGGTTATACCTTACTTTAACAGATTTATTAAAAATATTCCTACAATTGAAAAATTATCTAAATATGATGATAGAAAATTAATTAAACTTTGGGAGGGACTTGGATACTATTCAAGAGTAAGAAATTTAAAAAAAACAGCTCAAATAGTTGTTAAAAATTTTAAAAAAAAAATACCTAGAAATTTTACAGATTTAAAGACTCTCCCAGGAATAGGAGATTATACAGCAAGTGCAATTTCTGCAATTGCATTCAATGAACCAATAATTCCTCTAGACGGTAATATTGAAAGAGTTTTAAAGAGATACTTATTTTTAAAAAAACGAGATCAAATAAAAAAAGAAAATTTACAAGAAAAGAAAAAAATTTTTGGAACATCTATCAAAAGATCTAGTGATTATGCTCAAGCTTTGATGGAATTAGGAGCACTAATTTGTAAACCTGTTGGTCCTAATTGTAAGAATTGTCCATTAATAAAAAAATGCAAATCATTTAAAAATAAAAATTTTGATTTAGTAAAATTTAAAAAAAAAGATAAGGAAACTTTTTACAAGCTTAATGTTTATAAAAAAAATAATCATTATTTATTAATCAAAAATAACAAATTTAATTTTTTAAAAAATTTTAATATCTTTCCGATGGAGGAAGTAAGTAATCCAAAAAATTTTTATAAAGATTTGAATTTTAAAATGTCTAACATGAGCATGAATATTAAAATCGAATTTAAAAATAAATATAATCTAAATAAAAATAATTTTTGGATTGATCCAACAAAGCTTCAAAATTATACACTGCCAACATTTACAAAAAAGATAGTAAAATTTTTAGAAAGTCATAAATGAAAAAAATAGCAATAATTGGTGCTGGAATTTCTGGTTTGTATATTGCCAATTTATTTAAAGACCGTAAGGATTATCAGGTTACGATATATGAAAAAAGGAATTCAATAAAAATGGAAGAAGGCTATGGAATTCAGCTGTCGGTAAATAGCGTGAAGCTTTTAAACAAAATAGGCTTTGCTTCGCTCACTAAAGAGGAAAAATTTAATCCAAAAAAAATTGATTTTTATGAAATTAAAAATTTAAAAAAAATTTGTGACTTAGATATTTCAAAATTTAATTCTGAAGATTGTAAATACACAACATTGAAAAGATCAAAATTACTTCAATTTTTAAAAGAACAAATAAACGAGGATATAATTAAATATAATCACAGTATTGAACAGATTGATTATGATAAAGATTCAATAAAATTAATATTTGATAAAAATAAAATTAGTTGCGATTACTTAATTATTTCAGACGGTGTGTTTTCTAAGGGGAAGTTATTAATTTCAAACAATAAATCAAAACCAATTTACAATGATACGATTGCTATTAGGGGCAGTATATCGAGAGAAAATCTACAAAATATAAATGAAGAAAATATATCTTTATTTTTAGGACCAAATTTTCATTATGTTGTTTATCCAATTAATAATGATAAAAATTTTAATTTTATTGGCATTTTAAAAGATAAATTAAATTCAAATGAGCAAGAGAACCATAACCTTTTTACCGAGAGTTCTTTTATAAAAAATATTAAATTTAAATTATCTAAAAAAGTTTCTCAAAGTTTTTTTGAAAGTCTTAAAAATATTAAAATATTTCCAATATTTGTAAGTAAAAATTTATATAATCCTCCAAAAAATATATTCCTTGTAGGAGATGCATTTTTTGCTTTTTCACCTTCTTTTGCGCAGGGAGCATCCCAATCAATTGAGGGAGCTAATGAGTTATATGAAAGTTTAATAAATAATTATAATTTTTATGATATCAGATTAAAGAGAGTAAAAATGATTAACAGTAGATCTAATTTCAATCAATTTGCCTTCCATTTATCAAATCCTACAATGATCATATTTAGAAATATTTTTTTAAAACTTTTAACTAAAAATAAAAAATTTTTAGAAAGTTATTTGGGTAAAATTTATAAAAGTTAATTTTTAGAAATTAATCTTTGTCTTAGATAATCAATAGGATAAATTCGTCCATTTATATCACAGTGCCAAAAAGTCCATCCGTTGCAACTTTCAGCTCCTAAAATAGTAGCCGCAACTTTGTGTATAGAACCCTCAGCTTGACTATGTTTTATACTACCATCAGCCATAATTCTGGCTGTAATTTTTTTCTTATTATCAAAAATATTTGTTCCAGGTTTAATTATTCCAAGCTCGACTAATGAACCAAAAGGAATTCTTGGTTTTGATCTATTGTTTTTTAGCGTATCTAATAAATCGTCCTCAATTGGCTTTGTAGCTTTTATGCGTTGCTCAGCAGCTTTAAAATAATTTTTTTCTTTTTCTATTCCAAAATAATTTCTTCCTAGTTTTTTTGCTACTGTAGCAGTTGTTCCTGATCCTAAAAAAGGATCAAGTATTAGGTCATTTTTATTAGATGAAGCTAGTAAAATCCTATGTAATAGTGCTTCTGGTTTTTGTGTAGAATGAATTTTTTTTCCATCCTTTTTAAGTCTTTCAGAACCATTGCATATTGGAAGATCCCAATTAGATCTCATTTGTAAATCATCATTTAAACATTTTAAAGATTGATAATTGAATGTGTATTTTGATTTTTCGCTTTTAGAAGCCCATATTAAAGTTTCATGAGCGTTAGTAAAACGTGTCCCTCTAAAGTTTGGCATTGGATTATTTTTATTCCAAATGACATCGTTTAAAATCCAGAAACCTAAATTTTGGATCGCTGTGCCAACTCTAAAAATATTATGGTAGCTTCCTATAACCCAAATAGCCCCATCTTTTTTTAAAATTCTTTTACATTCACTAAGCCATTCATAAGTAAAATCATCATATTTTTTAAAATTTTCAAATTGATCCCACTTATCATTTACCGCACTAACCTTTGATCTATCTGGTCTAGTTAATTCACTTTTTAATTGTAAGTTGTAAGGAGGGTCAGCAAAAATTAAATTAAAAGTTTCACGTGGAATTTTTTTTAATTCTTCGAGACTATCTCCATTAATTATTTTATTTTTGAAATCAGTTTTCATTTGTAAAAATTAATTAGACTCCATATGGATTCTACGGTCAACCTGAGATTGAAAAATTTGGATTCCATTAGTGTTTCTAAATTAGAAGGTAACTAGATGTAGTGTTAATTTATTTTAGATATTGGTGAAAAAGTTTTTCTATGATGTTTAGTAATACCTAATTTTTTCAAAGCTTTTAAGTGCTGTTTTGTTCCGTACCCGAAGTTTTTATCCCAGTCATAACCTTTATTTTTTTTTGACAAGGTGGTTATAAATTTGTCCCTTGATACTTTTGCAATTATAGAAGCTGCTGAAATAGAGGGGATTTTTTTATCTCCTTTAATAACTGATTTTAAATTATAATTTTCTAATTTTGGAGTTTTGTTTCCATCTATCAAAACGTGAGTTGGTTTTTTCTTAAGTTTTTTGATAGCTCTTTTCATAGCCAGCAAACTTGCTTGAAGTATATTCAGCTTTTCTATTTCTTTGACAGAAGCTTTGCCTATGGACCAAGTAGAATTTTTTTTTATATATGTACACAGATACTCTCTCTCTTTTTTACTTAATGATTTTGAATCTTTTAATAACTTTTGATTAATTGATTTTTTTAAAATTACTGCTGAAGCATAAACAGGCCCAATTAAACTTCCTCTACCAACCTCATCAACCCCAGCAATTATCTTCATCAAATTTTTAACTTCAGATCTTTGATTTTGTCTCTAATTTTCTTTAAATCTTGCCATGAGTGTTTTTTATTTTCTGGAAAACGGATTAAATAAGATGGATTAAAAGTTATCATTAAAGGGAATGTTTTGTTTTTTAAAATCAGCTCCTTCCAATGTCCTCTTTCATCAGTTATTTTTTCACCTATTCCTGTTAAAGCCTCCATTGCTGAACTACCCATCAAAACAATAATCTTTGGGTTAATAATTGATATATGCTCTTTTAAAAAAACTGAGTATCTTTTAATTTCAGTTGAGGTTGGTTTTCTGTCATCAGGTGGTCTAAAATTGATTGCATAACTAGTGTAAATATTTTGTCTCTTAATATTAATTGCTATAAGCATTTTGTTAAGAAGTTCGCCAACTTCACCTCTAAATGGAACACCCAATTTTTCTTCTTCAGCCCCAGGAGCCTCTCCAATTAACATTAAAGGGCCATTTATATTTCCCTCACCTAAAATAATTTTGTTTGAATTTTCTTTCAATTTACAATTTTCAATTGAATTTATTTGATTTTTTAAATTTTTTAGTAATTCTTCTTTATTAGTTTGTAGGGTGCCATTGTTCGTTTCTAAAATATTTAATCTATTTATTGGCTTATCAGCGAATTTAAATTTTGGCTCAATAGTATTAATTAGTTCTTGGTTTAATTTGGTATTTTGATTTATCACTTTTTTAGTCATAGTATGTTACATGTTTCCAAAATTTTTAAAATTAGTACTATTAATATTCATATCTTATCAGACACCTTTGTATTCTAAAAGTGCTACTTTTAATGATTTTAACTCAAGAGATTTATCAAATTATTTTTCTGGAATTGTTGCATTTGAAAATCGAGATAATTCTGAAGCTTTAAAATTTTTTAACTTAACCAAAGTATTAATTAACAAACACGATAGTTATTTAAAAAAGATATGTTAACTCTTTAGTTTTAGATAACAAAGTACCTCAAGCAATTAATGTGTTAAATAACAATGCAAACAAATCTAACTCAGATTTTTATGATGCGTATATAATTTTAATAATTGATAGTTTAAAGAAAAATAAATATAAAAAAGCTGATGAATATTTAACACAAAGTTTAAAATTTCAAGATGAAGATAGGATAAACCTAGTTATATTTGAAACTCTAAAACAGTACATTTATACATTTAAAAATAAAAAAATCTTAGATAACAAAAAAAATTTTGGAAACCTGTCTCTTATAGCCGAGACATTTCAAAGATGTTATATTGAAGATAAAAGAACTTCGTCATTTTTTCTTAATTTAATAAATAATCAACAAAGCGACTATTCAAGATACATTTTCTTTTATCTTAATCATTTAATTGATAACAATAAATTAAATGAAGCAAGATTAGTTGTTGAACAAATTGATTATATAAATTCAACACTTTTACTTTCACAAAGTAAAAGTTGGATAGACAAAGAAAAATTCGATGATTTTGGAAAAATTTTTTCATGCAAAGATCATAATGATCTTGTCAGTGAGTTTTTATTTTTAATCTCTAATCTTTATTCTTCTCAGGATAATTTTGAGAAATCAAATTTTTACTTAAATTTATCAAACTATTTAAATCCCAAGTTTGAATTTAATCTGTCATTGGTTGCAGAAAATTTTTATCTTAATGATGAATTTGATAAAGTACAAAGGATCTTAAAAAACTTTAAAAAAGAAGATGAATTTTATTATTGGTTTAGAATAAAAAAAGAAGCTCAAATAATAATTCAAGAGCAGGGTTATGAAAATGGAATTAAATACATAGATTCAAAATTTAATAAAATAGAAAATCCAAATATAAAAATGATTTTTGATTTAGCCAATTTTTATAAGAATTCTAAAAATTATGAAAAGGCAATAGATCGTTATACAGAAATTATTTTAACACTGGATGACAATTCACTTATTAAATCAGATGTATTGTATCGTAGAGGCGGTAGCTATGAAAGAATGGGTAATTATGAAAAGTCAGATGAAGATTTATTGCATGCGCTTAAAATTGATCCTAGTGATGCATATATTTTAAATTACCTTGCTTACTCTTGGTTAGAGCGTGACTATAAAATTAATGAAGCAATGGATATGTTGAAAACAGCATATGATTTAAAAAGCAATGATCCATATATTATTGATTCAATTGGATGGGCTTATTTTTTAATAGAGGATTATGTAGAAGCAGAAAAGTATTTAAAAAGAGCTGTAGAATTAATGCCAGATGACCCAATCGTGAATGATCATTATGGAGACATTTTATGGAAATTAAATCGAAAAATTCAAGCAAGATATTTTTGGAACAACGTATTAACTTTTGATGACACCAAAGACGATATGAGAGAAAAAATCAATATTAAAGTAATTGAGGGTCTTAAAAATTCCTAAATGAAAATTAGTAAAATTAAATCTAATGCAAAGTTAAATTTAGCACTAAATATCACTGGAAAAAAAAAGGTTTTACATAAAATTGAAAGTATAATTGGTTTCATAGATTTACATGATGTAATTTCAATCAATCAACATAATGGAAAAAAACATCATATTTCTTTTTATGGAAAGTTTTCTAAAAATATTGGAAAAAAAAATACTGTTCAAAAATTATTTCAAATACTAGATAAAGAAAATTTATTAAAAAATAAAAAATTCAAAGTTAAAATTAAAAAATTAATCCCTCAAGAAGCTGGGTTGGGTGGGGGATCGATGAATGCAGCTAGTGTGTTTAATTATCTGGTTAAAAAAAAAATTATTAATCCTAATCATCAAAAAACTCGAAGTATCTGTGACTTGGTTGGTTCCGATGTTATTTTAGGTACGATTTCATCCAGCTGCGTGTTGTCATCAGGTGGTAGAATAAAAAAGATTTATAATACTCCAAAATATTACTCTATTTTAGTTAAGCCTGATTTTGGATGCTCAACTAAAAAAATATACCTAGCTGCTCGAAAGTATACAAAATCAAAATATAACAAACCTAAAAAAAACATGTTTGGAGTAAAATATTTGATTGATCAACAAAATGCACTTGAAACAATAGCGCTCAAAAAATATCCAAAACTTAAAAAAATAAAGTTGTTCTTAGAAAGCATCAATAATCCATTATTTGTAAGAATGACTGGTTCAGGATCAACAATTGTTGCCTATTATAATTCATTAAAGAGTTGTAAATTGGCAAAAGCTAAATTTAAAAGAAAATATAAAAATTATTGGTGTGTTACAGCAAAAACTATATGAATTTTATATTTTTATGTTATAGGAAGCTAGTATTGGGGCGTAGCCAAGCGGTAAGGCACGGGTTTTTGGTACCTGCATCCTAGGTTCGAATCCTAGCGCCCCAGCCATTTATGAAAAATTTTTTAGATAAATTTTTTTCCCGATCAAAAAATCTTGATTATATCAGTCAAAATTTAAAACAAATTACTTTAACAACACCCGCAAATAAGATTTTTGAAGCAATTAATAATTTTTCAGAGAAAAGTGAAATCAGATATGTAGGTGGGTGTGTAAGAAAAGTGATAAAAAAAGAAAATGTTGATGATATTGACCTCGCAACAAATTTAACGCCTCCGGAAATTTGTGAGGCTCTTAAAAACAAACAAATAAGTTATTACGAAACAGGAATTGAGCACGGAACTATAACTGCAATAATTGACGAATATAAATATGAAATTACTTCTTTAAGGAAAGACGTCTCAACTGATGGAAGGCATGCTGAAGTAGAATTCTCTTTAGATTGGAAGGAAGATGCCTCTAGAAGGGATTTTACCATCAATTCAATTTATGCAGATGGCGATGGTAATTTATTTGATCCATTTAACGGTAAAAAAGATTTGGAGGAGGGTTATATTAATTTTATTGGTAATGCAGAAAAAAGAATTCAAGAGGATTATTTACGTATTTTGAGGTATTTAAGATTTTATTTAAATTACTCAAATCATAAGCATCAGCCAGAAATAATAAAAAATATAAAAAAAAATATTGATGGAATTTCAAATATATCATCTGAAAGATTAATTGATGAACTAAAAAAATTAACTAGTTCAAATGGATTTTTAAAACTACTTAAAGATAAAGAAAGTTTAGAACTAATAGAAATAATTTTCCCTCAATTAAAGAATATTAAAAATTTTAAAAAACAAAATTCTTATGTTGCAGAGAATTTTTTAAAAATTGACTTTATATTCTTAATTGCGCTTTTAGTGATTGATGGGACTGATAATACAGATTATTTTCTTTATAAATTTAAAATATCTAATAAAGATAAGAAAAGATTAAAATTGATAGATCTTTTTTACAGAGAAAAAATAACTTTAAACAGCTTTACAGAGAAAAATTTGAATAAATTTTTTTATTTTAATGGGCGACAGGCTGTAATCGATATAATTAATTTTAAAATTTTTAAATCAAACAAAGTAGAGAAAAAACTAATCAAATTATTAGATAATTATAAAGAGAAAACTATTCCAACTTTGCCAATAGGGGCTGATCTACTAATGTCTAAATTTCAAATTCCTGAGGGTAAAACTTTAGGTAATAAATTAAAAAAAATAGAAGAAACTTGGGTTCAAAATGGATTTCAAATTTCAGATAAGCAAGTACAGCAAATAGTTAAAAGTTAAATATATTTAACGTCTTTAATTTCAAAATTTTTTACACCAGAGGGTGTATTTATTTCAACTAAATCACTTTTATTTTTTCCAATCAAGCCTTTACCAATTGGTGATTGAAAGAAAATCAGTTTTTGTTTTAAATCTGCCTCATCTCTTCCAACAATTTTATAATTAATTTTTTCACCAGTATTTAAATCTTCTAAATAAACTGTAGATCCAAAAATTACTTTTCCTTCATTGTTTAGTTTTGTAACATCAATAACATTTGCTCTTGCAATAATATCGTTAATTTCTGTAATTCTTCCTTCGTTATGAGATTGTTCTTCTTTAGCTGCATGATATTCAGCATTTTCTTTAAGGTCTCCATGGGATCTCGCTTCAGCAATTGCAGCTACTATTTCAGGTCTTTTTTTTTCTTTTAAAAAAACTAATTCTTCTTTTAGTTTATTTAATCCGTTTAATGTTATTGGTTCTTTATCCATTTTTTTATTTCCATTTTGCAATCGGAGGTAATGACATCAAAATTCCTTCAACATTACCACCAGTTTGTAGCCCAAATTTTGTTCCTCTATCATAGAGCAAATTAAATTCTGCGTATCGACCTCTTTTAATATACTGAAACTCTTTATCTTTTAAAGTCCATTTTCTTTTTAATTTTTTTTTAATTATTTCATTAAATAACATTTGAAATGTAACACCAACATCTCTTACAAATTTAAAGTCATTTTCAAAATTATTATTTTTATAGTCAAAAAAGATTCCACCTATACCTCTTGCTTCTTTTCTGTGAGGAAGATAAAAATATTCATCACACCATTTTTTGTATTTTTTATAATAATTTTTGTTATGTCTATCGCACATTGCTTTTAATATTTTATGAAAGTTTTTCTTTTCTTTTTCATCTTTTATTGCTGGGGTTACATCCATACCTCCACCAAACCAATTTTTAGTTGTACAAATAAATCTGGTATTAAAGTGCATTGCAGGAATATGGGGATTTTGCATGTGCATAACTATTGATATTCCTGATGCCCAAAATCTAGGATCTTTATTTGCGCCTGGTATATTCTTTTGAAATTGCTTAGGAAATTTTCCATAAACTTTTGAAAAATTTACTCCTACTTTTTCAAAAATTTTTCCATTTTTAAGAATTCTATATTCACCACCCCCCTCATCTTTTTTACTGCTTCTTTTCCAAGAAGTTGATTGAAAATTTAATTTATTTTTTTCAATTTTTAAAATGTCGTCACATATTGCATTTTGTAATAGCTTAAACCAATTACTCGCTAAGTCTTTTTTGATTGAAATATCCATTTTATATTAATCCTATCTGACGCAAACTTTCCGCCAAAACAATGGCAACAGACGATGCAACATTAAGAGATCTTACTTGGTTATTTATTGGTATTTTTAAACGATTTTTAATAATTTTATGAACCTTTTCGGGTACCCCAGCACTTTCTCTACCAAACAAAATAGTATCGTCAGGCTTAAATTTAAATTTAGTATAATTTGTTGAACCCTTAGTTGTCATCAATACGATTCTCTGTTTTTTCTTTGCCTCAAAAAATTTTTCCGAACTTTGATAGAACTCTATTTGACTATAGTCCATATAGTCCATAACCACTCTTTTAAAACGTTTGTCTGATAAGAGAAAGCCACATGGTTCAATTATTTCCAATTTAGCACCCAAACAAGCACAGGTTCTTATGATTGCAGCAGTATTCTGAGGTATATCAGGCTCGTACAAAGCTATTTTGGGTCCTAAAATTGTTGAATTATGTGTCATTCTTTCAGTAGTAAAATAATTATTTTATATTATATGAATTCGTATATTAACTATTTTAAATCAAAAAGAGATAATAATTAAAGCTACTAAAAGTGTCTGAAAAAAAAACAAAAAGAAGAGATTTTTTATTTACAGCTACCACAGCTGTAGGAGCTGTTGGTGCCGCTGCAGTAGTGTGGCCAATGATAGATCAGATGAATCCAGATGCTTCTGTTAAAGCACTAGCTAGTACAGAGGTTGATGTAAGTTCATTAACACCTGGAAATACATTGACTGTTTTATGGAGAGGAAAACCAGTATTTATAAGAAGAAGAACTCAAGAAGAAATAGATGAGGCAAGATCTGTGAAAATGGAGGATTTAATTCATCCTGAAAAAGATGAAGATAGAGCAAAAAATCCTGAGTGGCTTGTTATGTTAGGTGTATGTACTCACCTTGGATGTGTACCTCTAAATGATAAAGGTGACTATAATGGTTGGTTCTGTCCATGCCATGGATCCCATTATGATACTTCTGGAAGAATTAGAAAAGGACCAGCACCTTGGAATATGGAAGTGCCTAAATATGAATTTGTTAACGCCAATACAATTAAAATTGGATAAAGAAAAAAGAGAAAAAAATGAGTGACCACGATTACAAACCAAAATCGAAAGTAGGACAATGGTTCAATGATCGATTGCCACTATTAACTCTTGCAAATCATTTAACAGATTACCCAACACCTAAAAATTTAAACTACTGGTGGACATTTGGTGGAATTTTAACTTTTTGTTTAATCACTCAAATTGTAACAGGATTAACTCTTGCAATGCATTATATTGCTCATGCTGATATGGCTTTTGAAAGTGTAGAGCACATCATGCGTGATGTTAACTATGGATGGTTAATTAGATATATTCATGCAAACGGCGCTTCAATGTTTTTCTTAGCTGTTTATATTCATATCTTTAGATCTTTGTTTTATGGCTCTTATAAATCTCCAAGAGAAATAATATGGATTTTAGGAATAATAATTTATTTATTAATGATGGCGGCTGCGTTTATGGGTTATGTGTTGCCATGGGGTCAAATGAGTTTTTGGGGAGCAACAGTTATTACAAATTTGTTTAGTGCTATTCCTCTGGTAGGTGAGGGAATAGTTACTTGGTTATGGGGTGGTTATTCAGTTGACAACCCTACGTTAACTAGATTTTTTACTTTACACTATTTAATTCCATTTTTAATTTTAGGATTAGTTGTTTTACACATATGGGCTTTACATGTTCCTGGTAACAACAATCCAGTTGGGATTGATATTAAAAAACCCTCAAAGGATACAGTTCCGTTCCATCCTTATATTGTAATTAAAGATGGTTTTGCTTTACTGATGTTCATGATTGTTTTTGCTTTCTTTGTATTCTATGCACCAAATATTTTAGGTCATGCAGATAATTATATCGAGGCAAACCCAATGGTAACACCTGCACACATTGTTCCTGAATGGTATCTCTTACCTTTTTATGCAATATTAAGATCAGTTCCTGATAAATTGCTAGGAGTTGTTGCTATGTTATCTGCAATATTAATCTTAGCGGTTTTACCTTGGTTAGATACTTCAAAAATAAGATCCGCCGTATTCAGACCTTTGTATAAACAATTTTACTGGATACTAGTTGCTGATGTTTTGATACTTGGTTATGTGGGTGCGATGCCAGCTGAGGGACTTTACTTATTGATAGCACGAGTTGCAACAGCGTATTACTTTTTGCATTTTTTAGTTATTCTTCCTGTTTTAGGCTTTAAAGAAAAAACTCTACCAGTGCCTCTAAGTATTACCGAACCTGTTCTAGGTGGTTCACCAAATCTAGCTACTGCTAGAAATAAAGAAAGTAAAATAGAGTAAGGTGAAAAATTTATTTAAATTATTTTCTTTAATAATCTTAATTATTACTTCAAATTCATATTCTTTTGCTGCTGAAAAAGTAGAATATCTAAAAACTGACTGGAGTTTTAAGGGCGTATTTGGAAAATTTGATAGAGCTTCTCTTCAAAGAGGTTATCAAGTTTACACTGAAGTATGTGCCTCATGTCATTCGATGAAGTATTTAAGTTATAGAAATTTAGCAGAGCCAGGAGGGCCAGAATTCTCTGAAGCTCAAGCTAAAGCTATAGCAGCTTCATTTGAAGTAACTGATGGTCCAAATTCAGATGGTGAAATGTTTACAAGACCAGGTAAATTATCTGATAAATTTGTAATGCCATATGACAATGTAAAAGCTGCCCAAGCGGCAAATGGTGGTGCATACCCTCCAGACATGTCTGTTTTGGTTAAAGCTAGAGGAGGTGGAGTTGACTATATCTATTCCTTATTACAAGGATATGAAGAAGCTCCTAGCAACGTATCTTTAGATGATGGAGTTTACTACAATAAATATATGTATGGTAATAAAATTAGAATGGCTGCTCCGTTATCAGATGGATTAGTAGAGTATGGTGACGGAACAAATGCAACAGTAGAACAGATGTCAAAAGATGTAACGACCTTCTTAATGTGGTCAGCTGAACCTCATTTAGAATCTCGACATCAGATGGGATTTAAAGCGATTGTTTATTTAATTATTTTAACTGTTTTAGTTTATTTTAGTATGAAAAGAATCTGGTCACGTGTTGAATCTGAAGTTTAACACATCTCCATCTTTAACAATATAGTCTTTACCCTCTAATCTCATTTTTCCGTTAGCCTTAGAATTTACCCATCCATCATTGGCTACAAAATCCTCATAAGATATAGTTTCAGCTCTAATGAAACCTTTTTCAAAATCTGTATGAATTTCTCCTGCAGCTTTAGGAGCAGTACAATTTTTTTGTATTGTCCACGCTCTTGTTTCTTCAGGTCCAGAGGTAAAATATGTATCAAGTTCTAATATTTTATACCCCTTTTGAATTAACATACTTAAACCTGTTTCTTTTAAACCAATCATATCCATGTAATTTTTTTTTTCATCTTCTGCTAATTCATTTATTTGGTTTTCTATGTCTGCGGAAACAATCAGGGCGTTATCTTTTCCAAATTTTTTGATGAAGTCTTTAGTATATTTATTTCCATCCTGTACGCTTTGCTCATCTACATTACAAACAAAGATCTTCGGTTTTATTGATAAAAGACCACTTTGATTAAGTTGTTTTGTATCAAATTGAGAATTTAATATTGATATATCTTTATCATTATTAATGCAGTCTAGTGCAATCTCTAAAATCTTAAGCTGGTCTTCGTCCACATTTTTTTTATTATTTTTTTCAAGTCTTTTTTGAATAGATTCTAGGTCAGCTAGCATCATCTCAGTTTCAATGATCTCAAGATCTCTTATAGGGTCAACGTCTGGATTAACATTTTGAATATCGTCTGAGTCAAAGCATCTAATCATATGAATAACTGCATCAACTTCTCTTATGTGGGACAGAAATTTATTGCCTAATCCTTCGCCTTTAGATGCTCCCTTCACAAGACCAGCTATATCTAAAAATGAAATAGTTGTGTTAATTGTTTTTTTTGATTTTGAAACTTCTGATAATTTGTTCAATCTTTCATCTGGAACAGGGACTACTCCCACATTGGGATCTATCGTACAAAATGGAAAATTTGCAGCTTGGGCTTTGCTTGAGTTTGTTAGAGCATTGAAGAGTGTAGATTTACCCACATTAGGCAAACCAACAATTCCACATTTAAAACTCATTATTTATTATTTACAGTGCTAGAGAATAAATCTAATTTTTTGTCTATAAGTATTGAAATAGAATCTGTGATGTTGTTGGTAATTTTTTCCAATCCAAGCATTTCATCCTCGTCAAAATTTTGAAGAACAAAATCACTAACTTCCATTTTATCTTTTGGTTTACCAATTCCTATTCGCACTCTTGAATAATCTTTACCGATAAATTTATCTATTGATGCAATTCCGTTATGTCCTGCATCAGAGCCACCAAATTTTGCTTTTATTTTTCCAAATTCTACATCTAGATCGTCATGAAAAACGATAACATCCTCAGCATCTATTTTGAAATATTCAATTAATTCTCTAATACAAATTCCAGAATTATTCATAAATGTTAAAGGTTTAATTGCATAAACTTTTTGGTCTCCTACATTACCAGTTGTAAGAAGTCCCTTGAATTTTGGTTTTTGTTTTGAAAGTCCAAATTTTTTATTTATTGCATCTATAATCTTGAAACCGATATTGTGTCTATTGTTTTCACTATCTGGGGTTGGATTACCTAATCCTACAAGTAGAAGCATAAAATATTAATATTGGAGGATAAAATTCAATTTAAATTAACTTATTTTTTTTCTTCAGCAGGTTTTTTATCTTCACCTTCTTTTTTATCACCTTCAGCTGCTGGCTTATCTCCACCTTCGGCTGCTGCCGCTTCTGCTCCTTCAGCACCTTCTCCCTCAGCTGCCTCAGCTTCTGCAGGTTTTTCAGGTTCTTTCATAACAGTCGGAGCTGCTAGAGTTGCAATTACGAAATCTCTTCCTTGAATTGTAGGAGTAACTTCACTGTCAAGATTTATAGAAGAAATTTTAAAACTTTCTCCAATATCGACTCCATCAAGATCTATTACAAGATTTTCAGGAATTTTTTCGCTTGGACATTTTAACTCAACTTTTCTTCTAACAATGTTTAAAACTCCACCTCTTTTCAAACCAGGAGATTTTTCATGATTTAAAAATTTTACTGGAACTTCAATTCTAACTTTTATTCCTGTAACTATTCTTAGAAAGTCTACATGAATTGGTTCATCAGAAATAATGTCATATTTTATTTCTCTTGGTAGTACTTTTTGAGGTTTACCATCAACATTTAAAGTTATGATGCTTGATAGAAAGTTTTCTTTTTCAATTAGTGACTTGAGTATTTTTTTAGATATTGAAATTTTCTCGTTTTGAGCCTCTCCACCATAAATTATAGCAGGCACATTACCATTATTCCTTAATGAATTTAATTCACCTTTAGTTTTGTTACTTCTGATGTTGGCGTCTAATGAATTCATAAAAACAAGGGTTTTTAGCTTAAGTTAGTTAATAACTCAAGGCATTTATTTGAATAAATCTGATACTGAGGTTGAATTAGATATTCTTTTAATTGCTTCTCCCATAAGCCCTGAAATTGACAGAACCTCAATGTTTTTAGCACCTTTAACTCTGTTCATATTATCAATTGTGTCAGTTATTACTAAATTTTTAATTACAGAATTTTTAATTTTATTTACTGCTTCTCCACTAAGTACCCCGTGAGTAATATAAACATAAACTTCTTTGGCACCTCGATCTTTAAGAGCTTTAGCTGCATTTACTATTGTTCCACCTGAATCGATAATATCATCAACAAGAATACAAGTTTTTCCTTTCACATCTCCAATAATATTCATTACTTGAGATTGACCTGGTTTTGGTCTTCTTTTATCAACAATAGCCAACCCAACATTTAAAAGTTTTCCAAGTGCTCTGGCTCGTTCAGTTCCACCCACATCTGGTGCAACACAAATTAGATTTTTATTTTTTATCTTTTTTTTTACATGTCTTGCAAAGATTGGCGTTGCAAACAAGTTATCCACTGGAATATCAAAAAATCCTTGAATTTGTCCTGCGTGCAAATCGACAGTAACAACTCTATCTGCTCCTGCTTTAGTTATTAGATTAGAGACAAGTTTTGCTGATATTGATGTTCTTGGTGCAACTTTTCTATCTTGTCTGGCATAACCAAAGTAAGGAATAACAGCGGTAATATTTTTTGCTGATGATCTCTTAAGCGCATCAATACACAGCAAAAGTTCCATCAAGTTATCATTTGCAGGAGATGAAACAGATTGAATTAAAAAAATACTATTCCCTCTAATATTTTCATTAATTTCCACATAGATTTCCCCATCAGAAAAATTTCTAATGCTAGAATTGACTAATTTAGATTTTAAATATTTAGCAATATTTTTGCTTAATGGTTTGTTGCTATTTCCGGATAATAATTTCATTAAAAGAGCCTAATAAAGCATAATTATTGAAATATTTCTACCATAATCATCATGATTTAGCCTTAACGCTCTCCTTGCACTAAAAAAATTATTATTAATATCAAAGGTATCAATATTTAAAGATTCAATATTTTTTATTTTATTCTTTAAAAGACATGATTTTACATATTTAGGTAAATCAAAATAAAGCTTTTTGTACTTAATTTTAAAAAATTTATTATTTTTTTTATCCTTTTTAATAAATTTTCTTTTAAAATCTTGTTTGACTTCATAATTTTTAGCTGAGATAGCAGGTCCGATAGCTGCAGTAATATTTTTAGTATTAGATCCCTTTTTGATCATAAATTGGATTACTTTGCTAATTATATCTTTGTATGCACCTTTCCACCCTGCATGAATTGCTGCAACTAATTTTATTCTTTCATCACAGATTAAAATCGGCACACAGTCAGCAGTTAAAACACCAATTGGTATGTTTTTTTGGTTTGTAATTACTGCGTCTGCTTTTGGTTTTGATTTAAATTTATTTTTTTTATTAATATAAACTAACTTATTACTATGTATTTGATGAAGTAAAAAAATACTTTTAGCAGTGCTTTTTATTTTTTTTTTAACTATTTGTAAATTTTTTTTAACATCTGAGGGATTATCTTTAGAACCAGGACCACAGTTTAAACTTTTATAAATTTTTTTTGATTTACCTCCAGTTTTATTAAAAAAACCATGTTTAATTATTTTTATTTTCGAAAGTTTTTTTGATTTTATCAATTTTGAAAACCTGTCTTAAAATTGTTTCTCTTATTTTTTACAAGCATGACTTTAAACAATTCACCCATTTGATTTTCATCTATTAAACGTCTTACTCGATAAAATAAATCTGCTTTTTTTGAAAATGCTATATTTTTGCTTATTATTTCTGCTCTTTGAAGAATACCCATATTTGTTAAAAATTTTTTTTGATTTGTAAAAATTGAATTAATTTCTTTAAACTGATTTATAAATTTTTCAAAGGAATGAAAGTTTATATTGTAGGTAATATCAGAGTCTCCAATATTTTCTAAAATGTTGGAATATTTGTGATTATTTACTGCCTGAAGAGTTTCATGCATTTTGCTGTCTGCATAACCATAATCTATAATCAACATTCCCCCATCATTTTTTTCTATTAAATCACAAATTGTTCTTAAATATTTAAATGTATCTGGTGAATATTCTATAACGCTCTGATCTTTTGATATTTCGAAATTAAGATGTTTTTCAATTGTTTCTATATCAATTTTTTCTTCTTTAAATTCAGCTTTGTTTGTATCACTCAAATTCACAAATCTTTCAAACCAACTATCTTTTTTTTTAAAAAATTGTTTGATTGGTATGGCATCAAAGAATTCATTAGCCAAAAAAATTGTTGGGTTTGAGTTTATTTTTTCAATTTTTTTTAACCATGAAAATTTTTTAGAGTTTAAATTTTTTTTTTGTTCATTTAATAAAAAACGACTTTTTTCATGAATTACAAAACTACAGGCATTGTAACACTCGGGAAAATTTATAAGCGTCTCATCTATGACCTTTATCATTTCACCATTTCCAGCTCCCAGTTCTAGCAAATTAAATTTTTTCGGAGAGCCAATGCTTTTCCAAAAAGTAATTGTCCAAATTGCAATAATCTCTGAAAATAATCTTGTGATATTGGGAGCAGTAATAAAATCCCCATCTTCACCAAAAGGATTTTTTTTCATATAAAAACCTTTGTCCTTGTCATAAAGAGCAAAATTTATAAATTGATCTAATGGTAAATTATTTGTTTTAGCGAGCTTCATATTTTAAATAAAATAAGATTACTCCTGATATTATAAATATTAAACTTACTACTTGCCCCATCGTTAAGTTTAAAAGTATATAACCAAGCTGTTCATCTGGTACTCTATAAAATTCAATAATAAATCTGAAAATTGAGTAAATTATTAAAAATAATCCTGAAATCACACCAGGTTTGTTTAAAAATTTATTTTTAAAATAAATTAATAATAAAAATAAAAATAAACCTTCTAATAGTGCTTCATACAATTGCGATGGATGCCTAGGAATATTATCTACTTGAACAAATGTTACTGCCCAGGGTACATTAGTTATAGTTCCATATAACTCTGAATTTATAAAGTTTGCTATTCGTCCAAAAAATAATCCGACTGGAGCTACTAAAGCGACAACATCCATATACAAGAATGGGTTTTGATTATTTTTTTTAGCAAAAAATATAGATGCGAAAATAACTCCAATTAAACCACCATGGAAGGACATCCCACCTTGCCATATTTTAAATATATCTAATGGATTATTTATGTAAAAACTTAAATTATAAATAAAAATATAACCAAGTCTTCCTCCTAAAATTATACCTATAATTAAATAAGTTAAATAATCATCAAATTTATTTTTAACTTCTATGTCTTGTATAAATAATTTTTTAGCGAGTACCCAGCCTAATATAATTCCAAATATATAAGCTAAAGAATACCACCTGATTTCTAAAGAAAATATTTCTAAGGCTACTGGGTCAAAATTATTAATGAACATTTTTAATAATACTTATAATGTATATCTTAAATATGAAAAATTCTAAATTTATAATTGATAAGTTTGCAAAATTAATAGAGCAGGGACTAGTATCTTCAAAAGACTTAACTACTGAATTATTTAATATCTTAAAATCTAAAAGAGATGAGTTTGTTTTTAAAATGAAACTTACAAGTAAAGATGAGTTTGAAGTACTCTCAAAACGTGTTGAGAATCTTGAAAATAAAATCAATAAACTTGAGGAAAAAAAAAATAAAAAAGTTAAACAGGCAAGAAAACCTTAACTCTTAGACCATCCATTTTTGATTTTTCCAACATTATATTTCCACCATGAGATTTGATAATGTCTGATGAAATTGATAAACCAAGACCAACACTTGATTTCGAGTCTGCTCGACCCTTATCTATTTTATAGAAAGGTTTAAATACATTTTCATATTCATTTTTTGGTATTCCAGGACCATCATCATCAATAATAATGAATAAGTTTGTATTTTTTTTACTTAAGCCAATTTCAACTTTATTTGCATATTTTAGTGAATTATCAATTAGGTTATTTAGACATCTATTAATTAAATTTTTCCTGCCATTAAAGTAAATTCTTGGTGTTAAGTTTTGTGAAATATTTTCATTATTATATTTTTCAATAACTTCTGAAATTAATTCAGATAGATTAAACATTTCATCTTTTTCAACATAAGATGAGCTGGTAAATTGCAAATATTCGTTTAACATTTTCTCCATTTCATTGATGTCTTCAGTTAATTTATTAACAGTTTCTCTATCTTTTATAAAAGCTAATTGTAGTTTCATCCTTGTTAATGGTGTTCTTAAATCATGACTTATTCCAGATAACATTTCTGTTCTTTGATTTATATGTCTTTCAATTCTCTTTCTCATTTTATCAAATTCATGTCCTGCTTGTCTTATTTCAAGGGCTCCAGAGGGTTTGAACTCTTCAATATTTTCTCCTTTACCAAACCTTTCAGCTGCACGAGCTAGATTTGTGATTGGTCTAGTTTGATTTTTTAAAAATATTAGAGAAATGATCACCATTATAATTGCAGGTACCGTGATCCAAAGTGCAAATATTCTTGCTGAAGAACTTGCAACTCTATCTTTAGGTACTAAAAATTTAAAATAACCATCTTCATATTTAATTCTTAAATCAATTAATTCTTTATAACTTGTTGTATCAAACCAGTATTTATCTAATCCAAATTTAGATTTTAGCTCTCTTCTTAAAGTTCTATCTATAGGGCTAAACCATCTTTCATTATCTGTATTCTTTAATTTTTCGTTATTGGTAAATTCAATATTTAAATCCAAAAATATAGAAAAAAGATCTAGCAACTCTTGTTTATTTTCTTTCTCACTTCCATAAGCTTCAACAAATGTACTAATTTCATTTACTAAAGTTCTTGTCATACCTTTATTTGTTTTGATCCATAGGCTATCAAAAAAAACAATAGTAATTACTAGTTGCAAAACTAAAACTGGAATAGCAACTATAAGAAGCGCTCTATAAAATAATCTTTTTGGTAATATTTCTTTTAAGTAATTACTCAATCCAGAGAACATATCCTGCACCTCTTATTGTCTGTAAAAATTTTGGATTTTTTGGATCAATTTCAATCTTTTTTCTAAGCCGAGTAATAATAACATCTATTGATCTTTCTTTATCTAGATTAATTAATTGACCAATATCTTCCCTAGAAAATGTTTTGCCAGGGTTATTAATCATTTTTTCTAAAATCGTTTTTTCCGTTGCATTAATCTTAAATTCTTTATCACTTTTAAATATTAAAAGTTTGTTCAAATCAATTTTCACATTTTCAAATTCTATAACTCTTTTCTGATCTGTTTTAATAGTTTTATTTAATATGTTTTGTATTCTTAGAATTAATTCTTTTGGTTCAAATGGTTTTGGTAAATAATCATCAGCACCAATCTCTAACCCTTCAACCCTTTCACTCGCTTCACCTTTGGCAGTGAGAAGTATAACTGGCGTATCTAATTTTTTTTTATTTTCTTTTAAAAATTCAAGCCCACTTTTACCAGGCATCATGATATCCAAAACTATTAAATCAAACTTAATTATTTTTATTTTCTCTAATGCATTTTCTGCATTTTCTGCAGTTGTGACTAAGAATTTATTTTCATTTAAATACTTTTTTACAAGAGATCTAATTCCATCATCATCATCAACCACTAGTATATGTGCGATAAACCTATCCATTAATTATCTTACTTATTACATTATCAAAATTTATTACTTCTTCAGAACTTGAATTTAGCAAAGCATTATAAATTCTCTTTTTTTGTAAATTGAAAATTTCATTAAAAATCTTTTTACCTTTATCATTGAGAAAAACATGCTTTACCCTCGTATCTTGATCATCTTTTTTAAAAATGATGATTTCAAGTTTAATTAAATCTTTAAGAACACGATTTAAGCTTTGTTTTGTCACTTTTAATCTTTTTAGCAGCTCAGAGATTGAGATACCTTCATACATTGACAGTAAATGAATTACTTTATGGTGTGCTAAACCAATTGAATATCTATCTAATATTTTTTTAGAGTCAGAAAAGGTTTCTCTGTAGCTTACAAATAGTTTTTCAATAAGATCTTTAAGCTGGTCATCTTTTAAATATAAAAGTTCTTTCATAATAGGTAAGTTATATTGACATATTAAAGATACAAAGATATTTTTCAGTTATAAATTAAAAAATTTTCACACATGATACCTTACGACAAGAGATCTGGAAAAATATGGTACAACAACGAATTAGTTGATTGGGCTGATGTTAAACTGCATGTTTTAAGCCATGGTATGCATTATGCTAGTTGTGTATTTGAAGGTGAGAGAGTTTATGATGGTTCAATTTTCAAATTAGAAGAGCACACAGCTAGATTTTTTCATTCTGCTAAAAGAATGGGTTTTGAAATTCCATATACAGAAGAAGAAATCAATAATGCGTCAAATAAAATTATTGCAACTCAAAAAGTAGAAAATGGTTATGTAAGACCTGTTGCTTGGAGAGGTAGTGAGATGATGGCTATTTCTGCGCAACAAACAAAAATACATGTTGCGATTGCAACATGGGAATGGGGATCATATTTTGATCCTAAACTTAAAGTAGAAGGAATAAGATTAAATATTTCAAATTGGAGAAGACCAGCACCTAATACAATACCGTGGGATACAAAGGCGTCAGGTCTTTACATGATTTGTACACTCTCAAAACATGAGGCAGAAAAGCAAGGATATACAGATTCTTTAATGCTTGATCACGAAGGGAATATTGCTGAAGCAACTGGAGCAAATATTTTTTTCAAAGATAAAAATGGGGAAATCCACACTCCAATACCAGATTCTTTTTTAGATGGTATTACAAGAAGAACTGTAATTGGAATTGCGAAATCAAAAAATATAAAAGTACATGAAAGAAAAATTAGTCCAACTGAATTACCTAATTTTGTTGGATGTTTTTTAACTGGAACAGCAGCAGAAGTAACACCAGTATCTTGTATTGCTGAAAATCAATTTAAAGTTTGTGATACTATTATTGACTTAAATGAAAGTTATCAGGTATTGGTTAGGAAGAAAAAAGCAGCCTAGTCTTTACTATCTTCAGACATAGCATGATCAATACCTTTTCGCATATAATCATATGCAGTAAAAAGTGTTAAAGCAGCCGATAACCACAAAAGAATTATACCTATAGTTTGAGCATTATAATCTTGGAAATTAATTATTTTATTTCCAGTATCTCCAGATAATAAAAGAGCTATCGATACCATTTGTAATACTGTTTTAAGTTTAGCAAGGTTTGAAACAGGAAGTTTTATTTTTCCCTTTGCTAAAAATTCTCTCAAACCTGAAATTAAAATTTCTCTTGTAAGAATTATTATTGCTGCAATTACCTCGTAATTTCTGATTGTTCCATCCATAACCAGAAGTATTAATGCTGTAGCAACAATTATTTTATCAGCTATAGGATCTAATAATTCACCCAGTTTTGACTCTACCCCAAACATTCTGGCCAACATACCATCTAAAAAGTCTGTAAATGATGCAATAATAAATAATATTAAAGCAGTAAGATCACCATAAAATCCTGGAAGATAAAAAGCTAAAACAAAAAAAGGAACAATTATTATTCGCCCTATCGTTAATATGTTTGGAATTTTTTTTAGCATAATTATTCGTGAAAAAAGTTATATATCTTTTTTGCTACTTTTTCTTCAACACCTTCTACAGATTTTATTTCATCTAAGCTTGCTGATTCAACCGATCTTGCAGATCCAAAATGGTTCAATAAAGCTCTTTTTCTTATAGCCCCAATCCCCTCTATTTGATCTAACAGAGATTTGCTTATACCTTTTTTTCTCTTTGCTCTATGAGCGCTTATAGCAAATCTATGTGATTCATCTCTTATTCTTTGAAGAAAAAATAGGGTGGGGTCATTTCTAGTGAATTTATATTCTTTGCCATTGTGAAAAAAAGTTTCATTTCCACTATTTCTAAATTTACCTTTTGCTATCGCTATAATTGGAATGTCGTGAAGTCCTAGTTCGTTAAGGCTCTCTCTAGCAACTGAATATTGACCTTTCCCCCCGTCTACTAGAACCAAATCAGGAAAAGCAAGGTAATTATCTTTTTCTTGAACTGCTCTTTTGAACCTTCTATTTAATACCTCTTTCATCATTCCATAATCATCTTGCTCATTTTTTTTATGCTTAATATTAAATTTTCTATATCTTTTTTTGATAAACCCTTCATCACCGTAGGCAATTAAAGCGCCAACACTATTTGTACCTTGAATATGACTATTATCATAAACCTCGATTAAATTTATATTGCTTTCTAAATTAAATTTTTTAGCTACTGCATCGAACAATTCTTTATTATTCTGACTTTCATAAAGTTTTCTATTTAGGCTATCCTTTGCGTTTTTAATTGCTTGATTAATTACTTTTAGTTTTGATCCTTTTTTTGCAACTGAAATATTTATTTGTTTACCTTCTTTTTGTGTCAATGTTTTTTCAATTAGAGCTTTTTCTTTTATTTCTTCTGAAAGAATAACTGACGAAGGAACACTTTTGTTTTCATAAAATTGAGAAATGAATGAATTCAGAATTTCACTAAACTCTTCATCGGGGTCGTGTTTTGGAAAAAAAGCTTGATTACCCCAATTTTGTTTTGATCTATAAAAAAATACTTGAATACAGGTTTTTCCAGATTCTTTGTAACCAGCAATAACATCTGCCTCAACTAAGTTTGCTTCATTAATTCTCTGTGAGGATTGAATTATATTTAATGCTTTGATTCTATCTCTTAAAATTACAGCTTTTTCAAAATCAAGATTCTCACTTGCTTTTTCCATTTGATTAGAAAGATTTTTTTGAATTTTCCTAGATTTTCCCGAAACAAATTCAATAGCATCCTCTACTGTTTGATTGTATTCCTCTTTTTTTACATAGCCTACACAAGGTCCAGAACATCTTTTTATTTGATATAATATACACGGTCTTTCTCTATTTTTGAAAACAGTGTCATCACAAACTCTTAAATGAAAAATTTTTTGAATCATTTTGATTGTCCAATTAGCTGAACCAGCAGAGGCAAAGGGTCCAAAGTAAAAACCTTCTTTTGTTTTTTTTCCTCTATGTCTTTTTATTTGAGGCCATTTATCTTTATTACCAATAAATATAAATGGAAATGACTTATCATCACGTAATAGGATATTAAACTTTGGTTTATGTTTTTTAATTAAATTTGCTTCTAGTAGCAAAGCTTCGCTTTCATTAGATGTTGTTGTTATCTCTAATTTTCTTGTTTGAGATAACATTCTTTCAGTTCTAATTATGTGATTTTTTTCTGCAACATAGCTCTTTAATCTATTTGGTAAATTTTTGGCTTTACCTACATAAAGAATTTCATTTTTTTCATTAAGCATCCTGTATACGCCTGGAAGTTTTGGTACTAGAGGTAGCTCTTTTTTAATTACTTCTTTTCCTATTTCAGAGCTTATCATGGCTTCTCTTTTTGGTAATTTGAATACCAACAGATGAACACTGTTTTAAGATTTCTAATTTTTCAATTTTTAACATTATTTTAGCAATCCTTTTGTCTTTAAATAGTTCGTCAAAAACAGCTTCTGCTAAAGTTTCTAAGAAATTATAATGTTTCTTTTTTACAAGTTTTGTTATTAATTTAACAATGGTTCCATAATTAACAATGGATTTTATATCTTTATCACTTGAAGGTTTTTTGTCCTCATAATCTATCTCAAGACTAAATTTAACTTTCTGTTGTTTTTCTTTTTCAAAATCGTAATAACCGAGTTTTAAATCTAAAATTAATTCATTAATTAGGATTTTTTTCTCATAATTAAATAGGCTTTTATTTTTATCTATTTTGACAATTTTCAAATTATTTTTTTTCATTCTTTGCCCATTACATCTGGTGTTTGCCAGTTAAGATTTTGACCACTATCAATAGCCAAAACTTGACCAGTAATAGATATATTTTTAATAAAAAAGTCAACAGCATTACATATTTGTTCTACATCAACTTGTCTTTTTAAAGGGGTTGCCAAGTATTGTTTTCTAAAATGTTTTTCAGATTGTCTTTGATTTTTAATAGTTGGACCAGGTGCTATACCGTTTACTCTAATCTTTGGAGCCAAACTCATAGCACTAGTTTTAGTTAAAGTATAAAGTCCAGTTTTACTAATTGTGTAAGAAAAAAAATATGGAGTTAGTTTAAATACTCTTTGATCAATAATATTAATTATATTGTTATTTTTTCCTTTAACATTTTTTGCAAATTCTTTTGATAATAATGCAGGTGTCCTTAAATTTGTTCTTAAGTGTTGCCCCCAACTATCTGTTGAAAAGTTTTCTAATTTATCATTTTCAAATAAAGAAGCGTTATTAATTAGACAATCAAAATATTTAAGTTTTGATTTTGCATATTTTACAATTTTATTTACATCATTTTCTTTACTCAAATCACCTTTAACTAAGTAAACTCTAGTACCATCATTTGATAGTTCTTTTTTTAACTTCTCAGCTTTTAATTTTGACTTATTGAAATGAATGAGAATTTCTTTATTAGGGCCAGATAATTTTTTTGCAATCGCAGCACCAATTCTTGTTGCTCCACCTGTAATAATTATTTTCCGTGCTTCCATTTCTTATCTCTTTTTTTTGTGACTTTAGTGCCTGGCATGCCCATAGTTGATCTACCTTTTGGATAAAGCTTATTTTTTACATCATACTGCCTTATTTTTGGATTTAATGTAATTTCTAATTCAGTGCTCTCCAATTTTCTTATTTCATCTCGTATTTTAGCAGCTTCTTCAAACTCTAAATTAGATGCTGCCTCTTTCATTTTTTTATCTAAGCCTTTGAGATGTTTTTTAAGATTTCCACCAATATTTGAGCCCTCGCTTATTTTGACGTAGTCTTTTTCATAAACACTTTCTAGAATATCACTGATATCTTTTTTTACCGACTTTGCATCTATTTTGTGTTTCTTATTGTAAGCTAATTGAATTTTTCTTCTTCTATCAGTTTCAGTAATTGCTTTTTTTATACTCTTTGTTTCTTTGTCAGCGTATAAAATGACTTTACCGTCAACGTTTCTTGCTGCTCTTCCTATTGTTTGAATTAAAGATGTTTCAGATCTAAGAAATCCTTCTTTATCAGCATCTAAAATTCCAACCAACGCACACTCTGGAATATCTAATCCTTCTCTTAAAAGGTTAATACCAACTAAAACATCAAATACACCCATTCTTAAATCTCGCATGATTTCAATTCTTTCTAAGGTATCAATATCTGAGTGCAGGTATCTTACTTTGACCCCATTCTCATGAAGATATTCAGTTAAATCCTCAGCCATTTTTTTAGTTAGTGTGGTTACTAATACTCTATGATTATTTTCAATTACTTTTTTACATTCATGCATTAAATCATCGACCTGATTTTTTGCTGGACGTATTTCTACAGGTGGATCAATTAATCCTGTTGGTCTAATTACCTGATCTATAAAATCACCTTTTGTTTGTTCTAATTCCCACGGACCTGGAGTTGCTGAAACAAAAACAGTCTGAGTTCTCATTAAATCCCATTCTTCAAATTTTAATGGTCTATTATCCATACACGAAGGAAGTCTAAATCCATATTCTGCTAAGGTACTTTTTCTTGATCTATCTCCTTTATACATTCCATTAAGTTGAGGAACTGTAACGTGGCATTCATCTACAAATATTAAAGTATTATCAGGAAAGTATTCAAAAAGAGTAGGAGGGGGTTCGCCTGGTTTTCTTCCTGACAAAAATCTTGAATAGTTTTCAATACCAGCACATGAACCAGTTGCTTCAATCATTTCAAGATCAAATTTAGTTCTTTCTTCTAATCTTTGTGCCTCTAATAATTTATTTTCAGCACGGTGTTTTTTTAAAGTAACTTCTAATTCTTTTTTTATATTAATTACTGCTTGCTCAATTGTAGGTTTTGGAGTGATGTAGTGACTATTGGCATAAACTTTTACCAAACTTAATTCTCTTACTTTATCACCTGTTAAAGGATCAAATTCTTCTATCTGTTCAAGTTTATCACCAAACAAACACAATCTCCAAGCTCTATCCTCTAAGTGTGATGGAAAAATTTCCAAGTATTCTCCTCTTGCTCTAAATGTACCTCTATAAAAATTTTGATCATTACGTTTGTATTGGAGAGCGACTAAAGACTTGATTATTTCTTCTCTATTATAATCATAATTTTTTTGGAGTGTTAAAGTCATTTTGCTATATGCTTCAACAGATCCAAGACCATAAATACAAGAAACACTTGCAACAATTAATACATCATCTCTTTCTAATAGAGATCTTGTTGCAGAGTGTCTCATCCTATCAATTTGTTCATTAATAGAGGCCTCTTTCTCAATATAGGTATCTGATCTTGGGACATAAGCCTCAGGAGTGTAATAGTCATAGTATGAAACGAAATACTCAACAGCATTGTCAGGAAAAAAGGTTTTCATTTCCCCATAAAGTTGAGCGGCAAGAGTTTTATTTGGAGCTAAAATCAAGGCAGGTCTATTGGTAGCTTCAATAACTTTAGCCATGGTAAAAGTTTTTCCAGATCCTGTTACACCAAGTAAAACTTGATTAAATTGATCTTTGTTAGCACCATTCACTAATTTTTTTATGGCCTCAGGCTGATCACCAGCAGGTTTAAAATCAGATTTAATTTTGAATTTTTTTCCACCCTCAAGTTTTCCACTTATTTTAGGATTTTTACTCTGAATATCTGTAATTAAATCTTGATAAGTATTTTCCATATATTAAACAACGTAGTAGAATTTATTTATATTTCAATGAGCATAATATCAGACAGTTTAAAGAAGATTAAACCATCACCTACTATTGCTGTTACTCAAAAAGCAAGAGAATTAAAAGCTGCTGGAAAAGATGTTATTGGATTAGGTGCAGGGGAACCAGATTTTGATACTCCAGATAACATTAAGCAAGCAGCTATAAAAGCTATTAAAGATGGTGATACAAAATACACTGCAGTAGATGGTACTCCAGCATTGAAAAAAGCGATTGTAGAAAAGTTTAAAAAAGAAAATAATTTAGATTATACAACCGATCAAATTACAGTTGGTGCTGGTGGTAAGCATGTAATTTATAATGCAATGATGGCTACATTAAACGAAGGCGATGAAGTTATAGTTCCTGCTCCTTATTGGGTTTCTTATCCCGATATGGTTTTATTAGCTGGAGGAAAACCAGTGATAATGGAATGTGATGAAAAACAAGGTTTTAAAATAAATCCAATTGATCTTGAAAAATTTATAACTCCAAAAACTAAATGGATTATTCTTAATTCTCCTTCAAACCCAACTGGAGCATGTTATTCAGAGCAAGATATCAAAGCAATTGCAGCTATCTTAGAAAAACATAATCATGTGTATATTTTGAGCGATGATATTTATGAGCACGTGACTTATGAGGGTTTTAAATTTTTTACAATTGCTCAAATTAATAGTTTAAAAGATAGGGTGCTTACAATGAATGGTGTAAGTAAAGCTTACTCAATGACAGGCTGGAGAATAGGGTATGCGGCTGGCCCAAAAGATATTGTTAAAGCTATTGCTAAAATTCAATCACAATCAACAACTAATCCTTCCTCTATTAGTCAAGCAGCTGCAGTTGAGGCACTAAGCGGAACACAAGACTTTATTAAGGAAAGAGCAAACTCGTTTCAGGAGAGAAGAGATTTTGTGGTTAATGCTTTAAATGCAATAGATGGAATTGAATGCCTCAATCCAGATGGAGCATTTTATGTTTTCCCAAGTTGCAAAGGTTTAATGGGTAAAAAAGATCCAAATGGAAATGAAATTAAATCTGATACTGATTTTGTTCAATCATTATTAGAGAATAGTGGAATTGCTGTAGTCCAGGGTTCTGCATTCGGTTTAGAAGGTTTTTTCAGAATTTCTTATGCAACATCAATGGATAATCTTAATAAAGCAATGGATAAAATATCTAGTTTTTGTAAATCCTTAAATTAATGAAAACAGCCTTAGTCTTTGGTTCAACTGGTTTAGTTGGTGGTCATCTTCTTGATCAATTAATAAAAAATGAGAACTATAATAAAATTAAACTTTTTGTACGTTCAGAAATCATCATTAACGACCTTAAAGTTGAGATTGTTAAAACTGATTTTAATAATATAGAAAAGCATAAAGAAGAGATGACAGGTGACCACTGTTATTTTTGCATTGGTACTACAAAGCAAAATTCACCTGATAAAGATGAATATAGAAGAGTTGAACTTGATTTACCAAAACAAATCGCACAGATAACAAAATCTAACTCAGTAAATTCATTCGTTTTTGTTTCTTCAGGCTATGCAGATCCTAATAGTTCAGGAGATTATTTAAAATTTAAAGGATTAGTAGAGGAAGAATTAAAAAGATTGAGTTTTAATAAACTTGGAATAATGAGACCCTCTTTTTTAATTGGAGATAGAAAAGAAAAAAGATTAGGAGAGAAATTAGGTATTTTTATATTTAAATTATTATCACCTTTATTTTTAGGACCATTAAAAAAAATGAAACCAATTCAATCTGAAAAAGTTGCAAAAGCAATGATTAAAATTTCTAATGGTGACTTTAGACAACAAGTATTCGAGTCTAATGAAATAGTTGAAATTAGTAATAATTAATTTTTAAAATTTAAAATATTCTTTTATGTCTTTTTGAAACAATAAGTAAATACAAGAAATCTGAAATAAAGTATTCAAACTTAAAATAAATCTTACAACCAATTCATTAAATCCTATTTCTGGTATAGGTCCATAAGGAGCAGCAAAACTTACATTTATTGCCCCAATTAAATCTAACAAACCAATCACATTCCAAGACAGCAAAAGACCCCATAGTATAGTGCTTGGTTTTTTTAAAATGTGGTAAACTAAAAATAAAGCAGTTATTCCAATAAAAAAATCACCCACAAAAGGAATTATCCATTCGGATGGTGCCGAACGTTCATTTTCGGTAAAAATCCAAAACAAAAACAAACCTGACCCAACTGCTCTGAATGACATCCATCCAGTTACAAAAATAATCCAATTTAATTTCATTTTTTAGTGAGATAAAAATTTTTCTGCTTCAAGTGCAGCCATACATCCCATACCTGCAGCGGTTACAGCTTGCCTAAATGTTTTGTCTTTTACATCTCCAGCTGCATAAACACCAGGAACATTAGTTTCTGTTGAGTCAGGTTTGGTAATCAAATATCCCTCATTATCCATTTTTAATTGATCTTTAAAAAGTTGAGTAGCTGGATCATGACCAATAGCAATGAATACGCCATCAAGTTTCAATTCTTGTATTTTATTTGTTTTAACATTTTTAATCTTTATTCCTTTGACATTTTTAGGATCTTTATCACCTAACACATCTTCAACTACAGAGTCCCAAATTATTTCAATTTTTTTATTTTCCATTAATTTTTTTTGAAGCATTTTTTCAGCTCTCAAATTATCTCTTCTATGAATTAATTTAACTTTGGATGCAAACTTTGTAAGGAACATAGCTTCTTCTACCGCTGCATTACCTCCTCCAACTACAGCAACTTCTTTATTTTTAAAAAAGAAACCGTCACAAGTTGCACAAGCAGAAACTCCAAATCCTCTAAATTCCTGTTCTGATTTTATATTTAACCATCTTGCTTGAGCTCCAGTAGAGATAATAATGCTATCAGCAGTATATTTCTGACCACTATCACCGATTGCTTCAAATGGTGAACTTTTTAAATTTACAGATCCAATATGGTCTTCAATCATTTCAGTTCCAACTGCTTTTGCTTGTTCTTTCATTTGATCCATCAACCAAGGACCTTGAATAACTTCAGCAAATCCTGGAAAATTTTCAACATCAGTAGTTGTTGTTAATTGTCCTCCTGGCTCAGATCCATAAACTAAAATAGGATTTAACATTGCTCGAGCAGCATAAACTGCTGCAGTGTATCCAGCTGGACCTGATCCAATTATTAACACTTTTGTGTGTTTAGTTGGATTTTGACTCATATGAAAGCTATATAGTGATTAATGTCTAAATTAAAAGGTTTATTATTAACTCAAGGAATGCATGGCATGATAAGCCAGGTAGAAGGTTTAGCAAAAGCCTTAGATATTGATTTTACACACCATAAGGTTGAACTAAATAATTTTTGGAAAATTGTTCCCCCAAAATTAACACCAGTATCACAAAAGGTTTATAAAAAAATAAACGATTCTGATTTTGATGTAATTATTTCATGTGGAAGAAAAAGTGTGATTCCCTCAATCCACTTAAAAAGTATTTCAAAAAAAAAAGTTTTAAATATTCATATTCAAGATCCAAAGGTGGATTTTAATCATTTTGATTTTATTGTTGCTCCCGAACATGATGGGATAAGTGGTGCAAATGTAATTAAAACAAAAGGTGCAATTCACTATTTGACGGAAAATGAAATTGAAGAAAATAGAAGTTATTTAAATTCATATATCAAACAGGATAATAGAAAAGTTTGGTGTTTGATAATGGGTGGTCCTACAAAATATTATGACTACTCAACAAAAAATATGAAGCATATATTTTCAATTTTTTACAAACTATTGAAAAAACATGATTTTCAACTTGTGGTGATACCTTCAATGAGAACACCATTAAATACTATACATTATGCAAAAGAGTTTTTTGGAGAAAATCACACTGTGATTATGAATGTTGATAAAAAAGCTTATCTTTCAGCTTTAGCAATTTCGGAAAATATAGTTGTTACATGTGACTCTAGCTCAATGATATCTGAAGCTGCTTTAACTGGAAAACCAATTTATGTTGCTAATATTTTACCAAAAAGAAAAGACGTCAGATTTCAGAATTTTAGAAATTTATTTAGAAAATTAAATATTACTAGAAACTTAGGTGAAGAAATTGAAAATTGGAACTATCAAAAATTAGATGAAACGAATAGAGTAGCAAAAATTATTAAAGAAAAAATTCAATCATAATGTCATTTTTAAATTCAATTAAAAATAATTCAAAAGAACATAATTTCCCTTTTAATCACTGGGAGTATAGTGATGCTCTGTCAGAAGGAGCAATTGATGAAATAGTTAAAGCTGACATTCCTGATGTTAGTAAACATAATCTTAATTATGATGGAACAAGAGCAATAGATGGTGGAGCTGCAGAATTTCGACAAGGTATAGCTTCAGGTGGACAAGCAATAAAGTTTAGATGTTTTATTAATAAAGAAAATGCATCACAATTTCCAAATTTAGTAAAATTTATAAACGAACTTCAATCTAAAGAAACATACGAAACAATTTCTAAAATGATAAATAAAGATTTATCAAATTCTTATGTTAGAGTTGAGGTTATATGTGATAGAGAGGGTTTTTGGTTAAAACCTCATTGCGATATAAAAGAAAAACTTATGTCAGGCTTAATATTTGTTAATAATACAAATGAATCTGAAGATTTAGGAACTGATTTTTACAATGAAAAATTAGAGAAAGTTAAGACACTTCCTTACAAACATAATTATGGTTATCTTTTTACAAGTGGACCAAATACCTGGCATGGTATGGAAAAAAAAAAAATTGTTAAAGAAAGAAGATGTATTCAAGTAAATTATGTTACCTTTGAAACCGATTGGAAAGTTAAATAATTTTATTTTTCCCAATCAAATCTTGGAAATGAGTCGAAAACTTTAAATATTCCTTCTGACCACTGGTTACAAACTCGGGAATAAGTTTCGTCAGAAAGATTTAAACATTCAAGTGAAGCCAATCTTTCAGCATCTTTTTTGTGCACAGCAAAATCTATTGGTGGGCCTACTGTTAAATCACTTTTTAATGTTGAGTCCATCGAAATTAATGCGCAACGTGATGCGTCCCCAATAGATACGTTTGGTTTGATTACCCGATCTAATATTGGTTTACCATATTTTACTTCTCCAATTACAAGATAAGGTTTGCTATCTGCAGGTCTTATATAATTTCCTTGTGGATATATTAAATAGAGTTCGTGTTGCTGACCTTTGATTTGTCCTCCAACTATAAATGTTGAACCTAGTAAGACATTATCTGTATTAATTCCTTGAGGTGAGGAGTGCTCAATATTAAGTGAACCAATGTAAGAAGCTATTTGTTCGAAATCAGAGCAAGTGTTTAAGTTCATTATCCCGGTTGAGCTTTTTAAATCTTTCTCAATTGATTTGTAAACTGCTTGCGAAGTACCTAAATTTCCTGAAGTTACTATTACAATAGTTCTGTCACCAACATCATGGGTCATCATTTTTGAATATATATTTACATTATCAAGACCCGCATTGGTTCTTGAGTCTGACGCAAAAACAAGACCTTCGTTAGTTTTAATACCTATACAATATGTCATAGGTGTAATTGATATTTAAAAATAAACATTTTTACAAACTATTTTTAGCATAACTGTCATTCATTCTTCGCATTTGTCTATTTTGTATATTTATTAAAATATTAGTTATTATGGTTACTCAGTTCTGGAAAAATTATGACTCAAAGTCCTCTTATGACGGTTATATATCTGATGATAGTAAAATAAGAAAACATGCTAAAATTATTTCTGGTATTTTAGAGAGGAATGGAAAAAAAAAATTACAAGAAATTGAAAAAAATTGCCAAAGTACAATTAGTGCAAGAGGAATTAATTTTAGAGTCTATGCAGCCAACAACAGAGCAGAAGAAAAAAAATGGCCTTTAGATATAATTCCCAGAATAATTCCTAAATCTGTATGGAACAAAATTTCAAAAGGGTTGGCACAAAGAGTAAAAGCACTTAATTTATTTATCGATGATGTTTATAATAAAAAAAAAATTTTTAAGGATAATATAGTTCCTAAGGAATTAGTTTTTAACTCGCCATATTATATCAAAGAATGTGATGGTTTTTCTCCAAAGTATAAAGCTTGGTCAAACATTTCTGGAATTGATCTTATTAGAAATATAAATGGTGAATACTTGGTTTTGGAAGATAATTTGAGAGTTCCGTCAGGTGTATCTTATATGCTTGAAAATCGTATGGTGATGAGGGATGTTTTTCCAGAGTTATTTACGAGATATAAAGTCTCTTCAATACATCAATATGCAAATAAACTGTACCACTGCATGGAGGAATGTATACCTAAAAGAACTGAAAATCCTCACATGGTAGTACTTACTCCTGGCATTTATAATTCTGCTTATTTTGAACATTCTTTTTTAGCTGAACAAATGGGAATAGCTCTTGTTGAAGGTAAAGATTTGTTCGTGGAAAATGATACTGTATACATGAAAACTGTTAAAGGTAAACTTAAAGTAGATTGTATATATAGAAGATTGGATGATAACTTTTTAGATCCCAAAGTATTCTACAAAGAATCACTTATTGGAGTTCCTGGACTTTTTAAGTGTTGGAAAAAAGCAAACGTAGGAATAGTAAACGGAATTGGAACAGGCATAGCAGATGATAAAGCTATTTACTCTTATGTAAATAAAATGATTGTTTATTATCTAGGTGAGCAACCCAAAATAAATCAAGTTGAAACTTTTTTATGTCATGAGAAAAAAGATAGAGATTATGTTATTGAAAACATTTCAAAATTAGTTGTTAAACCAGCTAATGCGTCTGGGGGATATGGTATTTTAATTGGTGCAAGAGCATCAAAAAAAGAAAAAGATGAAATGATTCAAAAAATAAAAAGTAAACCTAGAGAATTTATTGCTCAGCCTTTAGAAATTTTATCTACTCTTCCTACAATTACTGACAGCAATATAGAGCCAAGACATGTTGATTTAAGACCTTTTGTGTTAAGTGGAAAATCTACTTACGTAACATCTGGCGGTTTAACAAGAGTTGCATTAAGGAAAGGGAGCACAATTGTAAATAGTTCACAAGGTGGAGGATCTAAAGATACAATGATTGTTGATGTTTAGAAATTACTTAAATATCTTGCAGGGAATTAACCTCCATTTTTTTTGTTTTTAAAGATCTAATTGCTTCTATACAAGCTTGAGCAGTTGACATATTAGTACAATAAGGAACTTTATTCTTAAGCGTTGCTCTTCTTAAAGCTATTGCATCGCTTAATCTATGTTCACTATTTCCACCTCCAGTATTTATTACTAATGCAATTTTTTTAGAGTCTAAAACATCTACTATGTGAGGCGAACCAGTGCTTACCTTATTAATAATTTTACATTTCATCCCATATTTTCGAATATATTCTGCAGTTCCTCTAGTAGCACATAATGTAAACTTAAGTTTAAGAAGTTGTTTTGCTAAATCAATTCCCTCATCTTTGTGACTATCTTTGAGAGATATAAAAGCTAATCCTTGCTTAGGTAATGAGTTAGCTGCCGCGATCTGACTTTTGGCAAAAGCCATTCCAAAATTTTTATCAAATCCCATAACTTCTCCAGTAGATTTCATCTCAGGTCCTAACAATAAGTCACTATTTGGAAATTTATTAAATGGAAATACAGCTTCTTTAACTGCGTACATACCTTTAGATTTGTCTTTTAAATTAAACTTAGATAATTTTTCACCAGCCATCACTCTTGATGCAATTTTAGCTAGAGGAAGACCTTTTGCTTTTGATACAAAAGGAACTGTTCGACTAGCTCTTGGATTAACTTCAATTACATAAATTTCATCTTTTTTTATTGCAAACTGTATATTCATGAAACCTTTAACATTTAAAGCTATAGCTAATTTTTTTGTTTGATTTTCTATTTCTTTAAGAAGGTACTGTTTAATCGATACAGGGGGTAGGCTACACGCTGAGTCTCCTGAATGAATTCCAGCTTCTTCGATGTGTTGCATAATCCCTGCAACGTGAACCTGTTTTCCGTCTGATATGGCATCCACATCCACTTCCATTGCATGATCAATAAATTTATCAATCAAAATTGGATTTTCTTCTGCAGCTTTAAATGCTTCTTCAACAAACTTTTTAAGCTGATTTTTTTCATGAACAATTTCCATTGCTCTTCCACCCAAAACATAAGAGGGTCTTACCATTAATGGTAATCCTATTTTATCTGCAATTTTAATTGCCTGATTAAATGTTTTTGCAATTCCACTCTCCGCCTGCTTTAGTTTTAATTTGTTTAATAAATTTCTAAATCGGTCTCTATCCTCTGCTAAATCGATAGAAGTATATTGTGTTCCTAAAATTGGAAGTTTGTTGTCATGTAAAAATTTAGCAAGTTTAATTGGAGTTTGTCCACCAAACTGAGCTATCACTCCTATTAGGTTTCCTTTTTCTTGTTCTTTTTTAATAATATTAAATACGTACTCTTCTTTTAAAGGCTCAAAGTATAATCGATCACTCGTATCATAGTCTGTTGATACTGTTTCAGGGTTACAATTTACCATGATAGTCTCATAACCTGCATCTTTTAATGAAAAACTTGCCTGACAACAGCAATAATCAAACTCAATTCCTTGACCAATTCTATTTGGTCCTCCTCCAAGAATAATTATTTTTTTCTTATTTGATGGATCAGCTTCACATTCAGAGTTAATTGAAAAATTTCTTTGATAAGTTGAGTACATATATGGAGTAAAAGATTTGAATTCAGCTGCACAAGTATCTACTTTTTTATAAACTGGAAGTATTTTAAGCGCTGATCTTTTTCTTCTTACAATTTCTTCAGACGTTTTAGTTAATTCCGAAAGTTTTTTATCTGAAAATCCTATTGATTTTATTTTATTAAATTCTGCAAAATCTTTAGGAAGTCCTTTGGTTTTTATCTGTATTTCACAATCTACTATCTCCTTAATTTGTTCTAAAAACCAAGGATCAATTTTTGATAAATTGTATATTCTTTTTAAGTCTATTTTTTTTCTAATTGCTTCAGCAACTAGTAATATTTTATTTGGAATAGTTTCTTTAAGTTTCTTTTCAATTTGCTTTTTATTTAAATCAAAAATTCTGTCTAAACCTGAAAAACCAGTTTCAAGAGATACCAAAGCCTTTTGTAAAGATTCTTTAAAGTTCCTTCCAATAGCCATTGCCTCACCTACTGACTTCATTGATGTCCCTAAAGTTGCAGGAGAAGTAGAAAATTTTTCAAATGTAAATCTTGGAATTTTAGTTACTACATAATCTATACTTGGTTCAAATGATGCAGGAGTAACTTTAGTTATTTCATTTTTTAATTCATCCAGAGTATAACCAACTGCTAATTTTGCAGCCACTTTCGCAATTGGAAATCCAGTTGCTTTTGATGCAAGTGCTGATGATCTTGATACACGTGGATTCATTTCAATGACAACCATTCGCCCGTTTTTAGGATTGATAGCAAACTGAACATTTGATCCTCCAGTTTCAACTCCAATTTTTCTTAAACATGCAATAGAAGCATTTCTCATCACCTGATATTCTTTGTCGGTCAAAGTAAGAGCTGGTGCAATTGTTACTGAGTCACCTGTATGAATTCCCATTGGATCTATATTTTCAATCGAGCAAATGATGATACAGTTATCTTTCTTATCTCTTACAACCTCCATCTCAAATTCTTTCCAGCCTTCTAAACATTCCTCTACAAGAACTTGGCTTACTGGAGATTCATGCAATCCATTTTTAACAATCTTAAAATAATCTTTTTTAGTTTTAGCTATTCCCCCACCAAGCCCACCAAGTGTAAAAGCAGGTCTTATAATTGCAGGTAAACCAATTTTTTTTAATACTTTTGCTGCTTGATTATTATTATTTAAGATTTCTGATTTTGGTAAATCTAAACCAATATCTATCATATTTTTTCTAAATTTCTTTCTATCTTCTGCATTAGAAATTGCTTTAGAATTCGCCCCTATCAACTCAATTTTGTATTTTTTTAGAATTCCTTTTTTCTCTGCTTCCATTGCAAGGTTAAGCGCAGTTTGCCCTCCCATTGTTGGAAGAATTGCATCAGGTTTTTCTTTCTTTAGAATTTTTTCTAATACACCTAGTGTAATTGGTTCAATATAAGTTTTATCTGCAACATCTGGATCAGTCATAATTGTTGCAGGATTTGAATTTATTAAGACTACTTTATAACCCTCATCTTTAAGAGCTTTACATGCTTGTGTCCCTGAATAATCAAATTCACATGCTTGTCCTATAATTATTGGACCGGCTCCTACAACTAATATTTTTTTAATATCTTTTCTTTTTGGCATTTTTTTTCATGTTGTTAATAAATTCTTGAAACAAATAAACACTATCTTGAGGTCCTGGATTAGACTCTGGATGATATTGAACTGAAAAGACTGGTTTATTTTTTAGTTTGATACCTTCAATACTATTATCAAATAAAGATTTATGTGTGACCTCAATATGTTTTGGTAATGTTTCTTTAACTACTTCAAATCCATGGTTTTGACTCGTTATCTCAACATTATCATGAATTAAATTTTTAACAGGGTGATTTGCTCCTCTATGACCAAGTTTCATTTTCTTTGTTTTACCACCTAATGCCAATGCTAAAATTTGATGACCCAAACAAATACCAAATATTGGTAAATTTTTTTTAATTAGATCTTTAATAATTTCTATAGCATATTTCCCTGTTGCAGCTGGATCACCAGGACCATTTGATAAAAATATTCCATTTGGTTTTAAAGCTAAAATTTTGTGGGCACTAGTTTTACAGGAGACAACTGTAACTTTACAGTTGAAGTCAGAAAAATATCTTAAGATGTTTTTTTTAATTCCATAGTCAATTGCAACAACATGAAGTGAGTTCTTATTATTTTTTTTATATCCAAGTTCTTTTTTCCATGTTTTAAGACCTTTCCAAATATAATTTTTCTGGGTTGAAACTACTTCTGCAAGATCAAGATTTTTTAATCCACTCCATTTTATTGTAGAGTTGGTCAATTTATTAATATTAAATTTTCCTTTTTTTGAATAACTAATAGTACCTTTGGGGGCGCCTTTGTCTCTTATAAAGTTTGTTAAGCTTCTGGTGTCTAAGCCAGTAATTCCAATAATTTTATTTTTCTTTAGCCAAGTATCTAAATGTAGGAATGATCTGTAATTTGAGGGTGAAGTTATTTCAGAATTAATTATCACTCCTTTTGCCCATATTTTATCAGATTCATGATCTTCTTTATTGGTTCCAACATTTCCAATGTGGGGAAAGGTAAAGTTTATAATTTGACCTGCATATGAAGGATCAGAGATGATTTCTTGATAGCCTGTTAAGGATGTATTAAAGCAAACTTCGCCTGTGGCTTCTCCTTGGTATCCAATTCCAATTCCTTTGAATACCTTTTTATTTTCGAGAACTAAAACGCCTGTATTGATTTGAGATTTTATTTTTGAGTTAGTTTTTTTTGATTTTTTGTTCAATTACAACTCATGAGTTAAAGGTTAATACAATAATTGCTTTATTATCGCAACAGAGATGTAATATAAAATTGTAAAAAAACAATTTTTCTTTTGAAGAATTTTTTCTTTAAAGTAGATTAAAAAATTATGTCATTAAAACAGACCATCGAAAACGAATATAAAAATGCTTTAAAATCTAAAGATAAAAATAAAATATCAACCTATAGGTTAATATTATCTTCGATTAAGGATTTGGATATTGTTAACAGATCAGGCCCAAATAAAAAAGAAACTGACGATGAGGACATTAAGAAGCTTTTAAAAAAAATGGTTAAGCAACGAGCCGAATCGATCGATATTTATAAAAAAAATAATAGAACAGATCTTTTAGAGGTTGAGCAAAATGAGTATGATATTTTAACAAGTTTTCTTCCAAAGCAGCTTAGTGAAGGGGAAACTAAGAAAATTTGTGCAGATGTTATTTCAAAAATTGGAGCAAATTCATTAAAAGATATGGGAAAAGTTATGGGTGAACTTAAAAAAACTCATGCAGATGAAATTGATTTTTCCAAAGCAGGATCATTGATTAAAGAATTGTTGAATAAATAATGAAATATCCAAAAGAGTACCTTGATGAAATTAAAAATAGGTTGAAAGTTTCAACGGTAGTATCAAAAACTGTTTCCTTAAAAAAACGAGGTAAAGAATTTGTGGGTTTATCACCTTTTAAAAATGAAAAAACACCTTCATTTACTGTTAATGATGAAAAAGAATTTTATCATTGTTTTGCAACTTCTGAACATGGAAATATTTTTGATTTTGTAATGAAAACTCAAAATTTAAAGTTTGGAGAGTCAGTTAAATACCTAGCTCAATTAGCGGGGATGCAGCCATATATGTTTTCAAAACAAGATGAAGAAAGAGAAAAAAAGTGGAATGAGTATAAATCTATTTTTAGTGAATACGTAAACTATTACCATAATGAACTTTTAAAAAATGAAAATTATTCAATTGCTAGGGATTATTTAAAAAATAGATCACTAAGTAAAGATGAAGTAAAAAAATTTAAAATAGGATATATAGAAAAAAATCCAAATTTTTTTGAAAAATTGAAAAAAGATTATAGTGAGCAAACTTTAGTAGAAACTGGTTTATTCTATTTAGACGAGAAAAAAAAAATTTATTTAGAAAGATTTAGAGGTCGATTAATATTTCCAATCAATAATATTTCAGGTCAACCAATTGCTTTAGGAGGGAGAATTATAGAAAATTTAGATTATTTAGCTAAATATATAAATTCACCTGAGACAAATTTTTTTAAAAAGGGATCAAATTTATATAATTTAGATTTAGCAAGAAAACTTTCAAATAAAATTGATCATATTTATCTTGTTGAAGGATACATGGATGTTTTAGGCCTGAGCAAAAATGGAATTGATAACGTAGTGGCAAATCTTGGTACGTCTCTAACTGATAAACAGATTTTAACTTTAAATCAATTTTTTGATGATATCATAATATGTTTCGATGGTGACGAAAGTGGTTATAAGGCTGCTGTAAGAGCAGCAGAAAATTCAATAAAGGAACTAAAACCAGAGAAACAAATTTCTTTTTTATTTTTACCGGATAAAGAAGATCCTGATAGCTATGTGAACAAAAATGGTAAAGCTAATTTTGTAGATTTTACAAAGCAGAGCAAATTATCAATCCATCAATTTATTTTTAGTCATTATAAAAAACAAACTAAAAATAATCCCTCATCGATGGCTATTTTTGAGAAGAAACTTAGAGCAATTGCAAATACAATTAAGGATGATTTTATAAAAAAATATGTTTTAGAATATTTTTTAGAAAAAATTTCTGAACTAACACCACATTCCAATCAAAATAATAAAAGATTTTATACAAAAAAAACAAAATCTTTAGAGAGCACAAAAAAATATTTTCAAGAAAGCAAGTCTTTGACTGGAGTTGAATTAAAAGAGTTTTCTTTATTATATTTGGTCATAAATAAATTAGATTTGTTGCAAGCAAATGTTCATTTGATTGAAAATATTAAATTATTTACTGAGTTAAATAAAAAAATATTTGAAATGATTATTGAAAAATTGAAATCTGGTTCGCAAATCACAACTCAAGATCTTGACTTAGATGTTCAGTTAATAGAAAAAATAAACAAATTTGCTCCAATCAAACATATCTTAAAAAATCAATCTGATGATGATCAAAAAATAATTGAATTACTAGAGGACATCTCTAGAGATTTAATGAATTATGATCTTGAGTTTAGAATCCAAGAGTTAGAATCGAAGTTTTCAATTGATATGAGTGAGAGCACATTTAATGAGCTAAAAGAGCTTAAAAAAAAGCAGAATCTCAATTAATCGGCTAAAATTAATAATGGATTTTTATATAATTGAGATTATATAAGACATCTTAGTTTACATTAAATTGCTGTGGAAAGAATAATTACAAAATCATTTGCTAGATTAATGGGTCGTGGAACTCATAGAGGATTTATAACCCACGAAGAGTTAAGTAAGTCATTAGGTAAAAGAAATTTATCTGATGAAAATTTAGCACAAGCTTTTATTCATATTTTGGATGAAAAAATTTCTTTAGTTGAAAAAAAATCAGATTTTAAAGTTTTAAGAAAAAAAGAAAACTCTAACAAAGAAGAAGGTAAAACAATTGAAAAAAGTGATGATCCTATAAGAATGTATCTTAGAGAAATGGGTGGTGTTGAGTTGCTATCTAGAGAAGGTGAAATTGCAATAGCAAAAAGAATTGAAGCAGGAAAAGATGTAATGTTAATAGCATTATCTCAAAGTCCAATCACAGCTCAACAATTTTTTGAATGGAATGAACTATTACAAAAAGACGAAATTCTTGTAAGAGAAATAATCGATATAGATACAAACTATATGGAAGATGAAACTACAGGACCAAGTGCTAAGCAAAAAAATGCAGGTGAAACAGATAAAGATGAAGGTTCAGGCGAAGATGATGATGATTTTAATCCTACTCTTGCAGCAATGGAGACCGAAATAAAACCAAAGGTTCTTAAGACTATTAATACTCTTACAAAAGAATATTCAAAATTAATAAAATATCAGAATGAGAAATTAAATTGTGTTCTTAATTCACAATCTTTCTCCAGTGCCAAAGAGAAAAGTTATGAAAAAATTGTTAATGATATATTAGAAAATATAAAATCTCTTCAATTATCTCCATCTGTACTTGAGGAACTTGTCCAAAAACATTACGTCGAAAATAAAAAAATTATTTCTTTAGAAGGTAATCTTTTAAGACTTGCAATGGATCATAAAATACCAAGAAATGAATTTATTAAATTTTATGTTGGTAATGAAATTAATCCAAACTTAAAAAGTTTTTTAGATACAAATGCTATCTGGAAACAGTTTTTTGTTAAAAATAAAAATGAATTTAAAAATATTAGAGAAAGATTAATAGAAATAAGTCACAAGCTTGGAATATCAGTAACAGATTTTAAAAAATTAGTAAGCAGAATTCAAAAAGGTGAAAAGGAGTCAAGAATTGCAAAAAAAGAGATGGTAGAAGCAAACTTAAGATTAGTAATTTCAATTGCAAAAAAATACACTAATAGAGGTTTACAATTTTTAGATTTAATCCAGGAAGGTAACATAGGATTAATGAAAGCTGTAGATAAATTTGAATATAGAAGAGGCTACAAGTTTTCGACTTATGCAACTTGGTGGATTAGACAAGCTATTACAAGATCTATTGCTGATCAAGCTAGGACTATTAGAATACCTGTTCATATGATTGAAACTATAAATAAAATTGTAAGAACTCAAAGATTAATTTTAAGTGAATTTGGAAGAGAAGCAACCCCTGAGGAATTGGCTCAAAAATTAAGAATGCCATTAGATAAAGTCAGAAAAGTTTTAAAGATTTCAAAAGAACCAGTTTCTTTAGAAAAGCCAGTTGGTGACGAAGAAGATAGTAGTCTGGGAGATTTTATAGAAGATACAAAAGCATTAGCGCCACTAGAACAAGCCATAAAGTCAAACCTTGGTGAAGCTACGACAAAAATTTTGTCAACTCTTACACCAAGAGAAGAAAGAGTTTTAAGGATGAGATTTGGTGTAGGGATGAATACAGATCATACTTTAGAAGAAGTTGGATTACAGTTTTCAGTTACTAGAGAAAGAATTAGGCAAATTGAAGCTAAAGCACTCAGAAAATTAAAGCATCCTAGCAGATCAAAGCAGTTAAAAAGTTTCTTAGAAAGTTAATAAGGGCCGTTAGCTCAATAGTAGAGTACTGCATTGACATTGCAGGGGTAGTTGGAGCGTAACCAACACGGCCCACCATTTTTTATCATCTTTAATTGATAACTATAAAAAAATAGTATAACTAACTCTAAGTTTTGGGCCTGTAGCTCAGTTGGTTAGAGCAGTACACTCATAATGTATTGGTCCCAGGTTCGAGTCCTGGCGGGCCCACCAAATTATTAAGATAAATTTATTTATTATTTTACGTTTTTCTTATTTCATCTGGTCCAATACACATACTTTGTGCTATTTCTATATTTTCTTCAAGACGATCTAATTTCCAATGATTACGCAAAATATCAAAGTGATCTTCAGGGTCATAATGTGGTTGTTTAACTAATTGAATACTAAACATTTTCTCAAACGTATACATTGCATTTAGTGCACCAATAAATTCTTTTATTTTGTGATATCCTGGTGTTTGCATCATAACTATAGTCATAAACCCAAAAGGATGAACGTAAACTACTCTAGCACCTCTTATTGTGTCCCAATCATTAATACGTATAGGTAATTTTTTATCTTGGAGTTCTTTAATTTCATCTTTTTTTAAACTAGTCGAAAATGAAAACATCATTGAAACTTTAGAGCAATCTTCTTTTTTTATAAAAAACCTTAATTTATCGCCATGAATAACTTCACCTGATACTGCAGCAACAACAAAGGTCCCAAAGTCATTTACATACCATTCATTGTCCTCTTCTGCTTGGGCTTGGTAGGCGAATACAAGAAAAAAAAGAGATAGATGTAATAAAATAATAAGTAAAAATCTTTTCATGATTTGAGCTCCACTTTGTATCCATTTTTCTTAAATATTTTTATGATTTTATCCCAGACTAAACTGTTGTGTTCACCTGGTAATATTTCGAATTTGAAAGTTTGTTTATAAACGGGGTCGCAGTTATCATACGCAACGTAAGCACTCACGTGACAGTACTTACAGACACGGCCTATTTCCATATATTGGAACTCCTATTGTTGATTGATTTTTTGAGGGTTAAAAGTTTGTAATTGGTTATGGTCTCAATCCTTTTCGTTTGACTCGAATTACGCAACAAGGGAGATAATAAAAAAAGCGGAATACGATAGAAAAGGATTGAAATCCAATGCATTATAAAAGTAAATCATTGGCGTATGTTCAAAGTTTGCTTCAAACTTGTTTTATTTATGAATTTTAAAAAAATTTTTTTTAATTCGTACACTCAATTTTAATCAAAAATTATTCCTTATAGTGACGAGAGGGTGTACCAAAAAATCTAAAGCTAAAATTATTAAATTATTACTAAGTTAATTTGAGTTAGTTAAGGACGCTCATAATGTATTGGTCTCAGATTCGAGTCCTGGCGGGCCCAACATTATTACCAAATTGTATAAATTTGTTATTTAGAAAAATCTTCTAACGCTTTAAATAACGCATTTATATCATTATTATTAGAATTTAAAATCGAAGCAAATTCCTCTTTCTGAGTTCTTGCCAAACTAAGTCCTTCGATAATTAAGTCTCTAATTAAAGGATTATTGGAATTCTTTGTATAAACTCTCCAATCAATTTTTACTTCAGGTCTATCAGATGTGGCAATTAATTTGCTATTAACAATTGTGTAGTTTTCATTCAATCTCTTTTTTCCTTGAACTTCAATTTTTGGATTTGTGTATTCTGACAATCTACTAGAAAAACTTTTTAGAAAATATAGTTCAAAAAGTTCAGAATATTTTTTCTTATCAGCTTCATTTAATTTATTTCTTATTGATCCTAAGGAATAAAAACCTACTCCTTTAATATCTACAGTTTCTTTGGCAATTATCTTTAATTGATATATTTTTTCATCTTTTGAGATATTTTCTGATAATGTTTGGGAAGCCCTATTAACCGTAGATTGAATAAAAACATCAGGTGCCATAGAATAAACATGAGCACTATTAAAATTAAATAATAATAAAATTATAAAAATTCTTTTTAAATTCATAGGGTATGTGTGGAACTATTTTTTATCTATTTCTTCCCAGTCCGTTTCATCTTTGTAAAGGACCTCTATATTGCCTCTTTGATTATTCTTAATTTTATTTTCTCTATCCTGGGTATATAAACTTTTTACAGAAGCATAGAAATCTATAGAATTTTTTTCTAGGTTATCTAATGACTCAATGTTGTTTGCTCTAAAATCAATACCACTTAAAGCTTTAGATATCATATAAATATCTTGGCTAAGAAATTCGTTGTTCCCATGTGCTGATACATTATACCAGGGATCTCCACCCATTACATTAATAAAAGATCCAGCAGTATCTCTTAAATTGGAAGGACCTAAAACCGGAACTACTAGGTAACAACCTGGACCCACACCCCAAGCACCTAAAGTTTGACCATAATCTTCCATTTCATATTTAGGAAAACCCATTTTGTTAGCAACATCAATGGTTCCTAAAATACCGACTGTTGTGTTTATAACTAATCTTCCAGTATTTATAACTGCCATTTTAATATCACCTTGCAAAACATTGTTAGGTATTGTTATAAGATTAGATAAATTTCTGACTGCATTACTTGTTCCTTTCTGAATTGGATCTGGTAGACTTCTATAACCTTTTGCAATTGGTTTTATAATAGCTTTATCAAGTCCTTGATTAAATGAAAATGTTGCTCTGTTTAATTTTTCAAAACAATCTTTAATTTCTTTTGGTTCATTCTTATTAAGCTCCAGCTCGCCAGTTGATCCTGCATAAGCATTTATTGTAATAAAAAAAATAGTAACAATTAAAACAGTAAATTTTTTAAACATACTTAAATTATACATTATTTCATTATTTATTGTAAGATAGCATTTAATTTAAAATGATGTCTATAAAGTGTTAATAAATGGTCTAAATTTATACCTATAATACCTATGAATACAACTTTGAATTACTCACCTAATTTTGATCCAAAAAAAAGAAAAAAAATTAAAATAAAATTTATTATTTTTCATTATACAGGAATAAAAAAAGAGCTAGATGCAATCAAAAGATTAACAGAAACTAAATCAAAAGTTAGTAGTCATTATTTTATAAAAAAAAATGGTGAAATATTGACCCTAGTTCCAGATTTATACACAGCTTGGCATGCTGGAATTTCAAAGTGGAAAAAATATAAATCATTAAACAAACACTCAATAGGAATAGAGATAAGTAATCCAGGACATAATTACCGTTATATAAAATTTTCCAATAAACAAATTAAATCGGTATGTAAATTGAGTAAATTATTAATAAAAAAATATAAAATCAAACCAGCTTGCATTTTAGGTCACTCAGATATTGCACCAAATAGAAAAATTGATCCAGGAGAAAAATTTCCTTGGAAATATTTATCAAAAAAAAAAATTGGTTATTGGCATGGACTAAATCAAAATTATCTTTTAAGTAAAAGAAATATAGATGTAGATAAAAAAGAAAAAATAAATTTTATTAAAAATTTACATAAAATTGGTTATAAAAAAATTAAAAATATTACTGAAAATAAATCTACAAAATTTATAACAAGTGCTTTTCAAAGAAGATTCAGGCAAGATTTAGTAAATGGTGTTATCGATCTAGAATGCTTATTAATTAGCAAAAATTTATTGAAAAAGTTATATGAATTATCTTGAAATTTTAAAATTTAATTATAAATTATTCTCTGCCAGATAAATGACTTATCGCTTTAATTTTTTAAAGAGGAAAGTCCGGGCTCTACAAGGACACAGTGCCAGGTAATACCTGGCGGGGGAAACCCTAGGGATAGTGCCACAGAAAATAAACCGCCATAACATGGCAAGGGTGAAAAGGTGTGGTAAGAGCACACCGGTTCTATTGGTAACAATGAACGCTGGAAAACCCCACTGGGAGCAAGACTAAGTAGAGATGACATTGTTGAAAAACTAAAAGCCGTCCTTGGCTAGTCATCAGGGTTAGTTGCTTGAGCTAGAGAGTGATCTCAAGCCTAGACAAATGATAGGTTTAAATGACAGAACCCGGCTTATAGTTTATCTGGCACCTTAAATCAAAATATCAATACAAGTTTCTTAGTTTGTTCTCGTTTTAAAGTATAAGTGTCTATTTTCTTTATTACTAAAACAATAATAGTATTTAAATAATAGGTATTGACGTCTAATAGTAAAACCCATAATATCCCATAAATTCCCATTTATATGGGAATAAAGGAATTTATGTTTTATGTTTTTATCAACATACGAAAACAAATTAGACAAAAAAGGGAGAGTATCTGTGCCAGCTAGTTTTAGGTCACATTTATCTAACTTAGGTTACAATGGTGTTATTTGTTATCCATCATTCAATAACTCATCTATAGAAGCGTGTTCTCAAGATAGAATTGAAAAAATTTCTTCAGCAATTGATTCTTTAAATCCTTTTGAAGAAAAAAGAGATTACTTTGCAACATCAATATTAGCAGAAAGTATAAATTTACAATTTGACAGTGAGGGCAGAATTTCACTTTCATCAAAATTATTAAAACATGCAAAAATAAAAAATAGTATGTTGTTTGTTGGTCAAGGACAAACGTTTCAAATATGGGAACCAACAGCATTTGAAAAATTTAAGATAACAGCGAGAAAAAAAGCAAATATTAATCGTGGTAATCTTAGATGGGAGCTTTAACACAACAAACAATAGGGGATAAAAGATGACAATTAATTTCAAAGCACCAGAGATAAAAGAGCTACAGCCACGACTACTAGTTTTAGGAGTTGGTGGAGCTGGCGGAAATGCAATTAACGAAATGATAGAAAATAATCTACAAGGTGTAGAATTTATTGCAGTAAATACTGACGCTCAAGATTTGAAGCTTAGTAAAGCAAAAACAAGAATTCAAATTGGTTTAAATTTAACAAAAGGTTTAGGAGCAGGTGCAAAACTTGATATAGGGCAAGCCGCAGCAGACGAATCTTTAAATGAAATTGTAAACACACTTCAAGGTGCAAACATGGTTTTTATTGCAGCTGGTATGGGTGGTGGAACAGGTACTGGTGCTGCTCATGTCATTGCAAGAGCCGCTAAAGAATTAAATATCTTAACTGTAGGTGTTGTGACTCTTCCATTTTTATATGAAGGCCCCTCTAGAATGAGAAGAGCACAACAAGGTTTGGAAGAATTAAGAAAACATGTTGATACAATAATTGTTATCCCAAATCAAAACCTATTCAAAATAGCAAATGAACAAACAACATTTGAAGAGTCTTTTAATCTTTCAAATAATGTTTTAATGCATGGTGTTCAAAGTATAACCGATTTAATGGTCAGACCTGGCTTAATCAATTTAGATTTTGCTGATGTTGAAACCGTAATGGCAGCAATGGGCAAAGCCATGATGGGTACTGGTGAAGCTGAGGGAGAAGGTAGAGCCCTAAAAGCAGCCGAGATGGCAATTAGCAATCCATTAATTGATGACTATACTTTAAAAGGTGCAAAAGGATTACTAGTAAATATTACTGGTGGCAAAGATCTTAAACTTTTTGAAGTTGATGAGGCGGTAAATAAAGTTAGAGCAGAAGTTGATCCTGAAGCAGAATTAATTATTGGCGCAATCACGGATACAGAGCTAGATGGAAAAATGAGAGTATCAATCGTTGCTACTTCTTTAGATGGCCAGCAACCAGAATCAAAATCAGTAGTAAATATGGTTCATCGAATTCAAAATCGTAATCCAGGTTATTCTGATTTTTCGAACATGGGATCGTCTCAATCTTTTAATTTTTCAAATACAACAGCATCAAACCCTATTACACATGGTGCCAATGCTTTAAAGCTTGAAAATGAGATTATCCAAGAACAACAAACTGAAAGCTCTCATAACCAAATGATAAAGGAAGAAGATGTTCAAAATACTAGCATGGAAAGTGAAAGTATAGTTGAAGATAATTCAGTTAATAAAATGGAAAAATCTTTTGCACAAGAGGCTTTAGAAACTAATCATGAAGAAACCCAAGAGAACAATAATGATGAAGAGTTTTCTAATGATCTTAAAGAATTCGGAGTGGATTCTGATGCGCCGGATTTATTCAGTTCAGAAACCGAAACCTCAAGTTCAGATGAACTTTTATCTTCTGACCATGAAGAAGAAGATGATCTTGAGATACCTGCATTTTTAAGAAGACAAAAAAATTAATGGTCTTCCAAGAAATAAATGGACGCCACCATAGTACCGAAAATACAAAAGCATTATCCGGTACTGCTAAAAGAAATTATTAGCGTTATTTCCCCTCGACATGGTGGCACATTTATTGATTGTACTTTCGGTCAAGGTGGTTATTCCAAAAAAATTTTAGATTTTGAAAATACAAAAGTAATAGCTCTCGATAGAGATAAGGAAAGTGAAAAAATTGCTAATCAATTAAAGCAAAATTTTGAAGATAGATTTATTTTTAAAAATATTAAATTTAGTCAATTAAATAATTTAAAGCTTAAAAATGAAAACATAAAAGGTGTAATTTTTGATCTTGGTTATTCCTATACTCAAATAAAAGATCCACAAAAAGGATTATCATTCGATTCTGACGGTAATTTAAATATGCAACTGGGATTAAACAGTTATTCAGCACAAGATGCAATAAATAAACTAGAAGAAAAAGAATTAGAAAAAATTTTCAAATTTTTTGGAGATGAAAATGAAGCAAAATACATTGCACGTAATATTATAAAAGAAAGATCTAAAAATATAATTGATACTAAAGTTTTGGTTGAAATCATTGATAAATCAAAAAAAAGAAAAAATTTTAAAGTTCATAATGCAACTAAAGTTTTTCAGGCCCTTAGAATATTTGTAAATAAAGAGATAAGTGAATTAATTTTTGGACTTATTAATGCCGCTAAAGTTTTAAAAAAAGGTGGTGTTCTAGGGGTAGTTACATTTCACTCTTTAGAGGATAAAATAGTAAAATATTTTTTTAAAAGTCTTTCTGAAAATAAAAGTATTTCACGATACAGCCCTGTAGCAAAACAAGCAGAAACATTATTTAATTTAATTCAAAAAAAACCAATAACTCCTTCGGATGAAGAGGTAAGCGAAAATCCACCATCTAGATCTGCTAAATTTAGATATGTAATAAAAAAAAGTGATTTTTACAATTTTGATACTGATATAGAGGAGCAATTCAGAAATTACATGGAAATTGAAAATTACGGAGATAAACTTTGAAAAAATTTGCTTTAGCAGTAGTTATTTTTTTTTTAGTATTATCAACTGCAATAATAAAAAATACAACTAAACATATTGAAGATGAAATATTTACCGCAAAAGAGAATATTAGAGTTTTAAGGTCTGAATTTGAAAATGTATCCTTGGAGTATGATTATTTAAGTTCTGCAGAAAGATTACTTGAATATCAATCTCAGTATTTTGAGAATGATTTAATTCAAAAAAATATAAACGACATAAAAATCTATAATATTTCAGATGATAAAAATAAATTCCAAAATTTTAAAATTATTAAAGAGTAATGGCTGATAAATCAAAATTAATAATAGAAGACTACAAAAGTGATTTTATATTTAAAAAAAAAGAGAATGGATTAAATATTCAATTTAATCGTGTAGCTTTTATTTTCTTTGTTTTTTTTATTATCTATTTGATTTATGCAATACACCTGGTTCATTTAGGTTCACGAAAGAGTAAATTAGAAAAAATAAATAATTTTCCTACATTTAAAAATCATCTTTATCGAGCAGACATCATGGATGTAAATGGAAATTATTTAGCAAAGACTGTCAAATCGATTGATATTGGTTTAAGAACTCAAGATATAATCAATGAAAAAAAATTACTTCTTAATTTAAATATTATTTTTCCTGATAAAAATTTTAATGAAATTAAAAAAAAAATTAAAATTAAGAAATTTTTTTATTTAGAGAAGAAAATTTCAGAGGAAAATTATGAAAAAATAATGAAACTAGGGGATAAATCTTTAGTCCCAGAAGAAAGAGTTTTAAGAATATACCCACAAAAAAATCTTTTTAGTCATGTTTTGGGTCAGATAGATGATGATAATAACGGTATTTCTGGATTGGAAAAATCATTGAATGAGGAACTTAGACAATCAAAAAAACCCATTAGACTTACTCTAGATAAGGATATTCAGTTTTTAATAAGAAAAGAATTAATTAAATATCAGGAAATTTTTAAAAGCAAAGGTAGTGCAGCCATTTTAATGGATGTTGATAATGGCAATATTTTATCATTAGTTTCTTTGCCTGATTTTAATCCAAATGAAAGACAAAATATTTCAGATGTAAATTATATTAACAGGGTAACTAAAGGAACATATGAACTCGGCTCTGTGTTTAAAACATTTACTTTTGCTAGCGCCTTAAATGAAAAGGTAATTAAACCCGAGACTGAATTTTTAGATTTACCTAAATCAATTAAATGTGACAAATACAGAATAGGTGAGTACGACAATGAAATACCATCAGATTTAACTGCAGAGCAAATTTTAGTTAGATCTGGAAATATAGGATCTGTCAGAATTGCTCAAAAAATTGGCCCAGAAAAATTTAAATTATTTTTAGAAAAAGTTGGCGTGTTAAGTGATATTGATTTTGATATTGAAGAAGTTGCTCCTCAAAAAAATTATGATTTTGGAAAATGCAGATTGGCTACAGCTTCTTTCGGACATGGAATAGCAACTACAATTCTTCAATTAGCAAAAGGTTATTCTGTTTTATCAAATGGTGGATATGAAATTAAGCCAACATTAATTTATAAAGAAAATAATTTGAATAAAAAAAATAAAAGAATATTAAAAAGGGGTATTTCAGAACAAGTTGTTAGCGCTTTAAGAAAAATTGTAAATACTGAGGAAGGGACAGCTAAATTTGCAGATGTTCAAAATTATGAAATTGGTGGAAAAACAGGAACTGCTGATCAACCTGAGGGAGGAGCATATTCTGAGGCAAAAATAAATACTTTTGCCTCCATTTTTCCTACATCAAATCCAAGATTTGTTTTTATTGTAATGCTAGATACTCCAAAAAAATCTAAAAATTATTATTATAAGTATAGACATCGAAAAGGAGGGTGGAAGGGCACACTTTATAATACTGCTGGCTGGACCTCAGTAGAGGTAGCTGGGAAAGTCATAGATAAAATTGGGCCTATTTTAGCCACAAAATATATAGAAGTTAATTAATTATGCTTCTAGGAAACTACTTTCATAAAGTAAATAAAAATTATAAAAATTTTTCTTTCTCAGGAATTTCATTTGACACTAAGAATATTAAAAAAAATAATATTTTTTTTGCAATCAAAGGAAATAGTATTGATGGTAATAAATTTATACCTAAAGCAATTAAAAAAGGATCAAAAATAATTGTAACCGAAAGAAAAACAAATCAATTCCAAAATGGAATTTTGTATATTCATACAAAAAATGTAAGAAAATTATTAGCTGAAACTGCTTTTAAAATTTATAATAAAAAACCAAAAAATTTAATTGCAGTTACTGGTACAAATGGAAAATCATCAGTTGCAGATTTTTATTATCAAATATTAAAATTAAATAATAGAAAAGGTGCTTCAATTGGCACATTAGGTGTTAAATCAAAAAGTATTAATTTGAATTTATCTAATACCACAATAGACCCAATTAAATTGGCTAAAATATTAAGCAAGTTAAAAAATCAAAAAATAGAAAATGTAATTATGGAAGCCTCAAGCCATGGTTTAAAGCAAAATAGATTAGATGGTTTAAAGTTTAATTCGGGTATATTTACTAATCTATCCCAGGATCATCTTGATTATCATAAAAATTTAAAAAATTATTTTAAAGCAAAACTTTATTTATTTCAAAATCTAATCAAAAAAAGAGGAAATGTAATTACAGATCAATTAATACCTGAGTTTAAAAACATAAAAAAAATTGCAATTAATAAGAAATTAAAATTGCATACACTTAATGATGAGAAAAATAATCTAAAGCTTTTATCTCATAATTTCAAAGGAGAGGGTCAATTTCTTAGAATTAAATTCAATAGCTCAATAAGGGATATAAATTTAAATTTAATTGGAAAAATACAACTAAAAAATGTTTTGATGGCAATAATTGTTGCAAAATATAGCGGTATTAGTTTAAATAAAATTTTAAATACAATTCCAAAATTAAGACCAGTTGAGGGAAGATTTGAAAAAATTGGTAAAATTAAAAATCAATCAAAAGTAATTCTTGATTATGCTCATACGCCTGATGCTCTTAAAACTTGTCTTTTAAATCTTAGAGAACAATTTCCTAATAAAACAATCACAGTTCTATTCGGTTGTGGGGGAAATAGGGATCAAAATAAAAGATCAAAAATGGGTAAAATAGCTAGTGACTTTTCAGATAGTATTATTCTTACAAATGACAATCCCAGATTTGAAAATCCTCAAAAAATAAGAAGAGATATAAAAAAAGGTATTAAAAAAAGGAGAATTACAGAAATTCCTAATAGAGCAATGGCAATAAAACAAGCTATTAATAATTTGAATTCAGGTGATATTTTGTTAGTTGCCGGGAAAGGCCATGAGAAAACACAAGATATTGGAAATAAGAAAATTTTCTTTTCAGATAGAAAGGTAATTCTAAATGCAATTAAGAATAAAAATAATAATTTATCAGATAATATAAAATTAAATGTAGTTAAAGAAGCAGTTAAAATTAAAAAATTATCTGTTTCCATACCTTTAAAAACAGCAAGAATTAATTCTCAAGAAGTTACTAAAAATGATATTTTTTTTGCAATTAGAGGAAAAAAAAATGACGGTAATAAATATGTTCCACAATCATTCAAAAGAAAGGCATCGTTAGTTGTAGTAAATAAAATTCAAAATAAATTTAATAAAAGTCGACAGATTAAAGTAAAAAATACTTTAAAATTCTTAACAGAAATTTCAAAAACTTTTAGAAAAAGTATTGATACAAATATTATAGCTATCACAGGCAGTTGTGGCAAAACTACACTTAAAGAATTGTTGGGTAATGTATTAAGTAAAATTTCAAAAGTAAGTATTTCTCCAAAATCTTATAACAACAAATTTGGAGTTCCTTTAAGTCTATTTAATTTAAAACAAAATGATGAATTTGGAATTTTAGAAATTGGAATGGATAAAAAAGGAGAAATTGACTATTTGTCTAAAATTATAAAACCAGACGTTGGTGTGATAACAAATATAAATTATGCACATGCTAAAAATTTTAAAAATATTAAACAAATTGCTTTGGCAAAATCTGAAATTATAAACAATATAAAATCTAATGGTTATGCTGTATTAAATGCAGATGACAGCTTTTTTCAATTACATAAAAAAATTGCCATAGAAAATAAAATTAAAGTAGTTTCTTTTGGAATTAAAAGTCAGAAATCAGACATTAAATTAATTAATATACAGCCCTTTGGAAAAAATTTTAGAATTAATATTAGATTAAATAATAAAAAAAGGTATTTTGTATTATCTAACGATTTTCAAAACAATATATTCAATACACTTTCTGCTTTAGCAGTTATCAGTATTTATAAAAATATATTTAAACTTAACGAAAATATTTTTCTTAATTTTAAAATTCCTGAAGGAAGAGGAGATCATTCTGTAGTAAAAATTGATAATAAAAAAATTAATTTAATTGATCAAAGTTATAATTCTAATCCTTTATCATTAAAATCAGCAATAAAAAATTTTGATAAAATAAATTCCAAAAAATCAAATAAATATCTACTAATTGGTGACATGTTGGAACTCGGTAGTCATTCTAAAAAACTTCATCAATCTATTGCTCCAATAATTAATCAAACTAAGATAGATAAGGTATTTGTTAAAGGTAAAATGGCATCTATAATATTTGCAAGTATTTCAAAAGCGAAAAAAGGCAAGATTTTATTAAACAATTCTCAAATTATTGAATTGATTAGAAAAGATATAAATAATAATGATTATTTAATGATTAAAGCCTCACTTGCGACAGGATTCAACGACATAGTAAAAGATCTGAAAGGATTGCATTAATGCTTTATCAATTTTTATTAAATTTTATTGATACTTTTAGTTTTTTAAACGTATTTAAATATTTAACTTTTAGAACAGGTTTATCTTTTTTCACTTCATTCGTTATTGTACTGATTATTGGAGGTCCTTTTATAAAATTTTTTTCAAAACAAAAAATTTTAAATCCAATTCGGGAGGATGGACCTGAAGATCATATAGTTAAAAAAATTGGTACACCAACAATGGGAGGTTTAATAATTTTATTTGGCTTGCTGGTATCAGTAATATTTTGGGCAGATTTATCAAATATTAATATTTTATTTTGTGTTTACATAGCAATTACGTTTGGTTTGTTGGGAGCGTATGATGACTTTAAGAAGATTAAATTTAGTAACTCATCAGGAATTTCTTCAAAGTTTAAAATAACTTCACAAATAATATTAGCAATTATTGGTGTAAGTTTGTTTGTTTATTTAAATGATTATCAAGATTTAAATAACTTATATTTTCCATTCTTTAAAAATTTAATTATAAACCTTGGATGGTTTTTTATACCATTTGCAATATTCGTAATTATTGGTTCGTCAAATGCTGTTAACCTTACGGATGGATTAGATGGTCTAGCAACAGTGCCTGTAATATTAGTTGCAGCATGTTTTGCTTTTATAAGTTATGTTACTGGAAATATCGTTTTTTCAAATTATTTACAGATACCTTACATAGAAGGAACTGGTGAAGTATCAATTTTTTGTGGGGCAATTATTGGCTCTTGTTTAGGTTTCTTATGGTTTAATGCTCCACCTGCTAAAATTTTTATGGGTGACACAGGCTCATTATCTCTTGGAGGGTCTTTAGGTGCAGTAGGAATTATCACAAAGCATGAAATTGTTTTAGCTATTACAGGTGGACTTTTTGTACTAGAAGCAGTTTCAGTAGTGGTTCAGGTAATTTCGTTTAAACTTACTGGAAAAAGAATTTTTAGAATGGCCCCTATTCATCATCATTTTGAGAAAAAGGGTTGGCCAGAGTCTACAGTTGTAATTAGGTTTTGGATTATCTCTATCATTCTAGCAATGATTGGTTTAGCTACCTTAAAATTAAGATAATGAAAATATTTAATAATATTTTTTTAGGAAAAAAAATATTAATTTATGGTTTAGGAAAGAGTGGTCTTTCATCTTATAAGTTTTTAAAAAACAAGTCTGATATATATTTGTTTGATGATAATCAAAAAAATAAATTAAAACTTAAAAAAAAAATTATTAAACTAGAGCAAATTAAAAAAATAAATTTTGATAGAATTATTATTAGTCCTGGAATTGATATCTCAAATTGTAAATTGTCGAAATTTTTAAAGAAAAATTTAAAAAAAATTCATACCGATCTTGATGTTTTGTTTTCATTTTATGACAATGAAAGTATTACGATTACCGGAACTAACGGTAAATCTACAACTGCTAAAATTTTACATGATGCTTTAATAGATCAAAAAAAAGACTCGAGACTTATTGGGAATATTGGAAATCCAGCACTATCAGAAAAAAATATTAAAAAAAAAACAATCTTTGTAATAGAGGCTTCTTCTTATCAGCTAGATTACAGTAGAGTATTTAGATCAAAATATGCAGTAATTTTAAATATAACTGCAGACCACATTGAGAGACATAAAAGTTTAAAAAATTATGTAAATGCAAAATTTAAATTATTAAAATCTCAAATAAGAGGATCTTTTGCATACGTAAAAAAGGAGGATGAACTAATAACTAAAAAATTAAATAAAAATAAATATATTTCAAAAATCTACAGAGTACAGACTTCAAGTATAGATAAAAAGTTAAATAAAATTACTAATAAATATTTTTTATCTGACGGTAATAAAGAAAATTTATCATTTATATTAAAAATTGCTCCAAGATTAAAACTTAACTACAAAAAATTAATTAAAACCATTAATAAATTTAAAGGCCTAGATTTCAGACAACAAATTATATTTGATAAAAAAAATCTCACAATAATTAACGACTCTAAATCTACAAGTTTTGCTTCCTCGGAAAATATATTAAAAAATTTAAATGATGCACATTGGATCTTAGGAGGAATTCCCAAAAAAGGAGATAAATTTAAACTATCAAAAATAAAGTGTAAAAATATCAAAGCTTATATTTTTGGATCACATCATAGAAAATTTATAAAAATTTTAAAAAATAGATTAAAAATTAAAAATTTTAAAAATTTACAAGAAACTCTTAAAGTTATTTTTTCAGAAATTAATATTCAACAATCCAAAAAAAATATTATTTTTTTCAGTCCAGCTGGAGCTTCTTTTGATAGTTTCAAGAATTTTGAGGATAGAGGGTATTATTTTAATCAAATAATTAAAAAGTATATAAATGCAAAGCGATAGTATTGTTTACAAATTTTATTATCAGTGGTGGAAAAACATAGATAAATCTATTTTTTTACTAATAAGTTTGTTATTTATTATTGGATTATTTTTTTCTTTAGTTTCAACTTCTCTAATAGCTTCTGATAAGTTAAATACCAATAGTTATTTCTTCTTTTTTAAACATTTAATTTACGTGTTAATTGGAATATCTTTTATTTTTATATTTTCCTCATTAAATTCAGATCAATTATATAAATACTCTATTATTCTTTTTTTTATTTCACTTTTATCTTTATTTTTAGTTCCATTAATTGGTGTTGAAGTTAAAGGTTCTAAAAGATGGATAGACTTATTTTTCTTACCAAGATTTCAGCCCATAGAAATTTTAAAACCATTTTTGATAATAATTTTAGCAACTATTCTATGTGATGTTAAATCAAATATTTTATTTAAGTATTTGATATCTATTTTTTTGATATCTGTCATTTCTTTGCTTTTAATAGTTCAGCCAGATATTGGCCAAACTTTATTAGTGGTATTTTGTTGGGCAGTTCTAATCTTCACATCAGGAATTAATATATATATTCTTTTAGCAATATTTATTGTTGGTGCGTCTTTGCTTACTTATCTTATCATTTATGTTCCAAGGTTTGATTATATACAAGGACGTATTTTTTCATTTTTTAATAGAGAAACAGGCGCTCATAACTTCCAATCTGATAAAGCAATAGAGTCAATTACAAGTGGAGGCTTTTTTGGAAAAGGTATAGGTGAGGGGGTTCTTAAAAATAGAGTTCCAGAGGCACATACTGACTATATTATTTCTGTAATTTCTGAAGAGTTTGGTGTTGTTGCCATAATCTTAATATTATTATTGTTTTTGATCTTAATTTATATGGTTTTTAAAAAAATAAGTTTTGAAACAAATGATAAAGCTAAACTTATTTTAATTGGATCAATTAGTTTAATATTAATGCAGGCTACTATTCATATTGGAGTTAATATAAGATTACTTCCAACTACTGGGATGACATTACCTTTTTTAAGTTATGGTGGTTCATCAATAATAAGTACATCAATATTGGCTGGGATTATTTTAAATTTAACAAAAAGAAAAATAAGCTAAAAAATGACAACTAAAGTTTTGATATCCACAGGTGGTTCAGGAGGTCATGTGATACCAGCAATAACGATTTATAATCATTTAAAGAATACCCATGAAACTTTGATTTCTACCGACGTAAGAGGTCTTGCATATTTAGATAAAAATTATAACACAGTAGTAATCAACACACCAAAATTAAATAATTATTTTTTACTTCCTTTTTCACTCTTAAAAATATTATTTCTAATTTTTAAATCTTTTTTTATTTTAAAAAAAAAAAATATTTCAATTTTAATTTCTACAGGTGGATATATGTCTTTGCCGATATGTTTAGCAGGAAAAATATTGGGAATTAAAATTTTTTTAATTGAACCAAATATGGTTCTTGGGAGAGCTAATAAATTTTTTTTAAATTTTTCAAGAAAATTAATATGTTATTCAAAGAATTTAATTAATTTGCCTTCTGGAATTAATCATAAATTAACTACTATCAAACCTTTGATAAGAAAAGAATATTATGATTCTGGTATTTATGAAAAACAAGGTAATTTATTTACAATTATAATCATAGGAGGTAGTCAGGGTGCAAAAGTCTTCGATGAGCTCTTACATAAATCCTTAGTAAGTATAGCAAAACAGGTTTCAATTAAAATTATTCATCAAACAAGTCAGAAAAATATTAATTATTTGAAAAATTTTTACTCTCAAAATAATATTGAAAATAAAGTTTTTAGTTTTGATCACAATCTTAATAAAGTTTTAAAACAAGGTGATTTATGTATAACAAGAGCGGGAGCATCTAGTTTAGCTGAACTATCCTTTTTAAATATTCCGTTTGTAGCAATACCACTTCCATCATCAAAAGATAATCATCAGCATGAAAATGCAAAATATTACAAAGAAAAGGATTGTTGTTGGATAATTGATCAAAAAAATTTTGATGACAAAAAATTTGAGAAATTTTTATTAGAATTGGTAAATAAAAGTCAGGATTATATGACAAAAAAAAATAATTTGGAGAAATTAAATTATCAAAACACTTGGAATAATGTTAATGAAAAAATATTAGATATTATTAATGAAAATTAAATTAGCAAAATCTGAACTGATTCATTTTGTTGGAATAGGTGGAATAGGTATGAGTGGCCTAGCATTAATAATGAAAGGAAAAGGTTTTAAAGTTCAAGGAAGTGATATTTCAAATAATAAAAATATTGAGAGATTAAGAAAAGAAAAAATAAAAGTCTTTGTTGGACATAAGAAAAAAAATATAGATAAGGCAACTATCCTAGTTATATCCTCGGCTATTAAAAAAAATAATCCAGAGCTTGTTGCGGCTAAAAAAAAACTATTACCAACTTATAAAAGAGGAGAGATGTTAGCTAATATTGTTTCTTTAACAAAAAATATTGTAGTAGTAGGATCACACGGCAAAACAACAACAACATCATTAATAGCATCTATATTTCAAGAAACAAAAATTGATCCCACTATTATTAATGGTGGAGTAATAAATTCTATAAATAATTCTGCAAAGCTTGGGAAAAGTGATTGGTCTATATTAGAGGCAGACGAGTCTGATGGAAGTTTTGTTTTCATACCCCCGACATATTCTATCATCACAAATATTGATCGAGAGCATATGGATTATTACGGTACTATGGACAAATTAAATAAATATTTTGAAAATTTTGTTAATAAGGTTCCTCCATTTGGTAAATCATTTATTTGTATAGATGACAAAAATAACAAAAATTTAATTAAAAATATAAAAAACAAAAACTTTTATTCATATGGATTAGATGCAAAGTCAAATTTTTGTATCAAAAATATAAAACAATTAAAAAGCTTCTCTGAGTTTGACTTAAATATAAAATTACCTAATAAAAAAAATCAATTAATTAAAAAATTTAAAATTCCTTTATTAGGAACTCATAATATTAAAAATTCTGTAGCTGCTGCAGCGTTAGCATTAACCGTAGGTCTACCAATAAAAAATATTAAAAAAGGACTTAAAAATTTTAAAGGAGTTCAGAGAAGATTTAATAAAATTTTCAGTTTTAATAATGTAGATTTCTATGATGATTATGCACACCATCCTACAGAAATCAAAGAAGTGTTGAATGGCGTAAAAAATGTTTATAAAAATTATGAAAAAATTTGTATTTTTCAACCGCATAGAATATCAAGATTAAAAGATTTAAAAAAAGAATTTACTTTTGCCTTTAAAAATGCAGATAAAGTTATTTTGTTTCCAATTTATACTGCTGGAGAAAAATTAAAGCTTGGATTTAGTTATATAAACTTTGCGAAAGAAATGATTAAAAACTCTAAAGTCCAGCTTTTTCTAGTAGATGATAGATTCCAATTAGCAAAATTTATTAAAGCAAATATATATGGAAAAAAAATTGTTATAGGAATGGGTGCTGGGACTATCTCAGGCTGGATGAGAGAATTACCTAAATTGTTATCATGAAAATTGATTTTAAAGAGTTGGTTCCAGAATTTAATAGTAATTTAAAGTTAGATTATGATCTTAAAAAAAAAAATTGGTTTAACATAGGAGGCAAAACTAAAGCTTTCTATAAGGCAGATAATTTAAAAGATTTAATTAAATTTCTTAAAAAAATGAAAGATAAAGAAAAAATATTTATATTAGGAGCCGGTTCTAATATACTTATATCTGACAACAAATTTGATGGAGTTGTAATAAAACTTGCTCAAAATTTTAATAATATTTCTTTACATTCTGAACAAATTATAGTGGCTGGCAGCGCAGTTGCAGATAAATCATTATCTGAATTTGCAATGGAAAATAGTTTAGGTGGTTTTGAATTTCTCTCATGTATACCCGGTACAGTAGGTGGTGGCATTAAAATGAATGCAGGTTGTTTTCAAAGGGAGTTCAAAGATATTCTTATTTCTATTCAGGTCTTAAATAAATTTGGCAAGGTAATAACTATACCTGCAAAAGATATTAATTTTAAATATAGAGATAGCGGGTTACCTGAAGATCTTATTTATTTAAGTGCATCATTTAAAGGTTTTAAGAAAGATAAGAATATAATTAAGAATGAGATAAGGAAACTTAAAGAAAAAAAAGAGCAAGCTCAACCTACAAAAATTAAGACTAGTGGTAGTACATTTAAAAATCCTATTAATCAATCAGACAAAAAAGTTTGGCAATTAATCAAAGAATCTGTTCCACTTGAAAAATCATTTGGAGACGCATGTATCTCTGAAAAACACTGTAATTTTTTTGTAAATAAAGGTAATGCTAAGTTTAAGGATATGAAAAATTTAATTGATTTTGTTTCAGACAGTGTCCAAAAAAAAACAGGTATCAAATTAGAAAAAGAAATAAAAATATTAGAATAGATTGAAAAAAAAAGTACTCATATTATCTGGAGGAATCTCTAAGGAGAGGTTAATCAGTCTTGACACGGGGCTACAGGTCGCAAAAGAATTAAAAAAAAATGGTTATAGAACTAAGATTTCAGAACCAGACAAGAATTTAAAAAAAAATATAAAAATTTTTAAGCCAGATGTAATTTTTAATGCTTTACACGGGCAATTTGGTGAAGATGGTTATATTCAATCAATCCTTGAAAGATTCAAAGTGCCTTATACACATTCAGGCGTTATTGCTTCAGCAATTGCAATGGATAAAGAGGTTTCAAAAAAAATATTCATTAAACACAAAATTAATACCCCTAAGTTTTTTGTATATCATTATGATATAGATAAATTTAATTTAATTAAAAAAATTAACAAAGAATTAAGTTTTCCAGTTGTAGTAAAACCCCTGAATGAGGGCTCAAGTGTGAATGTTAATATTTGTAATAAAAAAAACTTATTTAAAATTTTAAATTTATTAAAAAACTATAAGAGAGTAATGATAGAAGAATTCATTGCTGGTAGAGAAATTCAAGTTGCAATAATGGGAAATAAAAAATTAGGTGCAATCGAATTAAAACCGAAAAGGAAATTTTACGATTATGAAGCAAAATACAATAGAAATGCAAAAACTGAGCACATAATACCTGTAGAATTAAATAAAAGTAAATTAGATGAAATTATGAGTATAGCCTTGAAGGCACATAAAGCAATTGGCTGTATGGGTATCACAAGGTCAGATTTTAAATTTCATAAAAATAAATTTTATTTATTAGAAATTAATACTCAGCCAGGAATGACAAAACTTTCTCTTGTTCCTGAAATAGCTGCTTATAAGGGAATAAGTTTTTTAAAATTAATTCAATGGATTTTAAAAGATGCATCAAAAAAAAAGTAAGAATGTAATAATTTATCTCATTTTACTATTAATTTTAGGCTCAATTAATAATTTAAAATTAAATAATATTTTTAAATTTGATAAAATAGAAAATATTAATGTTAATGGTCTAAAAGAGAAAAATAATGAAATTATTTTAAAAAGTTTAGAAAGTTTAGATTTAGGTAATATTTTTTTTATTAATAATAACGAAATAAATAAATTGATTAGCTCATTCTCTATAATAGAAAACTTTGAAATATTTAAAAAATATCCTTCTAGTTTAAATATTGAAATTAAAAAAACTGATTTTCTAGCAAGGATAAATAAAAATGATAAAATTTTAATCATAGGTTCTAATGGCAAATTATTAGAAAATACTAAAACAGAAAAATATTTACCTTTTATTTTTGGAAGTCCAAATACTGACGAATTTTTGAAACTAAAAAAAATTATTGATATTTCTAAAATTGATTATAATGAAATTAAAAATCTATATTTTTTTCCATCTAAAAGGTGGGATATAGAACTCAAGAATAGTATTCTTTTAAAATTACCAAAGCAAAATCTCATCAGCTCTCTTGACAATGTTTTTATATTTTTGAACAACCAAGAACTGGAAAATTATAAAATATTAGATCTTAGAATTAATAATCAATTAATTGTAAATGACTGAGGAATTAGAAACTTACCTTTATATTTCACCATCTGAATTTGCAATTTACTTGTTAAATACCAGGGAACTTAAAAATTTATACGAAAATAAACTCAATTTAAAAAAAGAAGATAATGAAATTAATTTAATTATTTTAAATGAATTTTTAGAAGACAATATATTTAAAATTGAAAAATTAATTGGTGGGTTCGTTAAAAATTTAAATTTGATAATTGAAAATGATCAAGTTATGAAAATTAACTTATGTGTTCAAAAAAAAAATTATGAACAGACTTTCAATGAAAAAAATTTGCAAAATCTACTTATCGAAGCTAATGATTTATTTAAAGAAAATTATCAAGAATATAAAATTATGCATATGGTAATAAATAAATTTATAATAGATGGAAATTATTATCCAAAATTCTTAAGTAATTTAAAAAGTAAACAAATTAATTTAGAGATTGAATTCTTAATAATATCAAATGATTTAATTATTAAAATTGAAGAAATATTGAAAAAATACCAAATTAAATTAGTAAAACATTTAAGTAAAATGTACTTAAAAAATTTATTTAATTCCGAGGAGATAAAACTATCAGTACAGGCTCATAAAATTTTAAAAGGTTATAATGATAATGAGGTTTCAGTTGTATCTAAAAAACTGAAAAAACAAGGTTTTTTTGAAAAATTTTTTCAACTTTTCAGTTAAGTTTGTTTTATACGGTAACATTTGTTGTTTTTTAATAATATTTAAATAGGACTAAAACTAACGAGTGTCATATCTAACTCAAAAAACAATTAAAAAAAATGTTTCCTTTAGTGGAGTTGCACTACACAGTGGTGTTAATGTAAAAATTTCTATTATACCGGCTGAAACTAACTTTGGTATTGTATTTAAAAGAATAGATTTACAAAATAACAACTTTGTTTATCCAAATTTTATGAATGTTACAAATACATCTTTAAATACAACTATAGAAAATGAATTTGGAGTTAAGGTTTCAACAATTGAACATTTAATGGGTGCATTGTTTGGATTAGGTATTGATAATGCTTTAATTGAAATAGATAACGAAGAAGTTCCAATCCTTGATGGTTCAGCCAAAGAATTTATACAAAAGATGCTTGCCGCAGGATTAGAAATAAGCAACTCGCCAATTAAGATAATTAAGGTTAATAAGGAAGTTGAATATTCAGATGGTGAAAGATTTATAAAAATTAAACCATCAACTTTAAGCTTAGATATCGATTTTGAACTTAATTACAAAAATAAAATTATAGGTAATCAAAGAAATAAAGTGAAAGTTTATGAAGATGATCTTACGGATGTTTACAACTCAAGAACTTTTTGTCTATTTGAAGATATTGAACTAATTAAAAAAAACGGCCTTGCAAAAGGTGGAAGTTTAGATAATGCAGTTGTTGTTAAAGAAGGAACTATTTTGAACCCTGAGGGTTTAAGAAATGAAAAAGAATTTGTAAACCACAAAATCTTGGATTGTATAGGTGATTTATATACATCAGGTTATAGAATGATTGCATCTATCGAGTGTAGTCGTGGAGGACACTATCTAACAAATCAACTTTTGAGAAAAGTATTTCAAAACAAGGATAATTTTTCAATTATTGAGATTAAGGAAAAAAACTTACCTCATACTTTAATAAATAGGCAATTATTAAAATCAATTGCTTAAAGTATAAATAATTTTTTATTTATATTTAAATCTTTAAATATTATAACTCATAAATGAAATTAAATAGGTTTTATTGTTTATTGTTTGCTCTTATTTTTTGTCTTTCTTGTTCAAAAAATAATATCAAAGAGTCAGTTATCATTGAAGAAAATATGGAATTGCAAGTACTTGAAGCTTACAAAGAGGGGAAGAAGTCCCTAGAGAGAGGGGATGTTTTGTTTGCTGCAAAAAAATTTAATGAAGCGGAAATATTATTTCCACAATCAACGTGGGCCCCCAAATCAGCATTGATGGCAGCTTTTTCATATTACTCTCAAGATTATTATTCTGATGCTATCGCTGAATTAGAGAGATTTATTGAAGTTTACCCAAATTATAAACATTTAGATTATGCCTATTATTTATTAGCGATTTGTTATTATGAACAAATTGTAGATGAAAAGAAAGACTTGCAATCAATTTTGGATGCCAAAAAAATATTTAATATCATTGTAAGAGATTTTTCTAAGTCAGAATACGCTATTGATGCAGAATTCAAATTAGATTTAATAAATGATATTCTTGCATCAAAAGAAATGTATGTAGGAAGATATTATTTTGAAAAAAAGAAATGGATACCATCAATTAACAGATTTAAGACAGTGATTGAGAATTATGATACTACAATATATACCGAAGAGGCTTTACACAGATTAGTTGAAATATATTACATTTTAGGATTAAAAAATGAGGCACAAAAATATGCAAAATTGTTAGGTTATAATTATCAATCCTCAGAATGGTATAACAAATCTTATAGTGTTTTTTATAAAAAGTATGAAAATAACAAAAGTAAAAAAAATAGAGAAGATAAAAATAAAAAAACATTACTAAAAAGATTTAAATCTCTTTTAGATTGAGATGAAAAAAAAAGAAATTGAATTAAAGTATAATAAATTAATTATCTTATTAAAAAAATATAATAAATATTACTATGAAAAAAGTAATCCTTTAGTAACCGACAAAGAATATGATGAATTAAAAAAAAATATCTTATCTCTTGAAAAAAAAAATATATTTTTAAATTCGAAAGATTCTCCTTCAAAAGTAGTTGGTTTTAAACCATCAAAAAATTTTAAAAAAGCGTTACATAGGGCTCCAATGTTGTCTCTTTCAAATGCATTTTCAGAAAATGATTTATTAAATTTTGAAAAAAAAATATTAAATTTTCTTAACAAAAAAAATAGTTTTGAACTTTCGTATAGTGCAGAGCCCAAAATAGATGGAATTTCAGCATCTTTAACCTATAAAAATGGTAAGTTGGAAAAAGGATTATCTAGAGGTGATGGAAAAGAAGGAGAGGATATTACTGCAAATTTATTAACTATATCCGATATACCACAAGAAATTCCATTTAATGATTTTCCTGAGGAAATAGATATTAGAGGTGAGATATTTATTAAAAATACAGATTTTGAATTATTAAAGGATAAATTTGCAAATCCGAGAAATGCTGCATCAGGTTCTTTAAGGCAGAAAAATCCAGAAGATACAAAAAAAATCCCCTTAAAATTTATTGCTTATACTTTTGGATTTGAAAAGGGATTAAATGTAGACAATCAATTTGAATTTCTTAAAAAATTAGATCAATGGGGTTTTAAAACCAACCCTTTAAATAAGCTGATTAGTGGTATTAAAAATTTAATTAAAAATTATGAGCAAATAGAAAAAAAAAGAGCTAATTTAGATTTTGATATTGATGGAATAGTTTATAAAATTAATGATTTTGTACTTCAAAAAAGATTAGGTTATGTAGCAAATGCACCTAGATGGGCTGTTGCTCATAAATTTTCCTCTGATAAAGCTATTTCTGAAATATTAGACATTGATATTCAAATTGGTAGGACAGGAGCATTAACTCCAGTTGCAAAAATTAAACCAGTTAATATTGGAGGTGTATTAGTTTCTAATGCTACTTTACATAACGAGGACGAAATTAAACGAAAAGATATTAGAGTTGGAGATACAGTAACAGTTGAAAGAGCAGGAGATGTGATACCCCATATACTTTCTGTTGATATAAGCAAAAGACCAAAGAAAAGTATTAAATTTTTATTTCCAGATAAATGTCCATCTTGTGGATCCAAAACTGTAAAGGAGTTTAATTCTATAACTAAAAAAAATGATGCTGTAAGAAGATGTTCAAGTGAAGGTTACTATTGTGATAAAATTTCAGTTGAAAAACTTAAACATTTTGTTTCGAAAGAAGCTTTTAATATCGATGGTTTTGGCAAAAAGATTGTAGAAAGTTTTTGGGAATTAAACCTTATAAAATTTCCTCAGGATATTTTTAATCTTGACTACGATAAAATAGAAAAATTAGAAGGTTGGGGGACATTATCGGTTGAGAATTTAAAATATTCGATTAACGATAAAAAAAAAATATCTCTTGAAAAATTTATTTATTCTCTCGGAATAAGACATATAGGTTTAGAAAATGCAAAATTAATAGCAAGGTATTTTGGATCTTTTTTAAAATTTCAAGAAGTATCTAAAACAAAGAAATATAAAGATCTATTAAATATTGATGGTATTGGTGAAACTCAGGTGAGTTCTATAAAAAATTTTTTTTCAAATCAATTGAACATAAAGGTTTTAGATGAATTAGGAAAAATTCTGTTAATAAAAAATGTTGTGGAAAGACAAAAAAAAGGATTACTGCAAAACAAATCATTTTTAGTAACAGGCAAATTGAATGGAATAAGCAGAGCAGAAGTTAAGTCATTAATTGAGGAAAACTCAGGGATAACTGTAAGTACAGTCTCAAAAAAATTAAACTTCTTAATTATTGGAGAAAAACCAACAAAGAGAAAAGTGGAAAGTGCTAAAGAACTTAAAATTAAAATTATAAGTCAAGATGAGTTTTTAAAAATGTTAAATAAAACTAGCTAACCAACTTTTTTCATTTTGATTTAAAAATTTTGATATTTTTGAGTAAACTTCAAAATGATACTTAAATAGATAATTTTTTTCAGAAACTGTCAATAAATCATAATTAATTAAGTCTTTTTCTATAGGTGCCATTGTTAAATTTTTAAAAAATAATTTCCCATTTTTTTTCTCCACATAAACTAAATTTTCTATACGTATTCCAAAGTGATCCTTCTTATAGTAGCCGGGTTCATTACTTAAAATCATTCCCTGTTTTATTTTTACTTTATTTATCTTGTTGATTGATTGTGGTCCTTCATGAACATTTAGAAAAAAACCTACTCCATGTCCAGTACCATGTGCGTAATCTAAATTACTTTTTATTAAAAATTTTCTCGCTCTAATATCAATTTTCTTTCCAATATTATCTTTATTAATGTTTGTTGTAGCAACTGCAATATGGCCTTTTAAAACTTTAGTAAAAATATTTTTAATGTTTTTACTTTGATTGGAAAAACAAATTGTTCTTGTGACATCTGTAGTACCATATTTGTATTGCCCGCCTGAATCACAAAGAAAGATATCTTTTTTATTTATATTTCTGCAACTTTCATTTCTTGCACGATAATGTACAATAGCCCCATTTTTTCCAGAACCTGCAATTGTATCAAAACTGGGATATAGAAAATTTTTACTCATTTTTCTAAAACTTTCTAATTTTTTTGCTGCTTCTACTTCGGTAATTGTATTTTTGTTAATTTTTTTAATCCAATAAATAAATTTTGTTAAAGCGACACCATCTAAAATATGAGCATCAACCATATTATCAATTTCTGTTTTATTTTTGATTGCTTTTAAAAGATAGGTAGGATCCTCTCTGCTAATAATTTTAAATTTTGAATTAATTAAATTTTCAAAAAATATTGAACACGTTTTATCATCGATTATAAAATTATTTCCGATAAGTTTTAAAAGTTTGTCAGTAAGCTTGTTAATATCTAAAAATTGATTATTTTTTATTACTTTATTTTTTAATAATTTTTTACACTTTTGTTTTTTACTTATTAATAATATTTTTTTGGATTTACTTATTATTAATCTTGAATTTGGTATTGGGCTATTAGGACCATCTCCACCTCGTATATTTAATATCCACGCAACATTTTCAGGTGCACTTATAAAAATATAATCTGATTTATTTTTTTTTAGATATTTTGAAATTTTGCTTATTTTAGAACTGACACTTTCACCTGCTATATTTTGATCTAGAGAAAAAAAAGGAATATTAATGCTCTCTCTTTGCTTTTTGATTTTGTCGATAAGATTTTTATCAATGTATTTAATTTTATTATTTTTTAAAAAAAATTTTTTAACTTGGGAACTTGTAAATAATTTTGGATCAATTCCTAGAGTTAAATTTTTGAACAAACTACAATTTATTAATTTTTCAAAATCATAAATTTTAAAATTTTTTCCACTTTCTACTTGACTTTGAATTGTGTATCTTCCATCTGTAAAGAGATAGTTTTTACTTTTTAATATTACTGCTAATCCAGCTGAGCCACTAAAATTTGAGATTATTTTTAATCTGTTAATTTTAGAATATTCAGTAAAATAGCCATCATTTTTTGGTATCACGTAGCCATCAATTTTATATTTTTTAAATTCTTTTCTTAATTTTTGAATATATTTTTTCATTTAATTCTTTTTTGATATCTTATCCATCCAGGACTCCTGGTTCCTTCATCAATTTCAAAATCTTGATTAAACTCAAAATCGTCATCATTATTTATTTCCTCATCAAAAAAAGAATTTTTATCTAAGTTTTTTTCAGGTAATTCTTCTATAAATCTTGAGGCCATGCTATCTATCCAATCTCCTTGATAAAATCTATTCATTGAAAAGGATATAATAGCTCTTTTCTTAGCTCTTGTAATTCCGACATATGCCAAACGTCTTTCCTCCTCTAAACCGCTTTGTCCTTTTTCCTCAATTGATTTTTGATGCGGAAATAGTCCTTCCTCCCAACCTGGTAGAAAAACAACATCAAATTCCAATCCTTTAGCTGCGTGCATAGTCATCATATTAATTTTCTCACCATCCCATTCTTGATCTACTGAAGTTGCTAAAGAGACATGCTCTAAAAAACTTTCTAAATTATCAAATTCTTTCATAGCACTTAATAATTCTTTAATATTTTCTAATCTATTTTCATTATCTAAATCCTTTTTATTTTTTAACATTGCTGAATAGCCAGATTCATCCAAAACAGTCTGTAATAATTTGATATGATTCGATTTTTTTATTATTAAATCATCTCTCCATTTAGCCAAAGAATTTATAAATAAATTTAAACCAATTTTAGCTTTTGGCTTAATTAAATTTTGTTCGAGCATTTTAATTGAAGATCGCTCTAAATTTAAATCATTATTTTGAGCAAATTCATGTATATTTTTTAAAGTACTATCTCCAATAGATCTTTTTGGATTATTTACAATTCTTTCAAAAGCAAGATCATCTTTTTCTTGATAAATTATTCTTAAGTAAGCAACACAATCTTTAATTTCTGCTCTTTCATAAAATTTAGTACCACCCAATATTCTATAAGGCATTCCAATTTTAAGAAAGCGTTCTTCAAATTCACGGGTTTGAAAAATAGCCCTCACAAGTATTGCTATATTATTATATGAAAATTGTTTTTTAATTTTTTTTTCTATTTCATCTGAAATTCCAACTGCCTCATCTTTACCATTTTTAAAGCAATTTAATTGAACTAAGTCACCTTCTTCCATTGTTGTAATTAACGTTTTACCAACTCTATTTTCATTATTTGAAATAAGATTTGAAGCAACAGATAAAATATTTTGTGAAGATCTATAGTTTTGCTCTAATCTAATTACTTTTGTATCTTTATAAACTTTATCAAATTCTAAGAAATTTTTAATCTCTGCACCTCTCCAACTATAAATTGATTGGTCATCATCTCCAACACAACAAATATTTTTATTTTTTCCTGATAATAGATTTAGCCATTTACTTTGAATAAAATTTGTATCTTGATATTCATCAACAAGAATATATTTAAAATTTTTTGAATATATTTCTCTAATATCAGAATTAAATTCTAATACTTTAACTGCATGCAATATAAGATCACCAAAGTCACAAGAGTTGAGATCGGTTAATTTTTGTTGATAAATTTTATAAAGAGGAAGAATTGTCTTTTCATAAATATCTTTTTTATTAATTATTACTTCATTTGGATAAAATCCCTTATTTTTCCATTTATCAATTATTGAAAGTATAAATCTTGGTGATAATTGTTTTGTATCAATGTTCTCGGCTTTACATATATTTTTAATAAGTCTAATTTGATCGTCAGTATCAACAATAGTAAAATTAGAATTTAGATTTGCTGCTGAGGCATGTTTTCTTAACAATTTTGAACAAATTGAGTGAAATGTACCAAGCCAAGAAAGCCCAATTGCTTCAGAACCTAATATTTTACTTACTCTATTTTGCATTTCTTTAGCAGCTTTATTGGTAAAGGTTACTGCTAATATTTGATTAGGAAATGCTTTCTTTTTCTTAATTATATGAGCAATTCTTGAGGTTAAAACTTTAGTTTTCCCTGATCCAGCTCCGGCAACAATTAAAAGAGGTCCTTCTAGATGAATTACAGCTTCTTTTTGTGCTTCATTTAAATTTTCTAAATAATCTTTGTTTAACATTTAAAATAATTCTTTATAAACTTTCTTTACATTTATGAGCAAAAACAATTCTTTGAATAAATTTTTAAAAAACATTAACTATTCAATTAATAATCTATTAGAAAAAAATTTAAACAAGTTAAAACTTGAAAATTTAATTAAATTAGCCAGTAGCAATAAAATAATTTTAACATTTGTCGCACTTTTAATAATTTCTCTATCTTACTTAGTTATTCCGAGTTTTTATAGTAAAGATCAAATTTCAAGAGAATTAAAAAATAAGCTTTCAAAAAAATTAAATTTAAATTTTAAACTGTCAAATGATTTAAATTACAAGTTATTTCCAAGGCCACATTTTAGAATAAAGAATGCAAAAATTTTTGTAGATAATGATAATATTTCAGAAATTAAAGAATTAAATATATATTTATCTGTAAATAATCTTTTTTCTTCAAAAAATATAAAAATTAAAGATGTGACAATTAATAAAGCAAATTTTAATTTAAATAAAAAAACTTATATCTTTTTTACAAATCTATTAGGTAATAAATTTTCTGATGGAGCTTTTAAAATAAAAAATAGTAATATTTTTTTTAAAAATTTAGAAAATGACGTTTTGTTTATAAAAAAAATTTTAAATATGAAATATTATTATAATACAAAAGAGCTAAGAAATATTTCTTATTCAGAAAATGAAATATTCAATATTCCTTATTCAATTGAAATATTTAAAAATCAAAAAGAAAATAAAATATTTTCGAAAGTGAAAATCAATTTTTTAAAACTACAACTAGAAAATGAAATAAATTTTTTTAAAGATAATAAAATTGGAAAGACAGAGGTACTTTTTAATAAATTAAAAAGTCTAGCAACTTATAAAATAAATGATGAATTTTTCAGTTTTAATTATTATGATAAATCTGAAAATCCGACATTTTTTTATAAAGGTTTATTTAATATAAAACCTTTTTACTCAAATGTAGAAGGTAAAACTGATGAACTAGATTTATCATATTTTTTAGAAGGTAATGCTATAGTCTTACAACTGTTAAAGACTGAAATTTTTAATAATAAAAATATTGAATTTCAGGCAAATGTTCTTGCTAAGCGTATCTCAAATAACCTTAATTTCATGAATCTTAATTTAAATTCAAAAATAAAAGATGGTCTTATAGATTTAGACGAAACATCATTTGAATGGAAAAATTTTGTTAATTTAAAGATTACTGATAGTTTATTATTTGTTAAAGATGGTGAATTGATTTTGGATGGTAAATTCAACATAAATATAAGTGATTACAATGAAGTTTATAAATATTTGCTTACACCAAAAAAATTTAGAAAGAAAATTCAAACAATTAATTTAAACTTTTCATATAATTTTGATCAAAAATCGACCATCTTTAGCAATATAAAAGTAGATGGTAAGTATGATCAAAAATTAAATCAAATTATGACTAGCCTAAGTTTTAAGGGTAGCAATCTTAAAAACAAGATTTACTTAAAAAATTTATTAAATGATGCAATTAAATCCTACTTTGGATAAATCATCTTACGTGGATCTACGATTCTTTTATAATCTTTTTCACTAATTAAACCCGTTTTTAGGGCTTCATGTTTCAAAGTTGTATTATTTTTTAATGCAGTCTTTGCAATTTTAGCAGCATTATCATATCCCATATGAGGAGCTAACGCCGTTACCAGCATTAAAGAATTATCTAAATGTTCTTGAATTTTCTTTTTATTAGCTTTTATTCCTTTAACACAATAAAGAGCAAAATTTTTTGTACTGTCAGCAATTAAATCAATTGATTGTAATATGTTGTGAGCAATTAAAGGTTTAAAAACATTTAGTTCAAAATGGCCATGCGATCCTGCCATTGTTATTCCATTGTGGTTTCCAAAAACTTTAACACAAACCATTGTTACAGCTTCACATTGTGTTGGATTTACTTTTCCTGGCATTATTGATGAACCTGGTTCATTTTCAGGAAGAATTAATTCTCCATAACCAGCTCTTGGACCTGAACCTAAAAATCTTATATCATTTGATATTTTCATAAGAGCAACCGCACATGTATTTAAAGTGCCTGAAAAATTTACAAGTGCATCATGAGCTGCAAGTTCGGCAAATTTGTTTGAAGCTGGTTTAAATTTTATTTTTGTGAATTTAGCAATTTCTTTTACAATTTTTTTATCAAAATTTTTTTTTGAATTTATTCCAGTACCTACAGCAGTACCACCTTGAGCTAGAAATAAAATTTCTTTTAAGGCATGTTCAATTCTTTCAATACTTTTTTTAACTTGTGTATGATACCCAGAAAATTCTTGACCAAGTGAAAGTGGAGTGGCATCTTGAAGATGTGTTCTTCCAATTTTAACTATATTTTTAAATTCAACAGACTTCTTTTTTAACTCCTTCTCTAAAATTTTTAAGCTTGGCAGCATTTTAGCAATAGTTTCTTTAGCAACAGAGATATGCATTGCAGTTGGAAAAACATCATTTGTAGATTGAGATTTATTTACGTGATCATTTGGATGAACAGGTTTTTTAGTTCCCTTTTTTCCGCCCAAGAATTCTATAGCTCTGTTAGCTATAACCTCATTCACATTCATGTTTGTTTGTGTACCCGAACCTGTTTGCCAGACTTTTAAAGGAAAGTTTTCATCTAATTTACCTTTAATCACCTCGTTTGACGCTTTGATTATTGCTTTAGAAATTCTACCTTCTATTAATTTATCTTTTGCATGAACTATGGCTGCCGATCTTTTAATTATTGCAATAGATTTTATAATTGAAATATTTACTAAAATTTTACCTATATTAAAAAATTTATTAGATCTTTGAGTAGATGCGCCCCAATACTTATCATTTGGGACATTTATACTTCCAATACTGTCAAATTCTTTTCTTAATTTCATTGATAAATTTTAAGTAACTAATAATTATTAACATACAATAAATTTTTAAAAACATACAGGAGCATTATGTCGAATTTTAGTAAAGTAGGCACTTTCATGAAAACTTTTGGTCAGGAGGTTAAAACTAAACCTTCATTTAGTAATGATAAAATAAATAAATTAAGGTTAGACCTAATTAAAGAGGAACTAGAAGAGCTTACAGAAGCTATGAATAATAAGGATTTATTGGAAGTAGCTGATGCTCTAACAGATATATTATACGTAACTTATGGAGCAGGGCATGCATTTGGAATTGATTTGGATAAATGTTTTGATGAGGTCCAAAACTCCAACATGAGTAAGTTAGATGAAAATGGAAAACCAATTTATAATGAATCTGGTAAAGTCATGAAGGGTCCTAACTATTTTAAACCCGACCTATCTAAATTCGTAAACTAAATCTCTAATTTAAAATCAACAGCTGGAGCACTGTGTGTAATATTTCCAACAGAAATTCTATTAACTCCAGTAGACGCTATAGCTTTAACAGATTTTAAAGAAACATTACCTGAAGCTTCAGTTTCATAATATTTTTTTGCAATTTTTATACTTTCTCTTAAATTTCTAATACTCATATTATCAAGCAAAACTGTATTAAATTTAAGACCTAAAATTGATTTAAGTTGTTTGATTGTATCAACCTCGACTGTAATTTTTTTTCCTTTTTTATTTTTTATCGCCTTTAAAATTAAAGTTTTTAAATCTGAGCTTGCTACATGGTTATCTTTAATTAAATATTCATCACTTAAATTAAATCTATGATTTGTACCTCCTCCTAATTTAACTGCATACTTTTGAATAACTCTTAAATTCGGAATTGTTTTTCTTGTGCAACAGATTTTGGTTTTTTTTCCAGCTAATTTAACAAACTCATTTGTTTTAGTTGCTATTCCAGAGATATGAGACAAAAAATTTAATGCAACTCTTTCAGCAATTAAAATATTTTTTGCTTTTCCTTTTATTAATGCAACTAAAGAACCTTTTTTTACTCTTAAGCCATCTCTTTTCTTAATAATGAATTTTATTTTATTATCAATTAACGAAAATGCTTCTTTAGCAAATAATAATCCTCCAACAATTGCATTTTGATTTGATATTAATTTAATTGTTACTATTTTTTCATCATTAATTAGACTTGAAGTGATATCTCCTGATGGATAAAGATCTTCATTCAATGCTAGCTTAACAGTACTTTTAATAAATTCTTTGCTTAGTTTTATTTTTGACACTTATTTATCTGCCAATGGCTGCCATTCTCTCTACAGATATTCTGGCTTTCTCAATTGTTTCTTTGTCCATAATAATTTCACCAGTCTCATTCTCTAAACAATCTAATATTTTTGGAAGTGTAATTTTTTTCATGTGAGGACACATATTACATGGTTTAACAAAGTCTACATTTGGGTTTTCTATTTGAATATTGTCGCTCATTGAACACTCAGTAACCATCATTACTTTTTTTGGTTGATTATCTTTCACATATTTTATCATTCCAGATGTAGATCCAGCGAAATCACTTGCTTCAATTACGTCAGGAGGACACTCTGGGTGTGCTATAATTTTAATTCCAGGATTATTTTTTCTAATATCTTCTATCTCTTTTTTATTAAATTGGTCATGAACAATACAAATTCCCTTCCAAGAAATAATCTCAACATCAGTTTGAGAAGCAACGTATTTAGCTAAATAATCGTCAGGTAAAAATATTACTCTTTTTACACCAAGTGATTTAACTATCTTAACTGCATTAGCAGAAGTACAACAAACGTCTGTTTCTGCCTTAACTTCTGCTGAAGTATTGACATAAGATACAACAGGAACGCCTGGGTATTTTTCTTTTAATAGTCTAACATCTTTACCTGTAATAGATGATGATAAAGAACAGCCAGCATCCATATCTGGTAGAATAACTTTTTTATTAGGACTCATTAATTTTGCAGTTTCTGCCATGAAATGTACCCCAGCCATTAAAATTATATCAGCTGAGGTTTTTGAGGCTTCAATTGCTAATGCAAGAGAGTCTGCAGAAAAATCTGCTACACCATGATAAATTTCTGGTGTTTGATAATTGTGAGCTAAAATTACAGCATTCTTTTTTTTTTTTAATTTATTGATTTTATGAATATACGGAGCATGCACTGACCATTCAATTTCAGGCATAACCTTAGAAATTTTTTGATAAATAGGATCTGTCGCTTTACGCACTTCTTGTGTAAATTCCATGTGGATTTTTACCAATTTGAATCATGATTGTCATTCATTTATTATGGGACATATTGCGGTCGTGCTGAAATTGGTAGACAGGCACGGTTGAGGGCCGTGTGGACCTAGTCCGTGAGAGTTCGAGTCTCTCCGACCGCACCAAAGTGAATTTTATATAGGAGTTTTTGATGGATAAATTACTTTCAGTAATATTTATGATTGGAGTTTTGCTTTTGGTTCTTCCTAGCTTTTTACAATCAAATTCTAAATTAAAGCAATTTCTTAAAAATCTCAGTATTTGGATTATTATAGTCTTTATAATTTTAATGATTGTTTATTTATTTAAATAAGAAAATTAGTTTTTTATCCAATCAGGTTTATTAATATTTATTGAAGCGTCTTTAGTTTTAAAATTAGCTTTTTCATTAAAGTTTTCTTTTAAGTATTTTACTAAAGCAAAAGGGTAGTCGCTATCAATTAAAACCTTGCCTATTTCTACTTCATTATTATTATAAATACTTTCACCCTCATGTAGTTTTCCATTAATTACATTTATTGGAAATAATCTTTTTGAAAGCTTGTTCTTTAATTTAATTCGCGCTGTATTTTCTTGACCAACATAACAGCCCTTTTTGAAATCAATTCCATTTAATTCTTCAAAGTTACACTCAATACCAAACAATTTGTCTTTCAATTTATTTAAATCTTTTGGAACAATTCCAAGACTATGACTTAATGAATAATATTCTTTCGGGTTTGCATCATGAAGATCTAGTTTTTTTAATGATAAATAAAGTTTTTCTAAATTAATTATTAATCTGGCACCTAAATCTTTATTTCTTGGATCTAAAAATATTGGATCTTCTCTATATTTAATTGTGCATCCAAGTTGATCTTTTACTTCATTAAAAGTTAAGAATTTTTCGTGAGAAAATGCTGCAACAACAAATTCATTACTTAAATTGAGAATTTCAACTTTTGATCTAAGTTTATACAAGGATAATTGTTTGAATAACTCCTCTGCCTGAGTTTTTTCACAATCTAGAAGATATCCTGACTTATGTTTTACGATTATAAATTCATATAAAAATTTACCTTGGGGTGTAAGTAATGAACTAAAACAACTATTTACATCGCTTACTCTGTTTATGTCGTTACTGATAAGATTTTGAAGAAACACTTTTGCATCCTCTCCATTAATATAAAGAATTGCTCTGTCATCTAAAATGTAAACGTTTTTTATATTCATAATTGATTAATTATAGAATGTAATATAATAACAATTCCTCAAAATGTTAGATCTTATAATTAAAAACGGACAATGCTACATCGATGGTAAGTTAAAAGATGTTGATGTTGCTATAAAAGACGGAAAAATTCAGCAGATTGGACAAATTTCAGAAGAAGCAAAAGAGACAATTAATGCAGAAGGCCATACAGTATTGCCTGGTTGCATAGATACCCAAACACATTTTAGAGAACCAGGATCAACAGATACTGAGGATCTTCATTCAGGGAGTAGAGCTGCAATAGCAGGAGGTATTACAAGTGTTTTTGAAATGCCAAATACTAATCCTCCAACTTCTAATATGAAGGAGTTTCAAAGAAAATTGGATCTTGCTAAAAATAGAATGTATTGCAACTATGCTTTTTATTTTGGAGCAACAGCAGACAATGCTAATGATTTAGCAAACCTAGAAGGTTTAGAGGGTTGTTGCGGAATTAAACTTTTTGCAGGATCTTCAACTGGTAATTTATTAGTTGCTGAAGAAGACGATATAGATAAAGTTTTTCAAAATGCTTCAAAAGTAGTAGCGGTTCATTCAGAGGATGAGGCAATTTTAAAAGTTAATAAGAAATTAATAAAAGACGGGGATGTTCATACTCATCCAGTATGGAGAAGTGTAGAATGTGCAATAGCTTCTACTAGAAGAATTGTTAGGATTGCAGAAAAGCACAATAAAAAAGCTCATGTTCTTCATATTACTACGAAAGAAGAAATAGATTTTTTATCTCAACACAAAGGTAACATTACATTTGAAATCACCCCTCAGCATTTAACTCTTTATGCACCAGATTGTTATGACAAGCTTGGAACTTACGCCCAAATGAACCCACCATTAAGAGATAAATCTCATTATGATCGATTATGGTATGGAGTGAGAAATAATTTTAATGATACAATCGGTTCAGATCACGCTCCTCATCTAAAAGAAAATAAAGATAAGATATATCCAAATACTCCTTCAGGAATGCCAGGAGTTCAAACTTTAATGCCTGTAATGTTAAATCATATAAATGATGGAAAATTATCTCTTAACCAATTGATGAACTTTGTTTGTGAGAATCCAGTAAAGATTTTTGGAATTAAAAACAAAGGATTTATTAAAGAAGGCTATGATGCAGACTTTACTATAGTTGATATGAATAAAATAATTGAGATCAAAAATGAAAATATAGAAAGTAAATGTAAATGGTCACCATTTAATGGTTTCAAATTTAAAGGAACACCTACACATACAATTATTGCAGGAAAAATTAAAATGCAGGATGGAAATATTCTAGGTGATCCTGATGGAACACCTTTGCAGTTTAGCTAAGCTTTCCAGTATAACTATTTACTAAAATTACACCTATCACGATTAAGAATAATCCCAATATTGCTTGCCAAGTCAAAGTTTGTTTAAAAAATATATATCCAAGGATTGCTATAGTAAAAATTCCAAGACCGCTCCATGTTGCGTACATAATAGCGATAGGAATCTTATCTGCTACAAAAGTTAAAAGATAAAAAGCACAAAGATAAAAGAATGCAAGAGCAGCAGTTGGGATTAGTTTTGTAAAATTTTGAGTTACAGGTAATAACATTGTACCAGCAACTTCGAAAAATACTGCGCCTGCAAGAAATAAATATGTTTTAACCATTGTTTAAAATTTTGTGATTAATTAAGTCTTCTTTTATTTCTGTTAATATTGCAGGATCATCAATTGTAGGAGGGATTTTATATTCAACACCATCTGCAATTTTTCTTATAGTTCCTCTTAAAATTTTTCCTGATCTTGTTTTTGGTAATCTTTTTATAACAATCACTACTTTAAATGCAGCAACTGGGCCTATTTTGTCTCTAACCATCTGAACACATTCTTTTGATATTGTATCATTATCTTTATCAACACCAGACTTTAAAACCACTAATCCAATAGGTAGTTGACCTTTTAATTTATCTGCAATTCCAAGCACCGCACATTCAGCGACTGATTGATGTTCAGATAATACTTCTTCAATCGCTCCAGTTGATAACCTGTGACCTGCTACATTTATAATATCATCAGTTCTAGACATAATCCAAATGTAACCATCATCATCGATATGACCCGCATCATATGTTTGATAATATCCATCATAATTAGACATATAGTTTTCTTTATATCTTTGATCTGCATTCCATAATGTTGGAAATGTCCCTGGAGGTAAAGGAAGTTTAACAACAATATCTCCCATCTCATTTGGTTTCGCCAAAGATTGGTCAGGCTTGATGATCTTTACATCGTACCCAGGAACAGCTTTACAGGCTGAACCATACTTTGTTTCCATCATTTCAATACCAGTACAATTTGAGCTGATTGCCCAACTAGTCTCTGTTTGCCACCAATGATCTATCACAGGAACTTTGAGTAAATTCTCAGCCCATTTTATCGTATCTGGGTCAGCTCTTTCTCCGGCAAGAAATAAACTCTCAAAATTACTTAGATCATATTTTGAGAAAAATTTACCCTCAGGATCTTCTTTCTTTATAGCTCTAAAGGCTGTTGGAGCAGTGAATAAGGATTTAACTTTGTATTCAGAGATAATTTTCCAAAAAGCTCCTGCATCTGGAGTTCCTACTGGCTTACCTTCAAACAGTACTGTAGTACATCCTTTGAATAATGGTGCATATACAATATAAGAGTGCCCCACAATCCAACCAATGTCACTTGCAGACCACCAAATATCATCATTATCAATGTTGTAAATATTTTTCATAGTCCATTTGAGAGCAACAATATGACCTCCAATGTCTCTTACTATACCCTTTGGAGTTCCAGTAGTACCTGATGTATATAAAATATAAGCAAACTCATTTGAATTCATCTCAACACAGTCAGCATCTTTAGCATTAGAAACTACTTCCTCCCAGCTGACCTCATTTGGAGCATTTAATATAACTTCATGACCAGGTCTTTGAAACAAAATCATCTTTTCAATTTTGTGATTGGCTATTTTAATGGCTTCATCCACAAGTGGCTTGTACTGAACTGTTCTTCCAGGCTCAAAACCACATGAGGCTGTCACTAATAACTTTGCTTTACTGTCATCTATTCGGCTAGCAAGCTCATTTGAGGCAAACCCACCAAATACAACAGAGTGAATTGCACCAATTCTTGCACAAGCAAGCATGGCAACTACTGCTTCAGGGATCATTGGCATGTAAATGATCACCCGGTCTCCTTTATTGGTACCTTGAGCCTTTAAAGCTCCCGCAAATTTGGAAACTTTTGATCTTAATTCTTCGTAAGTGAACTGATTTTTGTTACCTGTAATTGGACTATCATAGATTAAAGCTGTTTTTTGACCTCTTCCTTGATCAATGTGAATGTCTAAAGCGTTATAGCAAGTGTTTGTAACTCCATCTTCGAACCATTTATAGAAAGGTGGGTTAGATTTATTTAAAATTTTTGTTGGTTTTTTAAACCAAAAGACATCTTCAGAGGCTTCTTGCCAAAATTTTTCAGGATTTTTTAATGAATGGTCGTAAATTTCTTGAAGTTTCTTTGACATAAAGATTTGATTCGAATTCCTTATTTTTTTTGATTTTTAACTTATAAATTGTATTTAATTTTAAAAATTAAGTAAAATCAATGAGAATTAGTCGCAATTAAGTCTTCATTTATCTAATTTAATTTGCTATCTAACACCAACTTTGGCTTAGGGAAACCTAAGTCTAGTTTATATAAACTAAAAATAAAAACTAACGAAGAGGGAGTTTTTTATGAAAAAACTTAAATTGTTTGCTTTAGCAGCTATGGCTCTGATTGGATTTTCAGGTATAGCTATTGCAGCAGACGCAACGATGTTGATGCAAGATGACTTCGTCGGAATTTCATTCTGGGTTATCTCTATGGGAATGTTAGCAGCTACTGCTTTCTTTTTCATGGAAGCAGGCAATGTCGCATCAGGCTGGAGAACATCAGTTATTGTTGCTGGTCTAGTAACTGGTATTGCATTCATACACTACATGTACATGAGAGAAGTATGGGTTGCTACTGGAGACTCACCAACTGTTTACAGATACATTGACTGGTTAATCACTGTGCCATTACAGATGGTAGAATTCTATTTAATTCTAGCAGCTATTGGTAAAGCAAACTCTGGAATGTTCTGGAGATTGTTAATTGGTTCATTAGTAATGCTAATCGGTGGATACTTAGGTGAAGCAGGATACATTAATGCTACACTTGGTTTCATCATCGGAATGGCAGGTTGGGTATACATTCTTTATGAAGTATTCTCAGGTGAAGCTGGTAAAGCTGCAGCGAAAAGTGGTAACAAGGCTCTTGTAACTGCTTTTGGTGCAATGAGAATGATCGTTACAGTAGGTTGGGCAATTTACCCATTAGGTTATGTATTTGGTTACTTAACTGGTGGTGTAGACGCTAACTCACTAAACGTTGTTTACAACTTAGCTGACTTCATTAACAAAATTGCATTTGGTCTAGTAATCTGGGCTGCTGCAACTAGTTCTGCGGGCAGAAGAGCTAAGTAATTTAGCTAAAATTTAAATTAAGGGCAGGTACAATTTTGTACTTGCCCTTTTTTTTTGCCTTTATTAAATTATGTATAATAACTATACATAATTTTTACCTATGGATGTTAAATTAGAAAAATGGCACAAATGCCAAATTGATAAAGAAGTTCTAAAAGAACTCTCAAAGAAATCTGATTTAAAAGGTCTTCAACACGTATCAGTTTTTTTTGGACTATTATTAGTAACTGGAATTTTTGCTTATCAAACTTGGGGTACATGGTGGTCAGTGTTTTGGTTTTTAGTTTATGGAAATATTTATTCTTTCTCTAATCCATTATGGCATGAGACAGGTCACAAAACCGCATTTCAATCAAAATTTTTAAATGAATTTTTTTATTATATTTCATCTTATATGGCAAACTTTGAACCAACAAGATGGAGATACACCCACTTTGTTCATCACGGAAATACCTATTCAACTGAAAATCCTTTTGATCATGAAATTGAATATGGAAATGATTTAAAAGAAACCCCAAGAAGATTAATTATAAATATTATTCCTTTTTTAGATTTAGTGTTTTTTAAAAAACATATTTCTTTTGAAATTATTCAACATGCACTTGGAATTAAAACAAAAGTTATGCAAGATAGCATCCCAGAAAATGCACAAGCAAAAGCAATTTTTATTTCAAGAATTTATGTTGCTATTTGGATTTTAATTATTTTATGGTCCATAACAGTTTCTTCTTGGATGCCTCTATTATTTTTTGTGTTACCACAATTTTATGGAAAAACTTTACATAAACTCGTTGCATTCACTCAACATGCTGGTCTTGCAAGGAATATAAAGGATCATAGAGTTACATCACGTGAAATGTATTTAAATCCAATACTCAGTTTTTTATATTGGAAAATGGAATATCATTTAACTCATCATATGTTTCCAACAGTTCCTTCGTATAATCTTGATAAGCTACATCATCATATAAAAGACCAACTACCAAAGCCAAATGATGGATTAATTGATGCTTATAAAGAAATTGTTCCAGCCTTAATGAAGCAAAAAGAAGATACAAGCTATTTTATAAAAAAAGAGCTACCCGAACCTCAAAATATTTAAAATTTACTAAGTATGATTTTACTTACTTGTTCAATTTAGATAAGCAACTATATATAACGCATGGCAAAAATTACTTACCATACTCACGATAATAAAACTCACACAATTGATGTTCAAAACGGTTTAACTGTGATGGAAGGTGCTATTCAAAACGATATTCCAGGAATTGATGCAGATTGTGGAGGGGGAATGGCATGCGCTACGTGCCACGTTTATGTCAAAGAAGATTGGTTAGATAAACTTCCAAATAAAGAAGACGGTGAAGAAGATATGCTTGATATGGCGTTTGAACCAAAAAGTAATAGTCGATTAAGTTGTCAGATTACAGTTTCAGATGAATTAGATGGATTGGTTGTTAGTATTCCATCAAAGCAAGGCTAGATGAATAAAACAGATGTATTAATTATTGGAGCAGGACCAACAGGTTTATTTTGTGCTCATCAACTTGGAATTATAGGGTTGAGTTGTGAGATAGTAGATAATCTTGATAAAGCAGGAGGCCAATGTATCGAACTTTATCCTGATAAACCTATTTATGACATTCCAGCCGTACCCGAGTGTACTGGTGAAGAGTTAACCAATAATCTTTTAAAACAAATTAAACCTTTTAAAGTTAAATTTCATTTAAATGAAAGAGTAGAACAACTCAAAAAAACTGATAATCGATGGCATGTTAAAACATCTGGCGGAGTAGAGTTTGATGTTGCAGCAATTGTGATAGCTGGTGGCGTTGGTTCTTTTGAGCCTAGAAAATTTTCAGTAAAAGAATGTGAAAAATTTGAGGATAATTCTTTATTTTACTCAATTAAAGATAAATCAATATTTAAAGACAAAACTATTTCAATATTTGGTGGAGGAGACTCAGCTTTAGATTGGGCAATTGAATTATCAAATACATCTAAAGTAAATTTAATTCACAGAAGAGATGGTTTTAGTGGTGCAGAGTCAAGCGTTCAAAAAGTAAAAGAACTTAATGATCAAGGAAAGTTAAATTTATTTACAAAATATCAAATGGATTCTGTTAATGGAGATAAAAATATTGAAAGTGTAAAAATTAAGCATGATGAGGGAGAAATTAAAGAAATTAAATCTGATTATGTGTTAGGTTTTTTTGGTTTAATCATGCAACTTGGTCCTATTTTAGATTGGGGATTAAGTATCGATAAAAAAACCGTTAAGGTAAATACTGAAAACTTTGAAACAAATATAAATGGTATATTTGCAATTGGAGATATTTGTTCTTATCCAGGAAAATTAAAATTAATTCTTTCAGGATTTCATGAAGGTGCATTGGCAGCAAGAGGTTGTTTCAAATACGCTAAACCAGACGAAAAATTAAGGTTTGAATTCACAACAACTTCCAAAGCTGCACAAGAAAGACTTGGAATTAAAAAATGATAGAACTTTTTTCTGCTAATACTCCTAATGGATGGAAAATTAGTATAATGCTTGAAGAAATTGGTTATGAGTACAAAGTAACCAAAGTTGATTTAGGTAAAGACGAACAATTCAAACCAGAATTTAAAAAGTTAAGTCCTTTTGGAAAAATTCCCGTGATCATCGATCATGAGAACAATAAAAGTATCTTCGAGTCTGGAGCAATATTAATGTATTTAGGGGATAAAAGCGGAAAGCTTTATAATCAAAAAGATAGAATGGTTATCAATCAATGGTTGATGGCTCAAATGGGAACAGTAGGCCCAATGATCGGTCAACATCATCAGTTTCATCACTATAATCCTGGTAAAAGTACGTTTGGTGAGGAAAGATATTTTAAAATTACTAAAAGAATTTATGAAGAACTTGATGCCAGATTAAAAGAATCCAAGTTTCTTGCTGGTGCTGATTATACAATTGCAGATATTGCAACTTGGCCTTGGTTGGCAAGACATGAATGGCATGACATTGGGTTAAAAAATTATCAAAATTTATCCAGATGGTATGAAGAAATAGCAGGCAGAGAAGCTGTAGTTAAAGGTTATGCTTTTATGGATAAAGAAGCCAAAATCCCAAAACTATAAAATTTACCCAAATAATCTATAAAGAGTACTAAGAATTCCATAACCTGAAAATTCAATAGCAACAATAATTATAATTATTAAAACTAATTTTTTATTCATTTTAAAAACAAATATAGCAACAACAAAATCCAGAAAAAAGGATAGTAAAAATAAATATATTTCTTAGCAAAAAGAAATGAAATTGAATTTTGTTTAGTTGATTTTTTTTTCATTTAGTCGTCTGCATGAACTTTTTCTTCTTTTTCATGCTTTTCTTGTGCTGCAATAGTGTATTTAGCAACAGGTCTTGCCATTAATCTTTTTAATCCAATTGGCTCTGCTGTATCTAAACAATAACCATAAGTATCTTCTCTAATTCTTCTTAACGCTTTATCAATTTCTGATATTAATTTAATTTGTCTGTTAATTGCTTTCATCTCTACATTGCTATCAATGTAGGAGTTTGCTTGATCAACGATATCGGCGGAAATATTATTATCATCCATACCGCCATTATAAAGAGCTTCATTGTTAGCTTTAATTAATTCTTTTTTCCATTCAGTTAGTCTAATCCTGAAATATACTTTATGTTTTTCACACATATATTTTTCAGTATCCTTAGGGACATAAGTTTTTGAAATTTTTACAGGACCTTTGGGTGTAATTTTAGCTGTAGTTGGTTTTGTTTTACTTACAACTTTAGTTTTTGGTTTTGATACTTTTTTCTTTGCTTTAGCAGTCTTTGGCATAGCTTAATTTTAATCGCTCGAAGTATATTCAGCAAATTAGGGGTGTCAAGCAAGCTTAATTGATATAAATATTTATAAATGACCATTAATAACAAAAATATTGATAATGTTTTTTATATTTTTGTTACCGCTCATCTAATTTTTTGGACTTTGATTCCATCACTCACAAATCATAATTTACCACTGGATACTATCGAAGCGTTAGCTTGGGGAAGTAATTTAGATTGGGGTTTCAATAAACATCCACCGATGAGTGCTTTTGTTCTAGAAATATTTTTTCAAATTTTTGGATCACAAGATTGGATATATTATTTGTTAAGTCAAATCTTTATAATTATTTCTTTTTATTATGTTTTAAAATTTTCAAATGAAATATTGAATAATAAATTATTAAGTTTAATTTCTGTATTATTAATTGAGGCAATTTACTTTTATAACTACACTACACCAGAGTTTAATGTAAATGTTTGCCAATTACCTTTTTGGTCTTTAACAGTTTATTATTCGTGGAAAATTTATAGCGGTAAAGAAATAAAGTTTTTAGATTGTTTTCTAGTAGGTCTGTTTGCTGCTTTTGGTTTTTTATCAAAATATCTATTTCTTTATCTGCTAGTTTCTATCGATCTACTATTTATTTATTTAATATTTTTAAAAAAAGAGAGAAAATTTGATTTTAAATATCTCATTACTATTGAAGTTTTTTTAGTAGTTCTAGTTCCACATTTAATTTGGTTAAATAACAATGAATTCATTACTATTACATACGGATTAGCTAGAACTGGATTAGAACAATCTAGCTTTATAGATCATATTAAATTTCCAGTAATCTTTTTGTTCAAACAAGTAGGGATTTTAATTCCCTTTTTAATACTATCCTGGTTATTAGTTAAAAAAATTAAATTGAATTTAAATTTTAAAGATAAAAAATTACTATTTTTATTTGCAATAAATATTTTACCAATATTTTTAATGTTTTTAACTTCATTGGTTACTGGATCAAAAATTAGAACTATGTGGATGACGCCCTTTTATTTGTTTTTTGGCGCAATGTTTATTTATTTGTTACAAGCTCAAGTTAATCTTAAAAAATTAAAACCATTCATGATTGGGTTTATTTTCTTTTTCTTTTTGTCGCCTGCACTTTACGCTTATGTTTCAATTTCAAAAGACGATAAGAGAACTGATTATCCAGGCAAAGAAATTGCAATAAAAACTCAATATGCTTGGGATCAACAATTTAATTCAACAATTAATGTAGTTTTAGGTGACGAATGGAATGCTGGAAATTTATCATATCATTTAAAATCAAGACCAGTTTGGGAGGGATTTGTTGAAAGAGAAAAACTCGATCAATTGAAAGACTATATGTGTCTTGATAATGTTTGTGTAGGATCAAGATAAATGAAATACGTAGTTTTAATTCCAATTTATAACGACAGAGAGTCTTTAAAAATACTGATTGAGAATATTAATAATGAAATTAAAGATTTAGATCATGAGATATCTTTAGTTGTAATAAATGATGCTTCTTCTCAACAGATAGTTGATACCTACCCAAATATTGAGAACATCAATTCGATTGAGATAGTCAATATGAAAGAGAACAGAGGCCATGCAAGATGTATTGCTTCAGGCTTAAAATATATCTTTGAAAAGAAAGAATTTGATTTTGTAATTCCTATGGATGGTGACGGTGAAGATAGACCAGAAGAAATTAAAAATTTTATTCAACTTTCAGAACAATCAGGCGAAAAATCAATTACTGGTGAAAGAGTTAAAAGATCTGAAGGTTTATTTTTTCAATTATGTTATCAATTTCACAAATTCTTAACCTTAGCTTTTACAGGAAAATCAATTAAATTTGGGAACTTTACTTGTTTATCAAAATCAACCGTAAAGAAACTACTAGATGAAAAAGCTACCTGGAATAGTTTTTCTGGTTCATTAAAAAAAACAGAAAAAGATTTAATTTCTATTCCATCCACAAGAGGTAAAAGATATTTTGGACCATCTCAAATGAGTTTCTTTAATTTATTAAAGCATTCACTTTCAATAATAAGTGTTTTCAGAAAAACAGTTTTAATTAGATCAGCTTTATTTATTATTTTTTATATATTATTGATCAAAAGCTATGCTTCAGTAATAACTTCATTACCGTTAGTTTTGTTACTAATAATGATCTATTCAATTTCTAGTTTAGCCTTAAGAGAGAATATTGAGGAATTTAATAATTCCTTAACAAATATTCACGATATTGATAAAATAAAATAATTATGAAAAACTTTTTTAGAAAAGTTGCATATGGGATCGGACCTAATGAAGATATTCCTTCAGATCCTTTAAAATGGGCGCTTGGTCAACTCAATGATGTTCCAGAATTATCTTGGCAGGGCAAAATTTATACTGAAAAAGAACTTAGGGGTCATTATAGAGATTGGGTTTATAATGATAGAAAAAAATTAAGAAAAAAATATAAAGACAATAAAACGCTTTACAAAACTCACAAAGATATTTTAAGGCGGAATACAGGTCAAAAATTTTGGGAGTCTTTAGAAATTTCGATTAGGCACAATGAAGGAATTAATAGTAATCATCCAGTTTTAGCAAAATTATGGATGTTCTGGGGAAATTTTTTTGCAATTAGTGAAAAAGATTTTTTAGCGAATTATTCAACCGGCCCTTATCAAAGAGAAATCATTCGACCAAATCTAAATCAATCATTTGAAAAAATGGTTTACGATGTGACTACCTCATGGGCAATGATTCATCATTTAGATAATAGCGAAAGTGCTGGACCTAAAAGTGTTACGGCAAGAGATGAATGGAGAAGAAGAAAGAAGGAACCTGCAACAATCAATGAAAATCATGCTAGAGAATTGTTAGAGCTTCATACAGTTTCCCCTAAAGCTGGTTATACTCAAGAAGATGTAATTCAATTAGCTTATATCATGACAGGCTGGCAGCATAAATGGAGCAAAAAAAATTTAGAAACAGGCAATGTCTGGTTTAATTCTGAATATCATCAACCAGGAAAGAAAAATGTTTTGGGAAAAGAATATAAAAGAGGAAAAAAAACGTTAGCAGTAGTTATTAAAGATTTAGTTAATCATCCTAATTGCAGAGATTTTGTTGCAGAAAGACTTTGTAGATATTTAATCACTGATGAACCTACAAAAGAAATGAAGCAACCAATCATTGACGCTTTTAAAAGGTCTGATGGAAATCTTACAGAGATACATAAAGCAGCTATAAAAGTAGCATTTGATTACAATGATAAATATAAAAAATTTCAAACACCTGAAAACTGGTTTATTCAAGTTGCAAAATTAGGGGATTTACAATGGCCTCCATCCCCTGAAGTAATGGCATCTTACGAATTAGGAACTCAACCTACAAGAAAACAAAGATCGCCTGAGAGATTATTAAGAAATATTGGACATCATCCTTACAGAGCTAAACAACCAAATGGTTGGTCTGATCATTCTGACGACTGGATTTCACCTGAACTAATAATAAGAAGACTTGTATATGCTAAGTTAAGTCACTCTTTCTCAAAAATGCAAAATAATAATGAAGGATATTATCAAAATATAGTTGAAAAAAATTTTGATAATCCTGATAAAATAATGAAATATTTAAATCAAAAAAATAGAATTGTTGAAAAACAAACTCTACTTTTTAACCATCCGGAGTTCTTAAGATCATGAAGATAACTAGAAGAGATTTTTTAAAAACTACAGCTCTTACTTCATTATATTTTGCTGGTTTTGGCGGAACAACATATGGAAACACTGGAACAAAGAAAAATTTAGTAATTATTATGCTTCGTGGTGGAATGGATGGTTTATGTGCAATTCCTGTTAAGGGAGATAAAAATTTTGAAAAATTAAGAAGTAAAATTAATCTTGATAGAACTTTAAAACTCACATCAGATTTTGATTTACATCCAGCGTTAAAAACATTCAAAAATCTTTGGGATGAAAACTTAAGCGCAGCAGTTCATGCAACAAATATTCCTTATACAGGTAGATCACATTTTGATGGTCAAAATTTAATGGAGTCGGGTGGTAAAATACCTTACCAAGAAAAAACAGGTTGGCTTGGAAGAGGGATGAAAATTGCTGGATTGACTGGAAATGGATTAGCTTTAGCATTGCCCATGCCTTTACTAATTAGAGGTGTTCCAATGAATAACAATTATTTTCCAGTGGGTCATAAATTGCCATATCCATCAACTCTAAAGATGATTCAAGAAGTGTATAAAGAGTATGATGAAAAATTATTAAGTGAAAATTTAGAAATCATTCAAACAAGAGAATTAAGCAATACATCAACTGATAGCAGTTGGGTGCTTGCCTCAAATGCTGCTAATGAATTATCAAAAGCTGATGGGCCAAGAGTAGCAGTATTTGAAGTTGATGGTTTTGATACCCATGCAGCTCAAGGTGCTACCAATGGAGCTCATGCAGATTGTCTTTCAGATTACGATAACATTATTAAGTCTCTTAAATCTTCAATGAGCAAAGAGGCTTTTGATAACACTTTGATTTTAACATTAACTGAGTTTGGAAGAACTATTAAACAGAACAGTAGTAATGGAACTGAGCATGGTTATGGATCAGCTATCTTAATGGCAGGAGGACTTGTTAAAAAAGCACAAGTTCATACGGATTGGCCAGGATTAAAGAAAAAAGAATTATTTGAAGGAAGAGACTTGAATTCTACTATAGATTCAAGAGCAATTTATGCTTCTGCAATGTCTACAGTCTTTGACGTAGATTTCAAAAAAATCACTAAAGAAGTTTTCTGGGGTGAAAATTTACCAAATTTATCTGATAAACTTTTTAAAATTTAATAACACCCAATTAAATGAAAAAAATTTTATTTACTTTTTTAGGTTTATTTTTTTTTATTTATAATGCTTACTCTGATGAAAAAGTTATTAAAGAAAATATTACATTCAAGCCTTTTAAGTGTGAGCAAATAAAATCAGAATTTACAAGAACTAAATCAGAAAACAGTTGTTTAATTATTCAGAAGCTAGAAAATCATTATGAAGTTAAATCAAATGAACATTCAATAAATACTTGGAACTCTCCTCAATTATTAAAATATATAAGCAACAAAGATGGAAATAAAATTGTTGCTCATACTTGGAATAATGTAGTTGAGTGGGGAAAACAATCAGACAAACAACCATTTTCTCATCTTGCAAGTATAAATTTAGAAAATCTAGATGATTTATTTAAAACAGATAATTTAGAATTAAAATCTAATCATTTAACATTACCTTTGACCGCTAGAAGAATGAATGTTTTGGATATTGATAGTGATGGAAATAAAGAAATAGTTTATTTAGGTAATCGTGAAGATGGAAGAAACAGAAATAGCAGCTGGAAAGATGTTAATTATATTTTTGATTTAAATTCAAATGAATTAAAAAGTTTTGGATCAGCTCATTTTTCTCATGACCTAATGTATTTTGATTTTAATCAAGATGGATATTATGAAATTATTGACTACTTTTATGGTGATCAGAAACCTGGCGCTATTGAAGTTTGTGATATGAAAACAAATAAATGTCGTAAAGCTAAAAAAGCAAATAATTTTATAGACATTGGATTTAATCATATTCTTCCAACAAAAAAAGGAGCAATTATTTTTGGAAGTTGTCCAGGTTTAGGAAACACAACTTTTTGTTGGTCTAAGATAACTAATAAAAAAAATAAATTAAAATTTGAAAAACTTGATAGCTATCAATTTAAAGAAAAACCAACTGATAAAGCAAACTTCCTAATATGGACAGGAGATATAAACGATAAACCTGGTTATTGGGTAGAAGGATCAGATAAAAAAGTTTTTAAAATGGCTGATCGAGCATGGATTTCTACTGCTATAGATTTTAATAAAGACGGTAATACAGACAGTATTGGCGTTGCCAAAGATGTGGTTTGTAAACGTAAAGATAATTCAAAACCATTTGATCGTGGAAAAGATTGTAAGACTGAAGAGTTTTTATATGTTTTTAAAAACAATGATGACAAGTCATTTGAAAAACATCAGGTAATGCCAGTTTCTCTAAATGGTTCATTTAGAATTGAAACTTCTGACATAAATAAAGATGGAACCGATGACCTTTATGGTTTTAAAGAGGATTGGTTTAATCCGTGGATAGATTGCAAAAAACAAGTAAGTGCAATGTATTTTAATCAAGACAATAAATCTTTTGAACAAGCATCTAAATCATTTAATCAAGAAAATTTTGGCTTATATGGTTGTGAACGAGCTTCTAGTTTTTTTAAAAACAATAACAATTATTATAGATTATTTATTACAATACCTTCTACAGACTCAAAGTTTGCTTATTTGGGGATTGAAAGATATTAGCAACAACCGCAGCTTTTTTTAGCAGCTTTTGGTTGATCATCAGTTTTTGCAGCTTCTAATTCTTTTTGTTCTTCCTCAAGAGCTTTTTGTTTCTTTAAAATCTTATCTTCAAAGTAATCATAAAGAGAAGCAAATCCCAATTTAGAGGCTCTTTTTTCCTCATAATTTCTTCGCCCTTTAAGGTTTTCAATTATTTTGACTATTTCTTGGTTTTGCATCCTCTCTTTTTATTTAAAAAGGCAAATAATTCAAGCTGTAAAAATTGGCAAATTATAAAAAGGTTATTTTGTGTTAGGATAAAGTCATGAATATAAGTCAAAAAAAACTTGAAAAATCTAGGGGCAGATTAGAAATAAAAATTAAAGATCAAAATTTACAAAAACTTTACCAACAAGGATCTTCAAAAGCTTTGATGCCAGATTTTCATGAAAATTTAAAACAATTAATGCTTATCAATACTGCTGGTGGAATTACTTCTGGGGATGAATACGACTACAAATTTGAAATTGATAGTTCGAAAATTTGTATTTCAACGCAGGCGGCAGAAAAAATTTATAGTGGTTTTGGTAATCCAGCTAATCTAGAAATTAATTTAAATTTATTAAACGGTTCTAGTCTATTTTGGTTACCTAAAGAATTAATTTTATTTAATAACTGTAATTTAAAAAGAAAAATTAATTTTAATTTATCAAAAGACTCAAATTTACTTCTTTGTGAAA
>CACECL010000001.1 GCA_902557995.1 uncultured Pelagibacteraceae bacterium | reverse complement strand
AAGTCTATTCCAATTGAGCTTACAGCAATTACAATCAAGTCCCATTTGCGATTTAAAATGTCACTTGAAAATTTATTTATTTTTAATTTTTTTGGTAAATTTATATTTAATGATGGATGATATTTTTTTTTTGAGTTTAATTTTTGTAATAATTTAAAGTTGTATAGCTCTGTTAAAGCAACCGAGTGACCGTTATCCAGTAATGGTATTGAGAAAGCAGCCCCCATAGCTCCTGCTCCAACAATTAATATTTTTTTCATTTTTATCTTTATGCTAAGGTTTTTTTAATTGCTTGCTTCCAACCATGCAATATATGATTTCTAAGTTTTTTATTAATTTTTGGCTTAAAAGCTTTATCTTTCTTCCATGTATTTTTAATCTGATTTAATGATTTGAATTCTCCTACTTGATAACCTGCAAATAAAGCTGCTCCGAGAGCAGTGGTTTCTAAGACTTTAGGTCGAATTACTTTTAAATTAATTACATCTGACAAAAATTGTGAAAACCAATTATTAGCTACCATGCCCCCATCAATCTTTACTATCCTGGGCTTTAAACCATCTTTATTCATTGAATAAAATAAGTCATAACTTTGATAAGCAACTGACTCAACGGTTGCTCTCACTAAAGTTTTCCAATCACTATCTCTTGTAAGTCCTGTTATTAAACCTCTTGCATCAGGTCTCCAATAGGGTGCACCTATTCCACTAAAAGCCGGGACAATATAAACTTCATTATTACTTTTTGTTGATTTTGCTATTTTTTCAGTTTCATAAGCATTGTTAATTAATTTAATTTTATCCCTTAACCATTGTACGCCTGCTCCTGCTATGAAAATAGATCCTTCAAGCGCATACGTGGTCTTGTTATTCAATCGATAACAAATTGTAGTTAATAACTTATTTTTTGAATTTATTTTTTTTGATCCGGTGTTCATTATTACAAAAGCACCGGTACCATAAGTGCTTTTTATAGATCCTTTTTCAAAACAAGCTTGGCCCACAGCAGCTGCTTGTTGATCTCCTAAAACAGCTGAAATGGGTATTTCTTTTTCTATAACTCTCTTGTCTGTTTTTCCAAAATTATCTGCAGAATTTTTTACCTTTGGCAATATACTCTTTGGAATTTTTAATTTCTGTAATATTTCATTATCCCATTTATTTTTATTGATATTAAATAACATGGTTCTACTTGCATTGGTAGCTTCGGTTAAATGCTGTTTACCTTTAGTTAATTTCCAGATTAAGAAGGTATCTACTGTACCAAACAATAAATTATTAGTTTTTAGTAACTTTTTTGAAACTTTTACATTATCTAAAATCCATTTTATTTTAGTGGCAGAAAAATAAGGATCTATAAATAACCCTGTTTTTTTTCTGAAAGTATTTTCATAATTTTTATTCTTTAGAGATTTACAATATTCCTGGGTTCTTCTATCTTGCCAAACGATCGCATTATAAATAGGTTTTCCAGTTTTTTTATTCCACAAGATTGTAGTTTCTCTTTGATTTGTAATTCCAATAGTAAGTATATGACCTTTTAAGCTTTTAGCTTTTTTAATTACTTGTCTTAATGCTTTAAGTGTTGTCAACCAAATTTCATTTGGATTATGTTCTACCCAGCCATTTCTAGGAAAATATTGTTTAAATTCATATTGTGAAATAAATTTAATGTTTCCTTTAGTATCAAACAAAACTACTCTAGATGAGGTTGTTCCTTGATCAATGGAGACAATAAATTTTTTCAAAATACTAAGCTATGCCAAGATGTTTTTTTCTTTTTTCAACCCAAGTTCTAATCAAATTATCAAAAATCAATCCTATAAACGCAACGCAGATACCGAGAGTTAAACCAATCCCTGCTCCGTTTTTATCAGAAAGTGCTTTTAAAATATATTGACCAAGATCCTCTGTTCCAATGAAGGCTCCAATTATCACCATAAATAAAGCAAAAACTATTGTTTGATTTAAACCAAGCATCATATGTGGAAATGCTAATGGAAACTCAATTTTTGTTAATCTTTGAAATTTATTTACCCCAGACATTGTTGCAGCTTCATGTAGACCAACAGGAACACTTCTCAAGCCTTCAATTGTGTATCTAGTTGCAGGAATTGTTGCATAGACAATTACAGCAATTAAAACAGATGTATCTGTAATTCCAAAAAGCATCATTACAGGAATTAAATATACAAATGATGGGAATGTTTGAAATATATCACAAACACCTAGCATAAATGCTGCAGATTTTTTGTTTTGAAAACATAATGTTCCAACTGTAAATCCTATTAAACAAGAAATAACTACACCAAAAGTTGCCATGTATAACGTTACAAGTGCTCTATCCCACCATGGACTTAATGCTATAAATAAAGTCAATGCAGCAACAACTAACGCTGATCGAATTCCTCCAATTAAGTATCCTGCTCCAACTGCTAGAACCAATGTAGCAACTGCAGGCATTCTTAAATATAAAGCTCTCATCGGCTGAAGCACATCTTGAATTAACCATGTATTGAATGCTTTAATATACACAAAGAAAGTATCAAAAATCCAATCAACTCCTTTATTCCAAAAATCTGCTGTTGATATTCCTTTATTGTGTGGAATTTCAAACAAGTAATTAAAACTACCTTTGAAAATATAAGTCCCAACATATGCAAGAATTATTCCAATCACGAATGAAGCTGCAAAAAATATTACGTTTTTATTTCTTTGGAAAAATGTTAAATTACCAAAATAATCTGTTTGTTTATTTGCCCAAGCTAAAGACATTTTATCAAGAAGAATTGCAATTAAACTAATACACAATCCTGCTTCCAATGCTAATCCAATATTAAGTTGGTTCAAAGCTAACAATAAATTAAATCCTAAACCTTTGGCACCAATAAAAGCAGATATAACTGCCATTGAAAAACAAACCATAATAACTTGGTTAACCCCAATTAAAATATCTCTTCTAGCTGTTGGAATTAATACCTTAAACATTAATTGCCAGTTAGTACAGCCACTCATCCTTCCGGCCTCAATAACTTCTGGAGGTATTGCTCTCAAGCCTAATATTGTCAATAATATCATAGGTGGAACCGCAACTACCATTGTAATTATTACAGCTGCATGATCACCAACACCAAATAGAACTAGGGCAGGAACTAATACGGCGTATTGTGGCATAGTTTGCATCACTAAAAGAATTGGGTACAAGGCTTTTTCAACTCTTTTACTTTTATATGCTGCAATTCCTAAGCTGATACCAAAAGCGAATGATAATGGAACTGCTACCAATATAAATGAAAGTGTTTGCATTGAAGGTTTCCATTGACCAAATATTGAAATATAAGTCATTGTTAAACCTGCAAACAAAGCTAATCCTTTTCCACTTAATTTATATGAAAGTATTGTTGCTCCAGCAGCAACAATAGTCCAAGGCAAACCAGGTAATTTTATCCATGGATAAGCATCAACAAAATTCCAACTTGTGAATGCAACTATAGTTTCTAAACCACCCAATAGAATCTCTCTAATTAATTCAATTAAAAAAGTCATAATCGAAGTTAAATTTCTACTTATCTCTAATAATAATGGTCGAGTTTTAAACTCTTGAGTATCTTCATTCCAAAACTCCATTGGCATCCACTCATTCATTAAGAAGAATAAAGAATCGTTTATCCAGATAGGTAGCCATCCTAGTAGTGGAGGTAATCTCCAAAATACATCAAAGGCATAATATCTAACTTCTTTTCCTAAAAAAAAGTAAACACTTTGGTTTGGATCTTTAACAAATTCAGCCTGACCTCTTATGAATTTATAAGTTTCAGGAACATCAATAGCAAAGCATAAAGCAAAAAATACAACTAATAAAAATAACCATTGGAATAATTTTGGATATTTTTTTAAATACTCCATATTTTAACTACCGTTTTTTCTTCCTCCAAATACTGTATCAATTATTTTTGAGGGTTTAATTGAACCTACTATTTTATTCTGAGAGTCTACTACTCCTACTGTTTTTTCTTGAGTAAGAATTTTTTCTGCAACATTTTCTATAATATCATCTTTTGAAACCTTTAAATCACCCAAGTCAACTTTGTTTGAAGAATCCATTACATCCTCGATAACCAAAACTTTCTCTCTTGGGACTTCTTCGGTAAACTTTCTTACATATTCGGTTGCAGGATTTAGTACAATATTTGCGGGAGTATCTAATTGTTCAATTATCCCATCTTTCATAATTGCTATTCGATCAGCTAACTTTAATGCCTCATCAAAATCATGGGTAATGAACATAATTGTTTTTTGTAATTTTTCCTGAAGTCTTAAAAATTCATCCTGCATTTCTTTTCTTATTAATGGATCTAATGCAGAAAAAGGTTCATCTAAAAACCATATATCTGGTTCCACAGCTAATGATCTTGCGATCCCTACTCTTTGTTGTTGCCCGCCTGAAAGTTCTCTTGGAAAATAGTTTTCTCTTCCATCAAGTCCGACTAATTTTACCATTTCCATCGCTCTACTAATACTCTCTTCAATCTCAATGCCTTTTATCTGCAATGGGAAAGCAATGTTTTCAACAACTGTTTTATGAGGCAGCAAAGCAAAGCTTTGAAAAACCATTCCCATTTTGCTTCTTCTAAGTTCAATTAATTCTTTATTGTTTAGCTGAAGTAGATCTTGGCCCTCTATAAAAATTTTTCCACCTGTCGCATCTGTTAGTCTTGATATGCATCTAAGCAAAGTTGATTTACCAGAGCCAGACAATCCCATAACTACTAACATTTCTCCTTTTGCGACTTCAAAAGAAGCATTGTTGACTCCAACTATACACCCTTTTTCTTGAAAAGTTTTAGCATCCACATTGCCATTAGACTCATCAAGCATCTTTTTGGCATTTTCTCCAAAAATTTTGTACACCGATTCACATTTAATTACAGTTTCAGACATAAATTTTTTTTTAAAGTTATCTTAAATTCAATTAAATTAAAATGTTAATAATGTTACCTTTCTTCATTAAAAATTTTTAATAAAATAAACTCTAGTATCAATTCCAGTGCTTAAAAAACTTAAAGCTTCTCCACTTATAGTTATACTTTCGTCAACACCTACATTATTTCCACTAACTGTAAAACCAGCAAAACATTTACCTTTTTCTTTGTCCCATTTTACGAAAGTTTCATCAATTTTATTTCCATTAATCGTATAAAGCTCATGTGCTCTGAAGTTTAAAAAATTAGCACCCATAATTGCTCTTTGTGGAATTAGTTTTGTAGCCTTACATACTTGCTCATATACCTCATCAGTCAACTTATAATGATCTGTACCATCAAAGGAAACAAGTATTCCAGAAGGTAATTTAGAAATTAATTCACTAAGTTTTTTTTCTTCAGCAATTCTTTCTTCTTCTAACTTCATTCTTTTTACCAAGTCATCTCCCTGGCCAAAAATTCCATTTAAAATACTAAAAGATATAATTACTATTAGTGTAATAATTATCAAACCAATAAACTGTCTAAGAGATTCAGGTAAATCTTTTATTTTATTAAAATAATTTTCTTTTGACATTATTCTTGTAACGTACCGTTCTTCCAAATACCTGATTTTTGTTTTCCATCTGCCCAAGTAAATGTTCCTTGTCCGTTCATAAAACCTTTGTACCATTCTCCTTCATACTTAGATCCGTCAGGAAAGGTTAAAATCCCTTGTCCGCTCCACTCACTATTTTTAAATTCCCCTTTATAGATATAGCCATTAGGCCAGGTTTCGATGCCTTGCCCATGTTTTTTTGTATTAACCCAATCCCCTTCATAAGTAGTTTTATCGGTGTAAACCCATTTACCAAAACCATTTTCACAGTCACCTTCTTTACATCCAGTACTTCTTGCTAAAACTGATGAGCAGACTAAAAAACTAAAAAATATTATAAGAAAATATTTTTTCATTAATATATTTTACACAAAATTTCTCAAAAAAAAATCCCCCCCAACAAGTTGGGGGAGACTTTAAATTTTAATTTCTATCCTTAATTAAGAAATGCTTTCCAAACCGACTCATTATCAGCTAACCATTTTTTGGCAGCATCCTCGTGAGTCATTTTGTCAACATCAACTAAAGCAGCCATTGCTCCAATCTGACTTGTAGAGAATGACATTTTTTTAAAGACTGCAGCTGCTGCAGGATGTGTTTTTGGAAAATCTTCATGCACAGCTTTTTTTAAATAACCATCTGGTGATCCGCATTTTCCATCTCCACCATCTTCTGGTCTACAACCAGCTGTATAAGGAGGAAAATCGATAAAAGTAAAACCAGCACCATCTGTAAAATTTGGTGTCCAGTTAAATATAATTGTTCCTCTTCCTTCTTTTTCAGCTGCTGCTAATTCTGCCCAAAGTGCATCAGCACTTCCAGCAAATTTCACCCACCAAAGATCACCCAAACCAAGAGCTTCAACTCTTTGCGGAATTAAGTCACCATGCCAAGTTTGCGGACCTTCCAACATTCTTCCTTTTCCATCAGGTGAATCAGGTGTTGTAAAATTTTTAGCGCAATCTGGATTTTTTAAAGCAGTCCAATCAGGTAGACCTGGGCATAATCCTTTATCAACAACCCAATTTGGATATCCCATATCTTCTAGAGTTCTTGCCTCATGATCACCCCAATCTAACAAACCACCTTTATCTAAAGCAGTTGTGAATGATTTACCAAAAGCAGACTCCCAAACCTCGTGAGATATAGTTACGTCTCCAATTCTTATTGACTCATAAACTGCTTGTGAGTCAGCGTTTACATAACTTACATTATTACCCATGCTTTCAAAAATTCCACCAATTACATAAGCCATTACAATTTGACTTGACCAATTGTGAGTTGGTATAACTATAGGTTGACTACTGTCACCTGATTTCTTTGCCGTTTTATCGCCCCCTTGCATAAAGAAGATTGCAGCAGCTATTATTACTACAGCACCGATAATTAACGGTAAACTTTTGTTTTTCATATTAACCCTCCAATTATTTATAATTAAAGTATGTTCCTATTTAAAGTTATAGTCAACTCGTTTTGATTATATTATTCTTAAAAATAAAATTTAAAAATGTTAGGAACAAGCAAAGAAATTAAATATCCTGGTTTGAGTGTTCTACCACCTGGAGTTGAAAGACATGTTGTCAATGGTGGTGGTTTAACAGGTATTCAACTTTTTCCTGATGATGAAATAGAAATTGTCAATAATGAAGGTAATCAAATATCTGAGATTATTTGTTTTGATAAAGATGGAAATTCAGATCTTGGAATATTAAATCTCAAATCAAACAATGAAAAAAACTTCATAAGAAATATTCTTAGCGGTAATGATGAAACAATTTTAGCAACCAACTATCAATTAAAAAAAAGAAATCTAAAAATTTCAAATTCAAAATCATCAATTTTATTTGATCTAGACACAAAACCCAGTGAAAAAATTAAATTAAAATCAAAAGATAAATGTTATGCAATATTTTCAGCACCTGGCAAAGATATGGATGTTACAAAACAAAACCCACCAACTGATTTAACCATATTTGTTAAAAGAGCTAAAATTGTTAATGAGAAGGAATTAAATATAATTCCTGATCCTGTTTTCGAACCTGTTTATGAAGAAAATATAAATAAAGAAAGTTGTATATCTTATGAGGTTAAAGAAGGAGATTATATTCAAGTCATAAGCCCAACTGGCAGACAATGTTCTGACTTTGTGGCATTCGATACAAGAAAATTAGAAAAAGGAATTGAAAAAGGATTAGACTGGCAAACCACGAGAACATTCATGGGTAATACTTTCCCAGGACCAGGTTTGTTCTCTAAATTTTATGATACCGATCATGAGCCACTTGTTGAAGTAATAAGAGATACTGTTGGAAAACACGATACTTTTAATCTTGCATGTACTTCAAAGTATTATGAAGATGCGGGATATTTTGGACACCCAAACTGTTCGGATAATTTAACTGAAAGTATGTCAAAATATGGTGTTCAGAAACAAAAAGGTTGGCATGCAATTAATTTATTTTTTAATACTTCTGCTGGAGGATTAAATTCTGTTATTTCTGATGAATCTTATTCAAGACCAGGTGATTATGTAATGTTTAAGGCTTTAAAAGATTTAACAATAGGAACAACCGCATGTCCAAGCGATATAGATCCTTGTAATTCATGGAATCCTACAAATATATTTGTTAGAACTTACGATAAAAATAAAGAATTTAGAAAGTCATTTGGTTTTAGAATGAAAACAGACTCTGAAAACAAACTTACCAGAAATTCTGGCTTTTATGAAAGAACTTCAAAATTAACTAGAAACTTTGCTGATGCTAGAGGATTTTGGCTTCCAAATGATTACACTAAACATGGTTTGGTTAATGAGTACAATGCTTGTAGAAATGATGCCGTATTAATTGATCTATCTTCTTTAAGAAAGTTTGAAATAATTGGTCCTGATGCTGAAGAGTTAATGAACTACACTCTTACAAGAAATATTAAAAAACTTTCTGTTGGACAGGTTGTGTATTCTGCAATGTGTTACGAAAATGGAATGATGTTCGATGACGGCACTCTTTTAAGATTAAGCGAAACAGGTTTTAGATGGATATGCGGAGATGAGTATGGTGGAGAATGGCTAAAAGAAATTGCAAAGAAAAAGAATTTTAATGCTTTTGTTAAAAACTCTACTGATCAAATTAGTAATGTATCTTTGCAAGGCCCAAAAAGTAGAGAAATTTTAAAAAAAATTATCTTTACTCCACCAACGCAGCCTTCGATAGATGAGTTGGGCTGGTTTAGATTTACAATTTGTAGAATAGAGGAACTTCAAGGTATTCCATTAATTGTTTCTAGAACAGGTTACACTGGTGAATTAGGTTATGAAATTTGGTGTCATCCAAAACATGCTCCCGAAGTTTGGGATAAATTAATGGAAGCAGGAAAAGATGATGGATTGATACCAGCTGGGTTTGCTGCATTAGACAAACTTAGAATTGAGGCAGGTTTAATTTTATTTGGAAACGAATTTGATGGACAACAAGATCCTTTTGAAGCTGGTATTGGTTTTGCCGTTCCATTAAAAACAAAAGAAGAAGATTTTATTGGTAAAGAGGAATTGATTAAAAGAAAAGCTAACCCTCAAAAGAAATTGGTAGGGCTAGAACTTAATGGAAAAGAAATAGCAGGCCACGGAGACTGTGTTCATATTGGAAGATCACAGGTTGGTATAGTTACCAGCGGATGTCTATCCTCTACTTTGAATAAAAATATTGCTCTTTGCAGAATAGATGTCCAATACTCTGAATTAGGTACTGAAGTTGAAATAGGTAAAATCGATGGTCATCAAAAAAGGATTGGTGCTAAAGTTGTTGGTTTTCCATTCTACGATCCAACTAAATCGAGAGTTAGAGCTTAAAATAAATGCCAAAAGAAAAAAAGACTTTATTAGATTTTTGGGAAGATCAAATGAGACAATCCCATACAGCTAGTAACTATTTTTTTAGAAAATCTCCTTCTCACTATCATATGATGTTGTTGGTAATGTCTGCGCATAAAGAAAATAAAAAACTATCTGTAGAAGAACTTAAAACTAAATTATTTAAAACATCTAGACCTAAATCTGCATTAATTATTACTGAAGCTTGTGAAAAAGGATTCTTTCGTCTTGAAAAAACATCAACAGACCAAAGAATAAAAAATATAATACCTAGTGAATCATTTATTAAAGAATTTAATGAATACCTGGATACCTTAAAAAATATAAGTTATTAGCGATAAATTTCACAAAAATCGAAATATCTAAATTATATATATAATTTTTAGTTCTATAAAAAATTATATTAATTACTATTTGCAAAAAATAATGTTTTTACATGACGACATTACCTTCGAAAGCAAAAGTAGTTATAATCGGTGGTGGAATTCACGGTCTAAGTACTGCTTGGAAACTTTCTGAAACATATAAAAATCCTGGTGACATAATTGTATTAGAGAAAAAAGATACTGCAGCTGGTGCAAGCGGAATTGCTTGTGGTGTTGTAAGAAATAATTATTTTCAACCAGCAATGAGGGAGCTTATGGCTCACTCAGTTTCTGTGTGGGAGAGTGATCCTAAAGCATTTAAATATAACCCAGTTGGTTATTTACAAATATCACCTGAGGTAATGCATGAAGATGTTGCAAGCATTTATGAGCAACAAAAAGCTATTGGATACGAGTCAGTATTTATAGAAGGTGAAAAAGATTGTTCGAATTATATGAAGGGTATTTTTGACGATTGGCAAGCACAAGGGATCACTTCAATACTTCATGAAAAAAAAGGTGGATACGCATTTAACAAAGATTCAATTAAAGCACTTGAAAGTAAATCTACATCAAACGGGGTTCAGGTTATGAAAGGTGTAAAAGTAACAGGATTTAAAAAAGGAAGTAACAGTCAAGCTGTTACAGGAGTAGAAACAGATAAAGGTACAATTGAGTGCGAACAGGTTGTTATCGGTGCAGGACCTTGGGCTAGAGATTTTTGGAATATGTTAGAGTTACCTAAAAGGGCTAACATTAAAGGTAAAGATGGTAAAATGCATGAAACAGATATGTGGACATACTGGATGCTACAAGAAGGTGTTATTGGTGTTGAGCCAGATTTTCTAAAAACAAATGATGGAAAACAACCTCCTGTGGTTCATGTAGACTCTACTGCTCCGTTATATTCAGACAAAACAAAAAAATTATTAACAGATAAAATTTGGGGAATTTATTACAAACCTGATATCGAGGGATTAGGTGTACAAGGGGGAACTTCCCCTTACATAGTTAAAAAACATTTTGATCAAGTTAATGTTGATCCTTATGGAATTGAGTCACCTGAATATCAAACAACAGACGCATTTAGTGAAATGTGGTGTTCAGCTTTAGCGCATTGTCAAAAAAGATTTGAGGGTAAATCTGATTTATATAGAAAAGGACCATCGGGCGGACTTGGATGTATGACACCAGACTCATTTCCAATCTTTGATAGATTTTTTGAAAACGTTTACATGATTGCAGATGCCAATCATGGTTATAAAATGATTGGGGTTGGAGAACTTGTTGCAAAAGAAATTCTTGGTACTGAAAGTGATTTATTAAAACCATTTAGATTCAACCGTTACGAGAAGGGTGAACTTCACCCTACTTCGAACAGTCCGTTTCCGTGGAGCTAGACTCTAAGCCTAGACACAAATAAATTTTTCAGCTACGTTTGAGTAAATTAAATTCATTGAGGGGTGAAAATGACAGATCTAGAGAAACACGTTAACCAACCAGGTAGAGCAAAATTAGTTAAAAAAGTTAGAGAAAAAATTAATGAACTTGGCATCACTTATATTTATTATCAATTCATTTCTGTAACAGGTAGAGTTGTTGGTAAAGGTATACCAGCAGATCACTGGGAAAGAACAGCTGAAAAAGGATTTCAATTAGTTTACGGTGCTACAGCAAACTTGTTCTTAGATCGTCATAATAATTACATTGGATATGGACCAGAGGCTATGGAGCTTGTTGGAATACCTGATCCTGAAACTTTTGTTCAATTACCATGGGATAAAAGAGTTGGAAGAGTATTTGTAACTTGTTTTAGAAACAGAGAAGAAAGAAAAAATCCAGGCGGTCATTTAACTTCAGACTGCAGAGGAAATCTAAGAATTTTCATGGATGAATTTAAGAAAAAACATGGTCTAGAATTGAGAGTTGGTACTGAGCCTGAAATGATGTGGTTAACAAAAAAAGAGGATGGAACACCTACAGGTAAAGGTTTTTCTAAACCATTCTGTTATCACATTGATCAATTTGAGTCATTAAGACCAGTGTTTATGAAGGTTATTGAGTACGCAAAAGCAATGGGTCTTGATATGATTCAAGGAGATCACGAAGATGCTCCGGGCCAATTAGAGTTAAACTGGACTTACGATAACGTTTTAAGAAATGCAGATAGATTGTCAACCTATAGACAAATTTGTGCTCAAGTAGCTAGAGAACATAATTTAATTGCTTGCTTTATGACAAAACCATTTATGGGTGTTTCTGCTAGTGGTTGTCATACAAACATGTCTTTATGGAAAGGTGGAAAAATAAAAGTTAACAAACTTGGAAATAAAACTCTACCAGGTGTAGAAGAAGTATTTAGTTATGTTGAAGGTGGAACTAATACTTTCATGCCAGATACAAAAGATATGCAATTACCAGGTAAAATTGGTTTGCAATCAATTGCAGGTATCATGAAGCACTTACCAGCATTAACAGCTCTTGGATCTTCAACTGTAAATTCTTATAGAAGATTATGGGATCAAGGTTTTTGGGCTCCTGTTTACGCAGACTGGGGATATCAAAACAGAACTTGTGGTTTAAGAGTTTCTGCTCCAGGAAGATTTGAGTATAGATCAGTAGACTCGATGCACAATCCTTATCTATTAGGTGCTGCTTTATTAAAAGCTTGCGATGAAGGTATAAGTAAGAAAATGAAACCAGCAGCTCCAGAATCTAGAAATATTTATGAAGCTCAAAAAGCTGGTAAAGATGTAAAAAAACTTCCATTAAGTTTAGGTGAGGCTTTGGATAGGCTGGCAGAGGATGAAGTAATCAAATCTGCAATGCCAGATGAAATGTATAAAGTTTTCCATTGGTACAAAAACGATGAGTGGGAAAGATTTCTTGGTGCAACAACACAATGGGATCTGGATACTTATCTTGATTGTCTACCGTAGGTCACAGAAATAGATAGAAAGGGTATAAATTTATGTGTGGAATAGCAGGTTTAATTCATAGAGGGAAATCTTCAAATGTTGGAAGTGAATTGCAAGGTATGCTTCAAGCATTAAAACATAGAGGAGAAGACTCAACAGGTTACGCTTTATATGGCGATACAGATGGAAAAAACTTCATCATGCGTTTTAAAGTTGGAGAAAATGTTGGAGAAGGAAGTTCATCAGTTATGGAGGATGTATCTGTTTACGATGAAAGAAAAAAAATTGTAGATCAAACATTAGCTGAAATGGGAGCTAAAATAGTTAAAGAAGAAAGAACTCTTCCCTACTCTTTAAGATATGAAATTGATTATAATGTTAAAGATCTGTTAGAATTTTCACAACGTATAGAAAGTATTCCTGGTGTAGAAATTCTTTCAATGGGTAAATCTTTAGAAGTGATTAAAGATCTTGGAAACGCTAAAATGGTTTGTGATCGGTATAGCTTAGATAAAGTTGTTGGAACACATGCTATAGGTCATGCTAGAATGGCGACAGAGTCCGGTGTAGATATTAAATCTGCCCATCCTTTCTGGGGATATCCATTTAGCGATGTATCTGTTGTTCATAATGGACAATTAACAAACTATTGGAATAACAGAAGAGTTTTGGAAAATAAAGGTATGAGATTTATGTCTGAGTGTGACTCGGAATTAATTGCAGTTTACCTTGCTGAAAAAATGAGAGACGGTGCAACTTTAGAGGAAGGAATGAAAGCATCTTTAACCGGTTTAGATGGTGTTTTTACTTACTTTGTTGCAACAAAAGACTCCTTAGGAATGGCAAAAGATACAATGGCTGCAAAACCATTGGTATTGTATGAGTCTGATGATTTAGTTGCTATGGGATCTGAAGAAATTGCAATTAGATCTGTATTGCCACAAGAAATTGATACATATGATCCGTTTGATGGGGAGGTAAAAGTATGGCAAATCTAAAAACAGTATCTAAAAAGTCAAAAGCCCAATCAATGGGTATGCATACTGAGGTTTTAACAGGAAGAACTCAACAAAAATTCTTTAATCCTGATGAAGCAGAAAACTTGTACTACTTTGGTACATATGACGTAGATTTTAATAAAAGAACAGAGCTTGATGTTAAAGACATGACGGCGCCTGAGGCTAATAAAGAAATCGATAACTTAATGAGCCAAGGATATGGAACAATAGTAATAAAAAACCCACAAGGTAAACACAGTCTTGGAGTTGGTATTTTAAATAAACTTAATTTAATTTTTGAAGGAAGTTTAGGATATTTTGGCATGGGCTCTTGTGATGGTCCAATAGTTAGAATTAATGGAAGAGTTGGATGGTCATGTGCAGAAAATTTAATGGCTGGTAAAGTAGTGATAGAAAAGAATGCTGGATCTTGTTTTGGTGCGGCAATTAGAGGTGGAGATTTAATTTGCAAAGGTAGTGTTGGTGCCAGAACCGGGATTGACATGAAAGGTGGTACTATCATTATTGGTGGAGATGCAGGTGCGTTCACAGGTTTTATGATGCAAAGAGGAAGAATAATTATTCTTGGAGATGTGGGAATAAATTTAGGTGACTCTATGTATGATGGGACAATTTTCGTAGGTGGAGAAATTGGATCATATGGTAGTGATGCAGTAGACGCTGAGTTAACTAAAAGCGATCAAGATTGGCTAAAAAGAAAATTAAAAGTAGCTGAGATTGGCGAAAACTTTGACGTTAGTAAAATGAAAAAAATTGTAGCTGGTAAAAAACTTTGGAATTATGACAATTTGGAACCTACAGAGAAGAAGGGAGCAATATAATGCCTAAGAAAAAATCTAAAAAAGTTAAAAAAAATGGAAAAGGTGTTGGTGGAAAAGCTGATGTCCATGCACATGAAGAAGGTAAAAGAAATAAAAGTTTATTAGGTCATAACGCTATCTTCACACCTGAAGTAATAGACGACATTCATATTAAATCTCAATTAGGAAGGTACAGAATGCGAGGAATGGCATTGATGAAAAAAATTCCTACTTTTGATGATTTAGTTTTCTTACCTGGAACACTAACTAGATTTGTAATCGAAGGTTACAGAGAAAAATGTGAAACGAAAACTGTAATTGGACCAAGATGTGAAAATCCAATTGAGTTAGATATTCCAGTTTATATTACAGGAATGAGTTTTGGTGCGCTTTCTTACGAAGCAAAAACTGCTTTAGCTAGAGGAGCAACTATGGCTGGTAGTGCTACATGTTCAGGTGAAGGTGGAATGATACCTGATGAAAGAAGATACTCTGAAAAATGGTATTACCAATGTATTCAATCAAGATATGGTTTTAATCCACATCATGCACAATTAGCAGATGGTATTGAAGTATTTATTGGACAAGGTCAAAAAGTTGGAATGGGAGGACACTTAATGGGTCAAAAAGTTACTGACCAAGTCGCTGAGATGAGATCATTACCATCGGGTATTGACCAAAGATCTCCAGCAAGGCACCCCGACTGGTTAGGACCAGATGATTTAGCTTTAAAAGTAGAAGAGTTAAGACAATTAACAAAAAATAAGGTGCCAATTCAATTAAAGTTAGGCGCATCCAAAGTTTATGATGATGTGCGTATGGCTGCAAAATGTGATCCAGACTCTATTTATTTAGATGGAATGGAAGGATCAACTGGAGCGGGACCACACATTGCTGCTGCTAATACTGGAATTCCAGGAATTGCAGCAATTAGAGAAGCAAGAAGAGCAATTGATGATGTGGGTAAAACCGGAAAAGTTACTTTAATTTATGCAGGTGGAATTAGAGATGGTGCTGATATGGCAAAAGCTTTAGCTCTTGGAGCTGATGCAATAGCTATTGGTACTGGATCAATGATTGCATTAAATTGTAACAAAGACATCCCAGAAGCAAACTTTGAAAAAGAAATGGGAGTAAAAGCAGGTGAATGTTATCACTGCCATACAGGACGTTGCCCAGTAGGAGTTGCTACACAAGATCCTAAGTTAAGAGCAAGATTAAACCCTGATGATGCAGCATTAAGAGTTTATAATTATCTTCACTCGATGACTTTAGAGGCTCAGCTTTTAGCAAGAGCTTGTGGAAAAACAAATATCCATTCACTAGAGCCTGAAGATTTAGCTGCTTTAACATCTGAAGCATCAGCTTTAGCTAAAGTTCCATTAGCCGGAACTAACTACACAGTTGGTGTTGATAACTACCATAAAATATAGAGGTAACTATGCCAAAGAAAAAAAATAAAAAAGTAGCAAAAACAAAAGAGATCAAAGGTCAGTTAGGTAAAAAAAAAGAGACAGCCAGAGAAAAAATGATTGGCCAGTCAATCGGTTATAGATATGATGTTAATCTTTTACCAGACTATTCTAAGATAACTCCGTTTCTAAAAAAATATATAGAAGCGATGGGATGGGATGATTTAAATTGGTTGGAAGATGTTCACATGGGTTATGAGGAAGATAGACCGGCAGTGTTCTGTAGAAATGCGAATGGTTGGGTAACAATTCCAAAATCAATTAAACTCCCAAACAATCAACAAGATAGAGATATGATTGCAAGAGAACTTTTAGTTAAGTTTCAAATGTCTCCAAAACATCCACTTGTTGATTTGAAAAAAGCTTATTTAAAATTTTAATATTTCAATTAAAAGTTGATTTTTTTTAAAAACCTTGTGCACAAGCTAGGTTTTTAAACATTTTTATATTTGTATCGAATCACAAAATTTAATAGGCTTCCGTAAACTAATATGGAGAGAGAATATGACTGATCAGTTAGGTGCTCTAACAACCATATTTACAGAATTTTACTACTGGGTGACAGTGGTACTGATGTTTTTAATTCACGTTGGTTTCTGTATGTATGAAGTTGGGGCTTCTCGATACAAGCACCATCAACATACTCTTATGAAAAATACGATGCTGATACCTTTAGTAACAGTAACGTGGTTTTTATTTGGTTGGTGGATTTACTGGGCTTTTCCAACAGGACCTGGATTAGCACCATCAATAATGAATGAAAGTGCTGCACTAGTTACAGATGAATCTGCATTTAGTGCTACATGGTATACTGCTACAAGTGATTTAATGGCTGTCAATTTAGGAGACCACATTTCTGGTGTCTTCTGGGCTGCATTTTTACTTTTCTCTTGGACAGCTGCTTCCATCGTTTCTGGAGCAATCATTGAAAGAATAACGACCTTTGCATTTGGTATTTTAGCAATTGCAATTGGTTCTGTATTTTGGACAATTGATGCTGCATGGGGATGGCACTTTGACGGTTGGATGTTGAAACTTCTAGGATATCACGATGCTTACGCATCAGGAGTAATTCACGCAATTGCGGGTGGATTTGCTTTAGGTGTACTAATGGTTTTAGGACCAAGAATTGGTAAGTTTTCATCTAGCGGAGAACCAAGAAACATTGGACCAAGAAATCCTTGGTTAGTAACAGTGGGATTATTTTTAATTTATACTGGTTTCTGGGGATTTTACGCAGCATGTAACATACCTATTTTCGATCTAGGACCTGAGTATGGTATGGAAGGTATATCTTACTGGACAGCAACAAATATCTACGTAACACCTACTACGCTTAGTGGTATTACTTTTAACTTCTTGATGTCATTATCAGGAGGATTATTAGCTGGATATTGGATTGCTAAAGGAGATCCTTTCTGGACTTACTCAAGTGGTCTAGCAGGGGTGATCTGTGCTTCAGCTGGAAATGATTTATATCACCCAATTCAAGCAATGATCATTGGTATGATCGGTGTTGTTATTGCATACAAACTACATTACTGGGTTGAACGTAAGTTCAAAATTGATGATGCGGTTGGTGCTGTAGCAGTACATGGTTATGCTGGATTTGTAGGTCTTGTTATTTGTGGTTTTGTCTTAAATGGTTATCCATCATCTGGTTACAGTGTTGGTGCTATGTGGGACGGAACAACTTATGCAACAATTAATCCATTAGGACAGTTCATCGGAGCATTAATAATGTTCGTTGTTCTTGGACTAATACCAGGCTACATCATAGCTAAAGTTCTTAACGGTATGGGTAAATTAAGAATCCCACGTGAAGTTGAGATAGCTGGATTAGACTATGAAATGATGGAATCTGCTAAAGAAGATGAAAAAGCAGTTTCATCTGCAACCAGGTAAAGGAGGAAAATATGGCTACAGTTACAAACTGGATAGATCACCTTAATAAGCCAGCAGAAGAAGTTGCTGGTGCAATTTACCCTGGTGCTGGATCTGTTGAAGGCATACTGGTAATCATTGCATTAGTCTTATGGGTAGGTTGGCACATTCTTACAGCAAAATCTGAAAGTGACGAACTTTCAAGACTTGCTAGAAAAAGACATAGTGCTAACGATCACAAAAGCAATATTACCGACTGGTAATTTCAATTAAAATTTGGGCGCTACTTAAATGTAGCGCCCTTTTTTTATTCTAAATTTATGGAAGATAATAAAGAAGAGTTAAGACCCTCAAAAATGAGAGGTGTAGCATTTCCTAAAGCCAAGTATGGTGCAATACTAGCTGTAATTGTAATTATTGTTGTAAATTTAATTTATTACAAAGAAACAATTTTATCTTTTTTTAAATAATTGTGTTAACTTAAGTTGTGGCTAAAAATTTATTTCAAATTGCTAAGCAAAAAAAAATTAAATATTTTTTAATCAGTTTTGTAGATTTATTCGGTGTATTAAGATCAAAATTAGTCCCTGCTCACGCCATAAAAGAAATGCAAAATGCAGGAGCTGGTTTTGCTGGTTTTGCTGCTTGGCTAGATATGACACCAGCAGATTCTGATATGTTTGGAATTCCTGATCCAGATAGCTTAATTCAACTTCCCTGGAATAAAGAGGTTGGATGGTTAGCATCTGACTTGTGGATGAATGGCAAACCAGTAGATGCGTCGCCCAGAGTAATGTTAAAAAATCAAATTAAAAAACTTAAAAAACAAAATTTAATAATGAAATCAGGTGTTGAGTGTGAATATTTTTTAATTTCACCTGATGGTAACTCAATTGCGGATCCAAGAGATACTCAGTCTAAACCTTGTTATGACCAATCTGCATTAATGAGAAGGTATGATTTAATTAAGGAAATTTGTGACTGTATGATTGAAATGGGATGGGGCCCTTATCAAAATGATCACGAAGATGCTAACGGTCAATTTGAAATGAATTGGGATTATTCAGATTGCCTAAAAACTGCAGATAGACACACCTTTTTTAAGTTTATGGTAAAAACAATTGCTGAAAAGCACGGATTAAGAGCAACATTTATGCCTAAACCATTTGGAAATTTAACCGGTAATGGTTGTCATGCTCACGTATCAGTTTGGCAGGGTAATAAAAATAAATTCTTAGACAGTAAAGATAAACTTGGATTAAGTAAAATGGCCTATAATTTTTTAGGTGGAGTAATTAAAAATGCTTCATCTTTATCTGCGTTTTTTAACCCAACAATCAATAGTTATAGAAGAATAAATGCACCACCTACAAAATCTGGAGCATCGTGGTCACCGAGTAGTATTTCGTATACAGGTAATAATCGAACACACATGATCAGAATTCCTGATCCAGGAAGATTTGAATTAAGATTAATGGATGGTTCTGCTAATCCTTACTTATTGCAAGCAAGTGTTTTAGCAGCTGGTCTATATGGTTTGAAAAATAACGTTGATCCAGGCAAACCTTTGGATTGTAATATGTATGAAGACCACGCTAAATATCCAGACTTACCCAAACTACCTGATGAACTTGCACAATCATTAAATTTATTAAAAAATAATAAAGATATGAATGATGCTTTTGGCAATGATGTAATTAATAGTTATATAAAATTAAGAAGTTCAGAAATGAATGAATTCAAGTCAAAAAATAGTTTTGATAAAACAAAAGATGTTACAAAGTGGGAAAAAGATAATACTCTAGATTGTTAGTACATGACTATATTATCTAACGGTCATCAATGGAAATACACAGAATTTACTGACAATAAAAATTATTCATTTAATAAAAAAGAAATTCTTAATTCTTTAACCTTAGAAGAAATTGATGATGCTTATAAGAGTATTTCTAAGTGGAAAGGTTATTCTCCTACTCCTCTGCTTTCTTTAAATAAACTTTCAAAAGAATTAAATTTAAACAAAATCTTTTATAAAGATGAAAATAAAAGATTTGATTTAAAATCTTTTAAAGCTTTAGGTGGAGCTTATGCAGTAGAAAAAGTAACCAAAGGAAATAAAGATATAGTTGTAGCAACAGCTACTGCAGGTAATCATGGAAGATCTGTTGCCTGGGGAGCAAGAAGATTGGGATTAAAATGCAAAATATTTATTAGTGAATTTGTAAGTGATGCAAGAGGCAAAGCTATGTCTAATCTTGGAGCAGATGTAGTTAAAGTAAAAGGTAATTATGAAAAATCATTGATTGAATGTATAAAACAGTCTACTGAAAATAATTGGCAAATAGTTCAAGATGTTGCTTGGAAAGATTATATGATTGTACCTAAGTATACGATGGCAGGTTATACAGTCATGATGAAAGAAATAGCTGATCAAATCCAAGAGGAGAAAATAACCCACATCATTTTACAGGCAGGTGTTGGTGGCATGGCTGCTGCTATGGTTGCAGGTATTGCAAGATATTTAAATCATATTCCAGTAATTATAGTTGTTGAACCTGATAGCGCAGCATGTGTAATGGAAAGCATTAAAACTGGTAAAATAGAAAAAATAGATATTAAAAGGGAAAGCTTAATGGGTGGTATGTCTTGTGGCGAAGTATCATTGGTCCCATGGGCAATACTCAAAAATTCAGTTAAACATTGTATTAGTTTACCAGATGATGATATTGCAAAAACTATGAAACTACTTGGAAATTCAAGCTTAAGCGATGATAAAATAATTGCAGGAGAAAATTCAGCTCCTGGTGTAATCAGTTTGATTACAAGTTGTGAAGATCAAGCAATTAAAGAAAAATTAGATCTAAATGAAAAATCTAATGTTTTAGTTTTTGGTTGTGAGGGAGATACTGATCAAGAAATGTATCAAAATTTAATTAACCAAAATTAAACCAATGAGCAGCACAGGTATTTTTTGGATAAGAGAGGATTTTAGAATTGAAAATAATCCCGCTTTATCTTTTGCATCACAAAATCATGATAATGTAATTGCATTATATATTTATAATAACAATGATTTTGATGACAAAAGAGAGGCTCAAAAATGGTGGGTTTTTAAATCTCTAGAAACTTTAAAAAAAGAATTATCGGATTATAAAATTAACCTTGAAATAGTAAAAGGTGATGAATTAGAAATTTTTTCTAAAATTAATAAAAAGGATAAGCTTTCTATTTATTGGAATAAAATTTATGAGCCAGATGTTATAGCTAAAGGAAAAAAAATACGTGACCTATTTATTAAAAATGAAATTAATTATAAATATTTCAAAGGAAATATTTTAAATGAATTTCAAGAGATAACAAAAAATGATGGAACTCCCTTTAAAGTGTTTACCCCTTTTTGGAGAAATGCGGAAAAAGTTTATTTAAATCGACCATCAAGCAGAAATTATATTGTTAAAAAAAAAATAAAAAAGATTTCATATTTTAAAAAGTGTGTTGAACCAAAGGATATTTTACCAAAAAAAAATTGGTATAAAAAATTTGAAAAATATTGGAAAGTTTCAGAAAATGATTCAAAAAAAATACTTAAATATTTAATTGAAAATAAAATTAAGGATTATGGAACTTCTCGAGATATACCATCTATCGAAGGAACCTCTAAACTATCTCCTTACATCAAACATGGTCAAATTCATGTAGGGAGTATTTGGAAAAAATGTTCTGAAATTAAATCAAAAGGAATTGGTTATAGAAAATTTATTAACGAGCTTGGTTGGAGAGAGTTTTCACATAGTTTAATTAATTATTTCCCAGAATTCTTAAAAGGAAATTTTAGAAAAGAATTTGATAAATTTCCTTGGGCTAAAAACGAGAAATTCTTAAAAGCATGGAAAAGAGGGATGACCGGTTATCCTATTGTAGATGCTGGTATGAGAGAATTATATGAGACTGGATGGATGCATAATAGAATAAGAATGGTTGTTGGTTCATTTTTAGTCAAACATTTGAGAATTAATTGGACTGAAGGTGAGAAGCATTTTAGAAATTGTCTACTAGATTTTAACAAAGCAAATAATGTTGCTCAATGGCAATGGGTTGCTGGCTGTGGGGCAGATGCAGCGCCTTATTTTAGAATATTCAATCCAATACTTCAGGGTGAAAAATTTGATAAAGAAGGTATTTATGTAAAAAAATGGGTCCCTGAAATTAAAAATGTTCCAAATAAATTTATTCATAAACCATGGGAAATGGAATTAAAGTATCAAGAAGCTATAAAAACAATTATTGGCAAAGATTACCCCGGTCCCATTGTTATTCATGAAAAAGCTAGAGCCGCAGCTCTTGATGCGTTTCAATCTTTGAAGAAAAAATAAATTTAGTTTTATTCTCCAATAAAATGGTGAATTATAGTTCTTTTTTGTGCCTCTAATCTGTGTTCAAATAAATATATGCCCTGCCAAGTTCCAAGCAACAATTCACTATCTCTCACACTTAAAGAAATTTGATTATTTGTTAATGCAGATTTAATATGTGCAGGCATATCATCTTTTCCCTCTGTAGTATGAACATATAGTTTGTTATCCATAGGAGCTAACTTATCAAAATAATTTATTAAATCTGTTTGTACATCTGGATCTGCATTTTCTTGAACAATTAATGAGGCGCTTGTGTGCTGAATACTTAAATTAAGAATACCATTTTTAAAGTTATTTTGACCAATCCAATGAATTGTATCATTAGTAAATTCATATAACTTTTGACCATTAGTCTTAATTTGAAGATTGTAAAATTCTTGTTTCATTAATTATGCACCTTCGATGTAAGCTCATACAAACGACTAATGGTGCGTTTAAATGGTTTTTCTAACAATCTTGATGAGGTAATTTGATCTAAATTTAGATCTGCTGTGACTGCTAATGAAATATCTTTATCATAAATTACATCTACCAAAGTGATAAAACGTTGTTGTTGATTTGAATTCACATCATTAAATTGAGGTATCTGATCAATTACTATAAATTTACAATTTTTAATTATCTCTAAATAGTCTTCAGCACCTAAATTTTGATCACATAATTCATTAAATTTTATTCTTAAAATGCCTTCATAAAAATTTTCCATTTTAAAATCTCTACCCTTTACATTAAATGAAATTGTAGATTTTTTTTTATTTTTAGTAATTTTTCTAAAAAATTTATTAATTTTAAAGTTTGTTTCTTGATTAAGAGGGTAAAAATATCTTTGCAGTTTGTTATCATTTAATTTTCTATAATCATCCTCAATTTTAAGTTCATACTCTTCAGATTGATCCTGCATTATTTTTATGAATGGAACAAATTGATCTCTTTGAAGTCCGTCCTTATAAAGTTCTGAGATTTTAGTATTAGAAGTTACAATTATTTTGATATTCTCTTTAAATATTTGATCGAATAATTTTCCTAAAATCATAGCATCTACAATATTAGTTACTTGAAATTCATCAAAATAAATTAAAGAAGCCTTTGATTTTAAATCTTTAACAAATAAATTTATTATGTTTTCTTCACTTTTTTCTTTTCTTTCATGAGCAAAATCATGAAAATTTAACATAAATTCATTAAAGTGTTTTCTTAATTTTTTTTTATCTAGCTGATCGAAAAAAAAATTTAGAATCATAGTCTTTCCAACTCCAACATCTCCATAAAGATAAAAGCATTTTTGGGATGATTTTTTTAAAAATAATTTTAATAAAAATGATTTGAAATTAATTTGATAATAATCCTCTAATTTTTTAATAACATTAATTTGATTTATATTTACTTCTAAATCTTGATTTTCACAAAAAGATACAAATTCTTTTTCAAATGATTTGGACATTAATTTCTTTTAGTTTTAAAATCGATACCATATTCTGATCGTGGACCCTTTCTCAATCCGAATGGACCAGGGATAAATATAGTCATTGGATTTGTTCCTTGTTTAAGATCTACTCTATGAAAAGTATTAGCTGACCTAAAACCAATATAACCTGGCTTTCTCCAAAATTTTCCATCTTTTGTGGTCTCCCAATATCCTCCCCTTAAAATAATTGTGATATAAGGGCATAAATGATTATGAACACCATCACCATGATCGTCATCTAGCATCTCGTGAATTAATATATTAAACGGAAACCACTTAGGTCTGTTTCTGAACAAAACATAGTATCTATTCATCCAAGGTTTTGCCTCTTGGAATTTTGGGTGTGAAGGTCCTCTATCTAATACAACTTTTTTTCTTCCGATCTTCTCTAAAAATTTTAAGATCATGATTAATTATACTTATCAATTTTTCCATTTCTAATTAAATATAAATTATTTTCAAAAATTAATGGTTTGGATACAAGATTTCCAGATACTTTTTCTATTTTAATTATGTCTCCCAAACTTAAATCAACAATGATAATTTTTCCATCTGAATTTGTTAAATATAAATTTTTATTTCCAATAGCAAAACCAATTGGCTTTATTTCAGATCTATTCTTTTTATTATATTGAATATATGCATCTGTAATTCTAATTATATTTCCATTATTTTTTTCAATTACAAATAAAAAACCTTCATTTGAAACAGTAAAAATTAAATTTTCAATAATTATAGGGGAAATATTAGAATTAATTTTATTTATCCAATTTATTGACCCTGAATTTACATCAATTGAGTAGAATTCATTTTTATTATTTGAAAAATAAATTGAATTTCCATCTGAAACCAATTCTGACGTTTGAAAATTATAAGTTTCATAAATGATATTGCTGCTTTGCGTGGGTAACTGCCAAAGAAGCATGCCTGTTTCAATATTTAAAGCAGTTATTTCACCTACAGAGTTATTAAATATAATTTTATTATCAACTAAAATTAAAGATGTCTTAGTATTTGATAAAGTAAACGACCCTTCAGTTTTAACATTCCAACATTCAGATCCATCATTTATAAAATAGCATCTTAAAGTATTTTTATAATCAATGACAAAAAATTTATCATTATATTTTTTAATGTTAGAATTAAATGGGTATGCATTATATTTTGACCAATTTAAATTCCCTGTATTAATATCAACTGAATAGAGTTTTGAAATTGAATCAGCGACTATTAAATTTTGATTGTCTTTAATGAAATAGAGTTTAGGAAAAAGTTTTTTTTCTGCTTTTGAATAATGATTATTTTTCCATAAAATTTTATTATCTTCACTATATTTTATTATTGTTCCTTTATTTTCAAAAAAAATCATACCTTCATTCAAAAAAATTGGGTGATAATTTAATTGATTAATATTTTTTAATTTTTTAAATTTTAAACTATCAATTTTTTTAAAATCTCCACTATAGCTTTGTGATCCATAATTGTTTTTATTATCAATGATTTTGTTGTTAGTTTTAATATTTTCTAATTCTAATCTTAACTCACTATTAAATTCTTCTATTATTTTTTTATTTTCATTGAATACTTTTTTTAACTTTTCTTGCTTATTCTTTTCTATCTGATCTTTGGTCCATATTTTAGAGCCTTCATTTAATGAACAATTATTTAAAAAAATTAAAATTAATAAAAATATTAACCTATTCACTCAAATCTCTACTTAATCTTTTTTCAGCTTCTAATTTCAGATCTGGATTAGAATTTTCCAAGCTAATTATTTGATTATAAAACTCTTTAGCTTTTTGTTTTTGATTATTTGCATAAAAATATTCTGCCATTAAATATAAAGAATGTGATTTCCACACACTTTTTGAATTGATCAATGGATTTAACATATTTAGAAGATCGCTTTCTTGAGCGTTATCTGCATTGTAGAGTGCCTTCTTGTATATAATTAAGTTATTAATCTCACTGTCTAATGAAGTATCATTTATCAATATATCAAACAATGAATTGATTTTGGACTGATCAGTTACAAGATTATTATCAATAATAAAATAAAGTGATAGAGGTGAATAAGTTGGATCTTTCTTGTTTATAATTTCAATTAGACTGCTAGCTGTTTTTTTTTTCGTTTTTTCAGAATAATCAATGATTATTGAATTATAACTATCTGAGATATCTTTTTTTTCATTAATTAAATATTTATCGTAACTAAAAACACCTGCTATAATAATTATTAAAATAATTATAACTGAAATTATTTTATTTTTATTATTTACAAAAAAATTCTTAATTTTTTCGTTTCTAGTATTGGTATTTATAATTGATAAATCCTCGTCCATAACTAAATCATATTCCTTAAGACGTACTGCAGAATTCCTCCGTTTTTATAATACTCTAATTCATTTTTTGTATCAATTCTGCATAAAGTTTTAATTTTCTTTATTTCGCCAGTAGCATATTTAATTTCAACTGTCACTTCATCTGAGGGATTAACACCCTTTTCTATATTTATAATACTAATTAATTCAGAACCAATTAATTTTAGATTTTTTCTATTTACATCGTCGATAAATTGTAATGGTAATATTCCCATTCCAATCAAATTAGATCGGTGAATTCTTTCAAAACTCTCTGCAATTACTGCTTTTATACCTAGTAATTTTGTTCCTTTAGCTGCCCAATCTCTAGATGATCCAGTTCCATACTCTTTGCCACCTATTACAACTAAATCTGTTCCTCTTTTCTTATATTCAACTACTGCATCATAGACAGGAAGAACTTTTTCTTCTGGATATAACTTTGTAAAACCTCCTTCTGTACCAGGAGCCATTTCATTTCTAATTCTTATATTTGCAAAAGTTCCTCGCATCATGACTTCATGGTTACCTCTTCTTGAACCATATGAGTTATAATCTCTAGGTAAAATTTGGTGTTCCATGAAATACTCACCAGTTGGACTATCTTTTTGAATACTACCAGCTGGAGATATATGGTCAGTAGTGATCATATCACCTAAAATTAATAATGGTCTTGCGTCCTTAATTTCTTTAAATCCTTCTGGTTTATCAGGTAATGAGTCAAAAAACGGAGGTTTTTTTACATATGTTGATCCCTCATCCCAATTATAGATACTGCTTTTATCAGTCTTAATTTTTTGCCATTGAGTTGGACCCTCAGAAACATTTGAGTATCTTTTTATAAACATCTCAGCATTAAGTGAGTCTTTTAAAGTGTCTTCTATCTCTTTGTTTGAAGGCCAAATGTCTTTTAAAAAAACATCTTTTCCTTCTTTATCTTTTCCTAGTGGATCTTTGTACAAATCAACTTCCATATGCCCAGCTATTGCATATGCAACAACAAGTGGAGGTGATGCCAGATAGTTAGCTTTTATATGTGGTGAAATTCTTCCTTCAAAATTTCTATTTCCAGATAAAACTGAAACTGCATAAATATTTTTTTTTTGGATTGCTTCTACAATATTTTCTGGAAGTGGTCCTGAATTTCCAATGCAAGTTGTACAGCCATACCCAACTAAATTAAAGCCAAGCTGATCTAAATAAGTATTTAATCCAGCTTTTGTTAAATAGTCTGTAACTACTTGAGATCCAGGTGCTAGAGAAGTTTTTACCCAGGGTTTAACCTGCAAACCTTTTTCAATAGCTTTTTTAGCTAATAGTCCAGCCCCGATTAGAACATTTGGATTAGAAGTGTTGGTACAAGAAGTTATTGCAGCAATTAATATTGAGCCATCTTTAATTTCATAATCTGTATTTGATACTTTCGAAATCGACTTTTCATTATTTTTTGTGGCTTCCTGCAATACTTTTTGAAACGAACTAGGTGCATCTGTTAAAAGAACTTTGTCTTGAGGTCTTTTAGGTCCTGAAATAGTTGGTACAACTGTGGACATATCTAAAGATATAATGTCAGTAAATTCTATTTCGTTACTCGCCCATAAACCTTGTTCCTTGGCATAATTTTCTACGATATCAACAGTTTGTTGATCTCTTCCAGAAAATTTCAAATACTTTAATGTTTCTTCATCGATAGGAAAAAAACCACAAGTAGCACCATATTCTGGTGCCATGTTTGCAATTGTTGCTCTATCTGCTAGTGTTAAATTTTTTAAACCCTCTCCATAAAACTCAACAAACTTACCAACCACTCCTTTATCTCTTAACATTTTAACAACAGTTAATACTAAATCAGTTGCAGTGGTTCCTTCTGGCATTTTGTTTTTCATTTCAAAACCAATGACTTCTGGTATTAACATAGAAATTGGTTGACCTAACATTCCTGCTTCAGCTTCAATTCCTCCAACGCCCCATCCTAAAACAGATAAGCCATTTACCATTGTTGTATGGCTGTCTGTTCCAACTAAAGTATCTGGAAAAAGATATTTTTCCCCTTTAAATTCTTCTGACCAAACAACTTTTGACAAATATTCTAGATTTACTTGGTGACAAATTCCTGTTCCTGGTGGAACTATTCTAAAATTATCAAATGCCTGTTGTCCCCATTTTAAAAAAGAGTATCTCTCTCCATTTCTTTCAAATTCTATATCGACATTTTTTTCAAAAGAATCTGCTTTTGCAGACTGGTCGACTTGTACAGAGTGATCAATTACAAGATCAACTGCAGATAATGGATTGATTGTATTTGGATCTTTATTTTTTTCTTTGACTGCCTCTCTCATTGCAGCTAAATCTGCAACCGCAGGTATTCCTGTATAATCTTGAAGCAAAACTCTTGCTGGTCTATATGCAATTTCAGTTTTAGATTTTTTTGCCTTTAGCCAGTTTTTAATCGCCTCTATTTGAGATTTCGTTACACTTAAGTCGTCTTCGTATCTTAATAAATTTTCTAGTAAAACTTTTAGAGATTTTGGAAGTTTATTTATTCCTTCAAGTCCATTTTTTTCTGCTTCATTTAACGAGTAATAATTATACTCTTTGTCATTAACTGTGATTTTTTTGAGTGAATTATAAGAATTTTTGTTTCCTGGAGTCATATTATAAATAAAAAGTTATTATGCTTGTTAAAAGAAGCAGTGACATAGCATAATTAAAGTAATTAATAAATTTCTGATTTGTCGCAAATTTCCTGAAAAATTTACCTAAAAAAGTCCACAGAGTTATACTAGTCACTGAAACAATTAAGGCCATAAAGATAATTTGAGTCGTATAACTTACAAAGGTTTCTCCTGGATTAATATAAGTTGAAACAAGAATAATTGATGCAATAACTCCTTTAGGATTTAAAAATTGAAAAATAAAAGTTTCATGAAACTTAATTGGATTTTTATTTTTATTTCCCTGATCTGAAGGTCCTGAAAAAGAAATTTTGTATGCTAAATAAATTAAAAATAGAGTTCCTAAATATTTTAACGCTTCTTGGATTAAAGGATAAAGCTTAAAAATATTTATCAGCCCTAGAGCTAAACATAGCAACAAAAATGGAAATCCTAAAGTTACACCAATTATATGTGGTAGCGTTCTAAGAATACCAAAATTGAAACCAGAGTAGAAGGCAACGAAATTATTTGGTCCAGGAGTAAATGCTGCAACAATTCCAAATAAAGTTATAGAAAGAATTTCAGGATGCATTATTAAGCAATCGGTAATCCATTTTCTGCTTTTTGAGATGGATGAACAAGTGTAACCTTTCCATCGGCATCAATTGCTCCTAAAACCAATACTTGAGAAACTATTCCAGCAATATTTTTTTCAGGAAAATTACAAACAGCAATAACTTGTTTTCCTTTTAAATTCTCCTCATTATAATAGTGAGTAATTTGAGCTGATGATTGCTTAATACCAAGTTCACTTCCAAAGTCAACTTCGATAACCAATGAAGGTTTTCTAGCTTTTTCATTTTTTTTAACAGAAATTACAGTACCAATTCTAATATCTACTTTTTCAAAATCATTATAGGTAATTTGCTCTTTAATCATAATATAATATAGTGTTTTAAGTTTATGAGTATAGATAACAATTTATATGAAAAATCAATCAAGATTTTAACTGACTTAATCGCATTTAAAACTATCTCAGGTCAAGATAACAGTAATTTGATTGATTATTGTGAAAAAATTTTAAATAACATCGGAATAGATACTTTCAAAGTTTATGATAATGATAAAAAAAGAGTAAATCTTTTTGGAACTCTAAAAGCAAAAAATCAAAGCACAAAAAAACCAATTATATTGTCTGGGCACACTGATGTGGTTCCGGTATCTAAAGGTTGGAGTAGTGATCCATTCGTTGCAACTATTAAAAATGATAAATTATATGGAAGAGGCTCATGTGACATGAAAGGTTTTATCGCATGTACACTTGCTTATGCACCTATCTTCAAAGAAAGCAATTTAGATAGAGACTTACATTTCTGTTACACATTTGATGAAGAGACTGCATGTATTGGAGCTCCTTTATTAATAGAGGAATTAAAAAAAAGAGATATCAAAAATGGAATTTGTATAATTGGTGAACCAACTAAAATGAAAATTATTGATGCCCACAAAGGTATGAATGAATACACAGTTCACTTTGGAGGACTTGCGGGTCATAGTTCTAAACCACATTTAGGAGTAAATGCAGCTGAATATGCTACTAGATATGTTGGAAAACTTTTAGAAATTAGAGAGGAGTTAAAAAAAAGAGTTCAAAAAGATAGTATTTTTGATCCTCCACATTCAACTTTATCAATTGGTGGAATTAAAGGTGGTATTGCCCACAATGTCATTGCAGATAAATGTAGTGTTGAATGGGAAACAAGACCAGTTGTTAAAGAAGATGGGGAATTTGTTACTAATGAAATTGATAAATACGCAAGTGAAGTACTCTTACCTGAAATGCAAAAAATATTTCCAGATTCTTATATTAAAAAAGAAGTGATAGGCGAAGTTATTGGTTTTAATAGATTAGATGAGTCTGAAGCATGTGAATTTGTATCAAATATAACTGGTGATAATTCTAGAGAAGTAGTTTCTTTTGGAACAGAAGCTGGTTTATTTCAAGAATTAGGAATCAGTACAGTTGTTTGTGGACCTGGATCCATAGAACAAGCTCACAAAATTGACGAGTTCATAGAATTAAATGAAATGAAAAAATGTCTCAAATTTTTAGAAGGTGTAAAAGATAAATCAGTAAATTAACTCCAACCACCTACGGCTTTTACTTCTAAAAACTCTTCTAAACCGTGTTCACCTGCTTCTCGACCTATTCCAGAATGTTTAAAACCACCGAAAGGTGCATCAACTGCAATACCGGCGCCATTTACGTCAACCATTCCAGATCTTAATTTTCTTGCAACTCTTTGTACTTTTTCAGAGTCTTGGGTTTGAATATAATTTGTCAATCCATAAGCAGTATCATTTGCAATTGTTATTGCCTCTTCTTCTGTTTCAAATGGAATAACAGATAAAACGGGTCCAAAAATTTCTGTTCTTGCAACTTCCATATTATTATTTACATCTGCAAAAACAGTTGGTTTAACAAAGTAACCTTTGTCTAATCCTTCAGGTTTACCTGTTCCTCCAGCAACTAATTTTGCACCTTCATCTATTCCTTTTTGGATTAAAGTTTGTATTTTATTGTATTGAGTTTCTGAAATAACTGGACCTATATGTTCTCCTTCTTTTTTAGGATCTCCCACCTCAAAATTTTCAGTATATTTTTTTAATCTCTCAATAGCCTCTTCATACATTGATTTTTCAACTAACATTCTTGTTGGAGCATTACAAGATTGTCCAGAATTTCTAAAACATCTTAAAGCTCCTCTTTCAATTGCTTCTGGATCGGCATCTTTAAATATAATATTTGCTCCTTTACCACCTAACTCTAAGCTTACTCTTTTAAAATCTTTAGCGGCATTTTGAGAAATCAAAGCTCCTGCTCTTGTTGATCCCGTAAAAGAAATCATATTAATATCTGGATGGCTTGTAAGAGCATCACCTGTTGTTGCTCCATCACCATTAACTAAATTAAACACACCTTTTGGAAATTTTACATCATCAATAATTTCAGCAAGTATCATTGAAGAGAGTGGTGCTAATTCTGATGGCTTTAAAACCATTGTGCAACCTGCTGCAATTGCTGGCATTACTTTTAAACAAACTTGGTTCATCGGCCAATTCCATGGTGTTATTAGTGCACAAACACCTTTTGGTTCATAAATTAATCTTTGGTTAGGAGCATGATCTCCTAAAGGTTTTTCAAATTCAAAATTTTTTAAATATCTAATAAATGATTTAATATGACTTGCTCCTGTGCCTGCTTGTAATTTTGTTGCAAAATCTTTTGGAGCACCCATTTCAAGAGTTATGGCTTTTGCAATATCTGCCCATCTTTTCTTATAATTTGCATAAAGTTTTTCTAATAATTCAATTCTTTCTTCTTTAGAAGAAAAGGTCCAAGACTCATAGGCATCTTTAGCTGCATTAACAGCAATATCAACATCTGCTTTGTTCCCCAAAGTAATTACTGCACAATTTTCTTCTGTAGCAGGATCAATTACTTTTATTTCCTCAGAGCTATCTGGCTTAACCCACGCTCCATTAATGTAAAAATTTTTTTTGTCTAACATGTTTCGACGTTAACCTTTCTTTATGTTTTTGCAAATAAATTAGTTAATTCATAAACAATAGTTGCCGCTGCTAAAGAAGTTACTTCTGCATGATCATATGCTGGAGAAACTTCAACAACGTCAGCTGAAACTAAATTTAATCCAGATAAACCTCTTAAAACATTTACCATTTCTCTTGTGGTCATCCCTGCGATTTCAGGTGTACCAGTGCCTGGAGCAAATGCAGGATCTAAAACATCAATATCAATTGATAAGTATAGAGGATTATCTCCCACTCTTTTTCTTATTCTTTCTGATATTTTATCGGTTCCTTCTGTTTGAAACTCATCACAATGAATTATTTTAAATCCAAAACTTTCATCATTTTTAATATCATCTCTACTATAAAGTGGGCCTCGAATTCCAACATGCATAGAAGCATCATCTAAAAATAATCCTTCTTCTCTTGCTCTTCTGAATGGAGTTCCGTGAGTATAAGGTGCACCAAAATATGTGTCCCAAGTATCTAAGTGGGCATCAAAATGAACTAAAGATACAGGACCTTTATTTTTTTTATTGATTGCTCGTAACAGTGGTACTGCAATAGTATGATCTCCACCTAAACTTATAATTCCACCAACCTTATTTAGTAAATCTGTTGCGCCTACTTCTATTTGTTTAATTGCTTCATCAATACTAAATGGATTGCAAGCGATATCACCAGCATCAGCAACTTGTTGAATTTTAAATGGCTCAACATCATAATTAGGATGATAATTAGTTCTCAAATGTCTAGAAGCTTGTCTTATACTTTGTGGACCAAATCTTGCACCAGGTCGATAACTTGTGCCAGCATCAAACGGAATTCCAACAATTGCAACATCGCAGCTTTCTACATCTCTTAGTTCAGGAAGTCTTGCAAAAGTACTTGGGCCAGCAAATCTTGGAACTTTAGTTCCACTAACTGGTTGAATTGGATTTTTGTTTCTTTCTTTTTTCATTTTTTAATAATCTAAGATAATATTATCTAATCTAATTCGTCTATAATAATTTAATGAAAATTTTATTTTTATTTGTTCTTATTTTTCATATTTCGCATGTAAATGCTGATGAAATTTATAATTTAATAAAAATTCCAAATTTAGAAATTTATAAATTAAAAAACGATAATAGTATTCGTTATTTAAGCGCTAAAGGTAATTTTAAAATTGGCGCAAATAAGAACATTACTTGTGACAAAGTTAATATAAATAATTTAAATACAAAATTTCCTTTAATTGAAAAAAATCTTAATCGATATAATTCTAATTTTCTTAATAAGATAAAATTAAAATATATTGTGCTTTGTGAAAATTTATTCATATCTGAAATTAATACCGGGGGAATACCTGATAATAAAAACAGAACTTTAATTTTAGATATTAATTTTAATAAAAAATACTTTGAAAGAATGATACACCATGAAATTTTTCATATGATTCAAAATACTCACATTGAACATTTTGATGAGGGTAAATTTTCTTCTTTAAATCAAACATCATTTAATTATGCTGAATGTTCAACTTGTTCTGATAGATTAAACTTAGATCTATATGAAAAAACTGATGGTTTTTTAACAGAATATTCTAAATCTATCCCTTCTGAAGATATGGCGGAAATTTTTTCATTTTTAATGACTGATAAAAAAAAAATTGAAGATAAAATTTATAACGACAAAATCCTAAATAACAAAGTGAATTTTATAAAATCAAACTTAGTTAAAATAGATAAAAATATTTTATGATTAAAACTATTAAACCCTCAAAATCAGAAAAAATTTTATTTATATTTTTAATTAGTCTTTCAATATTTGCTTTTACATCTTTTTTTTTATTAAATAATAAATGTCTGTTTGTTGAAAAAAATGATTTAAGTAAACTTAATTTTAATAAACCAAATAATATTGCTGTAATGAATGTTGAGTGTGGAAATGTAATAATTGAACTATATCCAGATACATCTCCTAAAGCAGTAGAAAGATTTAAAATTTTAATTGAACAAAAAATGTATGATGGTTCTGCTTTTTATAAAGTTTCAGAAAATACTTTTGTGCAAGCTGGAGATATCGAGTATGGAAATATAAATAATTTAGATTATTCCAAAATTGGTAGCGGAAAGTCTGGATTAGGATTGTTAAAATCAGAACTGAGCAACGATTTTAAATTTACGGAGGGTAGTGTTGGTTTTGCTAGAGCAACAGAATTTGATACAGAAGATAGTGAATTCTTCATTACATTAAAAGAAATTCCAATTTATCAAGGTGAATATACTCCAATTGGTAAAGTAGTTTATGGTTTAGATATATTAACTAAAATTAAAACGGGTAATAAGGCAATTTATGTTTTAAGACCTGATTATATTAAAACCTTTAGAATGTTAAATTCTAATTAACCAAAGGTTTGCCAGTCGACAATGTGTGTTTAATTCTTTCTTGAGTTTGTTTTGTTTCTATCAATCTCATAAAAGAGTCTAGTTCTAATTTATACAAATCATCCTCTGACAATACTTTTTCAATAGTAGTATCTCCACCACTTAAAACGTTTGCAAGTTCAGTTCCAACATGCATACCATGATCTAAAATTACCTTTTCGTTGTATAATTTCTCTAAAACCTTAACCATTTTATCTTTCAACGGCTTTCCAGAAAGTTTGAAGTTGCACTCTTCAGGAGGAACAAAATCATTATTTTGATCAATTAAATTTTTTGATTCCTCAAAAAGACTGTTTCTGTTCATTATTTTTTTGTCTTCTGGTCTTAAATACTTTAATGGCTCAGCCTCGATTGGAGATGTGGCTGTTTTAGCATAACCAATAATATCAAAAACTTTTAGTGGTGCATAATCTGGGTCTGATTTTGCTTCTTCCGTTTGTGACCATCTCCACAACATTTCCTTACACCCCCCGCCTGCTGGAACTAATCCAACAATAGTTTCAACTAGTCCAATAACTAAATTTGTGTGTGAGGCAACAAAATTACTTTGAACTAAAACCTCAAAGCCTCCTCCAAGCGTAAGTCCTGAGGGAGCTGATACAACTGGGTACTTAGAGTATTTTAAAGTTTTACATGTATCTTGAAAATACTTAATGAATTTTTCAATTGATTTAAAATCTCCTTTGTCAGCAAAATTCATAGTATAACTTAAATTTACACCTGCTGAAAATTGCATGCTTTCATTAATTATTATTAAAGGTTTGTCAGTTGCATTTTTCAGTGCATCCATTGAGTCATAATCTAATGCACAGGCTTTTGTTGAAAATTCAACAATATTAAAATCTTTAAATCGATGAATTTCAGCAGAATTATTTTTATCTACTTTAATTGCTGATGGTTTTATTTTTCCTAAAGTTTGAATATCTGTATAAATTTGTCTTTCTCCATAGAAATTTTCATCTTTTGTTTTTGATAAATTTTCTAAAAATTTATTATTTTCAAAGTTGTCAATTCTTTCAAAGAAATTCTTTACCCCTATCGATTTCAACATTTCAAAAGGCCCCATTGCCCAATTAAAACCTAGTCTCATAGCTTCATCAATATCATTAAACTTATCAGTAATTCCTGGAACCAGCGAAGATGCATATTTAATTATTTTTGAAATAACAATCCAAGCATACTCACCATACTTATCTTTTCGATTAATTAAATTATTGATGTCAACAGTCTCAATTCCTAAATCTATTTTTTTTGTTGCTGAATATTCTCCTGTTTCTAAATTAATTGCCTCTAAAATTTTTTTATCTCCACTTTTATTCATTCTATAAAAGCCGCCTTTTCCTTTACGGCCGGTGTAGCCTGTCTCAATTAATTTTTTTACTAATGGAATTTCTTTTGCAACAATTTGAAATTTATCTTTATCTGAAAGTTCCTTTATAAAGCTTTTTAATACATCGGCCATCAGATCAATTCCAATTAGATCATACAATCCAAATACTCCTGTTTTAGGTATACCCATTGGTCTACCAAAAACTGCATCAGCTTCTTCTATTGAAAGTTTTATTTTGAATGCTTCCGTCATAGCAACCTGCATAGCGTAAACACCAATTCTATTACCTAAAAACCCTGGAGTATCATTACAGATTATAGCTCCTTTACCAAGCTCAACTTCACAAAATTTCTTTAAAGAATTAATTTTATTCAAATCATTATTTTCATTTTTAACAATTTCTAACAATCCCATGTATCTAACAGGATTAAAAAAGTGAGTGATACAAAAATCTTTTTTTTCTTCGTCATTTAGTTTTTCTGATAGAACTTTAATTGGAATTGATGATGTATTTGACGAAACTATTGCACCTTTTTTTCTGTTCTTAAATATCTTCTCATAAATATTATGTTTAATATCAATTCTTTCTACTACTGCCTCTACAACCCAATCTGCATCTTTTACTACGTCAAAATTCTCTTCAATATTTCCAATATTAATATTGTTAATTTTACTTTTATCTATCAGCAATGGAGGTCTAGATTTATGTATTCTTTCTCTGGCCTTTTCACTGATTTCAGTTGTTAAATCTAAAAGGGTAACTGGTACACCTGCATTACATAAGTGGGCCGCTATACCACTACCCATTGTACCAGAGCCAATAACTACAACTTTTTTAATTTCCATAATAACTTCTATATATGAATAAATTATTTGGGTAAATTATCTATTTATTCCTCTTAATCTTTCAGATCTTCTTCTTAATAATTCAGCAGTTACAAGAATTAAAGTTGATAAAAGAATTAAACAGGTTGCTACTGCAAGAATTGTCGGGCTCAACTGTTCTCTTAAACCTGTCCACATTTGTATTGGAATAGTTGTATTCTCTAAACCTGCCAGGAATAACACCACCACAACTTCATCAAAAGATGTCACAAAGGCAAACAATCCTCCTGAAATTACACCAGGTAATATCAATGGAAGAGTTATTTTCATAAATGTGTTTACAGGGTTACTACCTAAACTTGCTGCGGCTCTTGTTACACTATGATCAAATCCAGATAGTGTTGCAGTTACAGTAATTACAACAAATGGAGTTCCTAGTATTATATGAGCAAAAACTATTCCTGTATGCGTTGCTGCTAAACCTACTTTTGCCATAAAGAAAAATATTGCAACACCTGATATAATTAATGGAACAATCATTGGAGAAATAAGAGTGGCCATTATAATTCCTTTATAAGGCATGTGCCTACTACTCAATCCTAAAGCAGCCAAAGTACCCAAAATTATTGAACCAATAGTTGCAAATATTGCAATTATAAAACTATTTTTTGCAGCTAATCCCCACGGGTTTTTAGTTCCATAGACCATATCCTTGTACCATCTTAAAGAAAAAGCATCAGGATCAAGATTTTTCATTCCCTCAGAAAAGACTAAAAATTCTTCAGCGTTAAAAGATAATGGAAATATTACAAATAGTGGTGCAATTAAAAAGAAAAACACAAATGAACAAATAGCTAGATAAACGTAATGCCAAATTCTATAACGCGTTTCTGTATAACTTGGTAATGCCATATTTATCCTAATTTAATATTATCTACTCCAACTAGTTTATTATAAATCCAATAAATGACTAAAACTCCAGTTAACAACATTAATCCCATCGCAGAAGCAAAGCTCCAATCTAAAGTTTGTTTCATATGGAATGCAATTTGATTACTTATTAAAGTCCCAGATGCTCCACCTACTAATGCTGGAGTAATGTAATATCCAATCGCCAAAATAAATACTAACAAACATCCTGCTCCTATACCTGGAATAGTTAATGGGAAATAAACCTTCCAAAATGCGACGAAAGGAGTTCCTCCTAAAGATTTTCCTGCTCTCATTAAACTAGGTGAGATTGTTTTCATAACACTGTAAAGTGGAAGAACCATAAAAGGCAATAATATTTGTGTCATGGCCACGTAAGTTCCAACTTTGTTGTACATCATTTCCGGTCTATTATCGTCTGCAACTAATCCTATCATTACAAAGAAATCATTAACGACCCCTTGTTGTTGTAGCAAAATCATCCAACTTGCGGTTCTAACTAATAATGAAGTCCAAAATGGAAGAAGAACACAAATCATCAACAGATTTGAATACTTCATTGGTAGTGTAGCCAATAAGTGAGCTATTGGATATCCCATTAAAAAACAAAATAAAGTTACAAAAAACGCAATTTCTAGTGTTCTGAGCCAAAGAATTCTATGAATTCTTCTATCTTCATCCACTTGAACAATGCTTCCATCTGGAGCGTAATACATGTCCATACCTTTAAGGTATTTTGCTAAAGTGTAAGGTGGTGCAGTTCTTTTGATCGCCTGCCAATACTCTACCTTGTTCCAATTTGGGTGTACTTTAATTATTTGTTCTTTGATACTTATAGACTCATCAATTTTTTTTCTTTTAATATTTCTAAACAGTCTTTTGGTTGTTGAATTAAAGCCGTTTTTTTCTTTATTTAATCGTTGACCAAGTTTTCCATGTTCTTGTTTTTCAACAAGTGCTTTATAATCATAATAAAAAGCAGAAAAAACTTCTTCTGGTGGTAGCTCTTGACCATCCCAACTTTCCATTTCCTTAAATGTTTTTGGAAGCATATTAGTAATCATTTTGTCATCAATACTTCTAGTAAACATTTCTCCAATCGGAAATATATAAGTGATGATTAAAAATAATAATAAAGGAGCTACTAGAAGAAATGCTTTTATCTTATTCTTCTTTTCTGCTTTTTTTAAACTGACCTCTAGAGGTATTCCGTCAGTTGTTAAAATTTGTTTTGTTTCAGAGCTCATAAAAAAATAGGGCGGTTATAAATAACCGCCCTAAATATATTATATAAATTCAGTGTTTAAAACTGAAATTATAGACCTGCTTTCATTGCTTCCCACTTCTCACCAATTTCTGTTCCATAATCGGCCCAGAAGAATGGGTCAACTAAAAAGTAATTTTTAGTGTTAGCAGGAGCTGTTGGCATTTGAGGCATCATTTCAGTTTTACCATCTTTATACCAAGGCTCACCAGCTTTGATTATTTCAAGAGAAGATTTTCTCCATGGAGCGTATGCAATGTATTTTGCACTACCAGCTAACATTTCAGTGTTAGTCATCATAGCTAAAGCTTTCATAGCATTCTCTTGGTCTGGACCACCATCAACAAGTGCGAAATATTCGTAGTCTAAACCTTGACCATCCCATACTTGTTTAATAGGAGCACCTTCACCAATTTCAGCGTTGAAGAATCTTCCATTCCAACCTGTTGCCATTACAACTTCACCTGCAACTAATAATTCAGGTGGTTGAGCACCTGCAGACCAGAATACACATCCTCCATTTGGATCTTGGCAAAGAGCTTTAATTTTGTTCATTGCTCTATCGATGTATCCATCTTTTTCTTCCATGAATCTATAAAGTCTGTCACCACCTTTACCCATTTTAACTCCATCAGCAGCTAAAGCGATTTCAAGGTTAGTTAAAGCACTTTTGTAGATTGCTCTTTTTCCAGGAAACTTTTTAGTATCAAAGAAATCTTTGATAGTTGTAGGCTCTTTACCGCTAAATACCCTAGTGTCGAACGCATAGTTCCAAGAATACAAAATGTTTCCTACAGCACATTCGCTTGGCATTCCTGTGAAGAAGTCTTCACTTGCAGGAGTTCCATCTGGTGCTGCTGGGAAGTCTTTGTCAAAATCAAATTTAACAAATAAACCTTCATCACATCCGTTAATAGTATCGAATGCAAATAAGTCTATGATATCCCAAGTGATAGCACCCGCTTCTTTTTGTGCTTTGATTTCTGATAAACCACCAGAATAGTCAACCCAGTTGATTTCTACTCCGAGTGCTTTAGCAGTAGGATCACCATACCCAAGCTTTTGAGACTCTGTGTAAGCTCCACCCCATGATGCTACTGTAACAGCAAAGGCTGAAGAAGTTAGAGATACAACAAAAGAAAGAGCTAGTAATAGTTTACTTATTTTTCTCATTATTCCTCCGTTTAAACGTTGATATAAATTAATTTATATAAGTAAAAGTACAACAAATAGCCAAAGTGAAGTCAACAGCTGATTTTGTCTTTAAAATGTATATTAGATATACATATTTTTAATTGAAATTATTTTGGATCTAATGCTCTAGCATCAACACTATTCCACCCAATATTTATGTCTTGACTAACTTTTAATTCTAAATTGGATGTGCTGTTAGGAACTTTAAGAATAAACTCAGAACTTCCTAAAAGATTTAATCTAACTCTTGTATGATCACCGTGGTAGATTACTTCCTCAATCTTCCCAGTAAACATGTTATCCATTTTGTCGGTTGGATTTATTAATGCTCTTTCAGGCCTTAATGAGACTGTTGTTTTCTCACCTTTAGACTTAACAGAAATTGGATTAGCTAGTATTTCTGAATTTTCTAATTTAACTTTGCATTTGTCTTTAGCAATATCAATTACCTCTCCATTAAAAGTATTATTTTCCCCAATAAACTCAGCGACAAAAGAATTTACTGGCTTCTCATAAAGTTCAGCAGGATTTGAAAGTTGTTGAACTTTTCCATCATTAAATACTGCAATCCTGTTTGACATAGTTAATGCCTCACTTTGATCATGAGTTACATATACAACTGTTACACCAATACTTTCATGAATATGTTTTATCTCATATTGCATGCTTTCTCTTAAATTTTTATCTAGTGCTCCAAGAGGTTCGTCCATTAAAACAACTGCAGGGTCAAATACTAGGGCTCTTGCAACTGCTACCCTTTGTTGCTGACCACCAGAAAGTTGAGCAGGCATTCTAGTTTCGAAACCACTTAATGAAACCATCGATAATGCTTTATCAACTTTTTTATCTATTTCATCTTTTTCAACTTTTCTTACTCTTAATGGAAAAGCTAAATTTTCATAAACTGTCATATGTGGAAACAATGCATAGTTTTGGAAAACCATTCCGATCCCTCTTTTATGTGGAGGAATATTCGAAATTATATTTCCATCTAATAATATTTCACCGTGAGTTGGCGTTTCAAAACCAGCTAACATCATTAAACAAGTTGTCTTACCTGAACCAGATGGACCAAGCATAGTTATGAATTCACCTTCTGCAATATCTAATTGAAGATCTTTGACGACAAGAACCTTACCATCATAACTTTTATCTACTTTATCAAATTTAACAAACTCTGGATTTTTAGACATAAAGATGAATATAAAACATTTGTGTAAATAGATTTCAATAGCTAATTAACTCTTTATATGAAGCTCTTTTGGAAAATTACAGAACAATTCTGATCCATTCTCTGTAACTCTTATAGCTTCAGATGCTTCAACGCCCCAATCACCGAACTGCATCACTGCTATCATATGAAAGCAAACATTAGGTTCTAAAACTGTCATATCTCCCTTATAAATATTAAGAGTGTGTTCGCCCCAATCAGGAGGATAACCAATTCCTATTGAATAACCTGTTCGAGATTTTTTTTCTATTCCATACTTATCTAGAATTTTCCAAAAAGCTTGGGCAACATCATCTGCTGTATTTCCAGGTTTGATTGCACTAATTCCAGCATTTAGTGCTTCGATAGTTTTATTCATTGTATCAATCTTTAATTGATTAGGTTTTCCTAGCAGAACTGTTCTAGCCATTGGAGCATGGTATCTCTTAAAAACTCCAGATAATTCAATAATTGTAGCCTCTCCTTCTACAAATTTGTCTTGAGTTGCTGTTAAATGTGAAGCTGAAGTTCCTTTTCCTGTAGGAAGTAAAGTTGCAATACTAGAATATTCACCACCAAATTTCTCTGTACCATAAAATAATGTTTTTTGAATTTCACCTACTGCATCACACTGTCTAACACCTGGTTTAATTACTTCCATTGCAGTTTTCATTCCTTTTTCTGATATTTTTGCAGCAGATTTCATATAATCAATTTCAGCATCAGATTTAACCAACCTTGCCCAATTAACTAAACGATCACTATCCTTTATTTGTGCGTTTGGTAATCCCTGTTTAATTTTTTCATAACAGAATGCAGTAAAATAATGGGCATCCATTTCAACACCAATATTTAGTTTGTCCCACTTTCTCTCTTTAATTATTTCAACTAAATAATCATAAGGATGTTTCGGCCATTTATGAATGTAATTTTCATCGTAAACAATAACACTTTCGTTTTTTAAGTAAGTTGTAATATACGCACCACCAGCATCCTGTGCTCTTACAAAACATAAAGGTTCATCTGCATCTACATGAACAATAGCACATTGAGCATAATAAAAGGACCATGCATCATAACCTGTTAAATAATTCATATTATTAGTATCGTGTGAAATTAAAAGTTCGATGCCTTTTTCCTGCATCATTTTTTGAACTTTTTTTAATCTTTGTTTGTATTCTTCTTTACTAAATGACATCAATTTACTTGGAATAATTTTCCAAACCCTTCAACTGAATTATTTTTTTTAATTTTTACAAGGGTATCCCAAATTAAAGCCTGATTACTAGATAAAACTATTGTATTTAATTTTTTTTCTAATTTATCTATAATTTCTAGAACTGGTAAAGCAGTGCATGAAACAAATAAAGCATCTGCTCCATTCAAGTCTATTTTTGATAATACTTCATACAAATAATCTTGATCAACTTTTCCAATGTCATAATCATCTTGAATATCAAAATATGAATTTGAAGTAACTTCAAAACTTTCGCTTTTAAAATAATCTAAAACATCATCATTTAATTTTTTGCTATATGGTGTAAAAATTGAAACTTTCTTAATATTTAATTTCTTTAACGCTTTAATAGCTGCAGTGCTAGGAGTTGAAACTTCTGCCATAGGCTTTGCGACTTTGACTTTTTTTTCTATTGAGTCATGACCAGCTGCAATAGTCCCCGAAGTACATCCATAAACTATACAATCCAAATCTTGATCTGGCAGAATGTCTTTTGTAACCTCAGTGATTTTATCAGACATTTTAATGAGGTTTTCTTTCGTGAGAGGGTTGTAGCACTCAATACGATTTACAAAGAAGTCGATTTTTCTATTTTTAATCACATTAATGAAATCTTTTTCAATCATAAAGTCACTTGCAAGCGCAATTAAGCCTACTCTTGGATTGGCTTGGCCAATAAACTTTGGATCTATTTTTGTTGAATTCATATTTTAAAAAGTGAATATATCACAAGTTCTTTAATAATCATTAATATTAAAATAGGCATGAATATAAAAGATACTTTTGTTGCTTCTCTTGTGCCTATTTTTTTAGGCTTTGGTTTTGTAATAGCAAAGCCTGCTTTTGAGTCTTTTCCTCCTATTCTTTTAATGGGTATAAGATTTATGTTTGCTGCATCATTATTAATTTGGTGGTTTCCAATTCCTAAAGGATATCTAAAAAGAATATTTGCTGCATCATTAGTGGCTAATACTTTGCAATACAGCATTACTTATTCTGGGCTAGACTTAATTGATGCTTCCGCAGCAGTTCTTTTAGTTCAAACAGAAGTTCCATTTGGAGTTATTTTTGCTTACTTTATGCTTAAAGAAAAACCTACTATTAGAGCTTTGATTGGAATAGCCATTGCTTTTGTAGGTGTTTATATTTTAACTGGATCTCCAAACCTAGATGGAAAATTTATTGGAATTGGTCTTACTATTTTAGGATCTGCTGTATGGGCTCTTGGACAAGTTATGGTTAAACCTTTAAGTAAAGAAATAAATCCATTAGCTTTAGTTGCTTGGTTAGCGTTATTCTCGGGACCAGTTTTAGTTATGCTGTCTGCAATAATAGATGGGAATACAATTAATTATTTAACTAATGCCAAAGTTGATCATTGGATTATTGCAATTTATATTGGTTTCATTATGCAACCAATTACTTACGGTTGTTTCTATTATGTTTTAAAAAACAACCCACTTTATAAAGTTCTTCCTATTGTTACTATGGGTATCCCTCCAACAGGATTGTTAGCTGCAATTTTCCTTTTAGGTGAAAAACCAACTCCAGAATTATTTATTGGGGGCGTAATAATAATAGTGGGTGTAATTTTAATTGTATTTACAAAAAATAAAAAAGAAGAGGAAATAAAATGAAAATAGGTTTTATCGGATTAGGAAATGTGGGCGGTAAACTTGCTGGAAGTTTATTAAGAAATAATTTTGATGTTACTGTTAAAGATATAGATGAAGGTTTAACAAATTCATTTAAAAAGCATGGAGCTAAAATTGCAAAGTCTTCTAAAGAATTAGCAGAACAATCTGATTTAATTATTACTTCTCTTCCTTCACCTGAAGTTTCTGCAGAAGTTATGGAGAGTGAAGATGGAATTTTAAATGGTTTATCAGAAAATAAAATTTGGTTAGAAATGAGCACAACGGATGAGAATGAAGTTAAAAGACTTGGAAATAAGGTGATAGCAAAAAAAGCTATCCCACTAGATGGACCTGTTAGTGGAGGATGTCATAGAGCGGCCACAGGTAATATTGCTATATTTGTAGGTGGAGAAAGAAAAGCTTTCGAAAAAATTTTACCAGCCTTAACTATAATGGGTAGAAAGGTATTACATACTGGAGAATTAGGTAGTGCATCAGTTCTTAAAGTCATAACAAATTATTTAGCATCAGTTCATTTGGTAGCATTAGGTGAAGCATGGACTGTTGCAAAAAAATCAAATTTAGATTTAGCTAAAACATTTAAGGGTATTGCAGTTTCATCTGGAAACTCATTTGTTCATGAAACAGAAAGTCAGGTTATTTTAAATGGTTCTTATAATATTAATTTTACAATGGATCTTGTTCTAAAAGATACTGGCTTATTCGATAATCTAGCAAAGAAATTAAATGTTCCATTAGAGATTTCTCCAAAGATAGTTGAGATATTTAAAGATGGACAAAAAAAATATGGTCCAAGAGCATGGTCATCAATGATTGTAAAAAGAATGGAAGATTTAAATAAAATTGATTTTAGAGCCGATGGTTTTCCTGATGAGCTTGTGGATAATGAACCAGAAGAAAAAGGCTATGAAATTTAATTAATATGTTAAGATTAATAAATGTTAGATAAAAGAAAATTTTACATAAATGGAAAATGGGTTGACCCAGTAGAAAAAAATGATTTTGAGGTAATCAATCCTTGTAATGAAGATCCTTGTGCAATTATTTCATTAGGTTCAAAAAAAGACACTGATAACGCAGTTAGAGCTGCAAAAACTGCATTTGAAACCTGGAAAGAAACTAGCAAAGAAGAAAGATTGGATTTGCTGGAAAAATTATTAGTAGTTTATAAAAAAAGATTTGGAGAAATGGCAGAAGCTATTTCACTAGAAATGGGAGCTCCAATGGATTGGGCTACTGATGTTCAAACTGGATCGGGACAAGCACATTTAGAAGATTTTATTTTAAGGTTGAAAGAATTTAATTTTGAAGAACACTTCGACCAAAAATCTAACAATCATATTTGTTATGAACCAATTGGAGTATGTGGATTAATTACTCCATGGAATTGGCCAATAAACCAAATAGCACTAAAAGTTGTCCCTGCATTTGCAACAGGGTGTACAATGATACTTAAACCATCAGAGATAGCTCCTATTTCTGGGATGTTGTTCGCTGAAATGATTGATGAGGTTGGATTTCCTAAGGGTGTATTTAATTTAGTAAATGGTGATGGTGCAGGTGTTGGAACACAAATATCTAGTCATCCTGATATTGATATGGTTTCTTTTACTGGATCAACTCGTGCTGGAAGACTTATTTCAAAAAATGCTGCCGAAACAATTAAAAGAGTTTGTTTAGAGCTTGGAGGCAAAGGTGGAAATATAGTTTTCGCAGATAGTTACAAAAATGCTGTTCGTGATGGCATTAGAAATGTTATGAGTAATTCTGGTCAATCTTGTGATGCACCAACAAGAATGTTGGTTGAAAAATCTATCTACAAAAGAGCAGTTGAAGAGGCAGTTGATGAAGCAAATAAAATAAAAGTAGATCAAGCTTCAAAGAAAGGAGATCATATAGGTCCTGTAATTTCAAAAACTCAATATAACAAGATCATTAACTTAATTGAAAGTGGAATATCAGAAGGAGCAACGTTAGCAGCCGGTGGTCCAGAGTTACCTAATGGATTAAATAAAGGTTACTTTATAAAACCAACAATTTTTACAAATGTTACAAACGACATGAGAATAGCAAAAGAAGAAATCTTTGGTCCAGTTCTATCTATTATTCCATTTGAAACTGAAGACGAAGCGGTAAACATTGTTAACGATACTTCTTATGGTTTGGGGAATTATTTACAAACAGAAGATAAAGAAAAAGCTCATAGAGTTGCTAGAAAATTAAGATCTGGTTGTGTTTATATTAATGGCAATGCAGCTGATGCCGGAACCCCTTTCGGAGGTTATAGACAATCAGGAAATGGTAGAGAGGGTGGAGTTTGGGGTCTTGATGAGTATCTAGAAGTTAAAACTGTTACTGGATGGAAATAAAAATTTATGCACTTAATCCATCGTGGGATTGTAAACAAAAAATATAAAGAAAACCTTTTAAATTCATTTAAACAATCATTTAAAAAAGGATTTGGAATAGAAACTGATTTACATGCAACTAAAGATAATAAATTTGTTTGTTATCACGACTTTACTTTAACAAGGATTTTCAAAAAAAAACAAAGTATTAAAAACTTAAATTATGAACAGTTAAAAGAATTAAGTCTCAAACAAAATAAACCAATTCCCCTACTCCAAGATTTATTAAAGATATCAAAAAATAAATTCTATTTATTTATTGAAATTAAACCCAAATTCTCAACAAAATTGCTTAAAAAACTAATTAATGAAACATCTAAATATTCAAAATGTGTATTTATTTCGTTTAAACATCAAAATATTTTTAATCTTTTAAAACTAAATAATAAAATAAAAGTGGGTTTATCTTTTTCACCACCAACATCTGTGAAATCAATAGTAAAAAAATCAATAATTAAAAATATAGATTGCTTTATTCTTGATAAATCATACATCAAAAACAAAAAAATTCAGAAACTAAAGATTAAAAAATATTTTTATACAATTAAAAATAATTCTGAATTCAAAAAATATAAAAACAATAATCTTATATTCGAAAACTTATAATTGTTGCTTAAGATAATTTAATCTACCAATTATTTCGTCCCTATCCATATAATAACCTTGAAGGTGCCTGTGTCCTGAGTTTGGATCAAATTCCGTTCTGCCGTGTAGCAGTCTTCTGTTATTAAATGAAAAAATATCACCTGGCTCTAATCTAAAATTAATTTGAAATTTAGTGTCATGTAACAGATTACCAAATCGATGATGTGCTTTATAAATTGAATCCATTACATCTGGGTGGCAATCAAGTGCATCTAAAGTTGCAATACTGTATCGAATATCATTATAATCTCCATCTTTTGTAAGTGAAATTGCTGTTCCATGAACACTTCTAATTGCTTCTTGGGTATAATCTTTATCTCTAAATTTCAATGGAGTATTAACTAAAATATCAAAAGTTTCCTTTTCATTTTTTCTTAAATAGTCTGCCACTGCAAAAGCATCAACTGCAGAAGAGTCTCCTCCTTTTGCAGAATTTACCAAACAATGTAAAAATTGATATCCTGGAGGATTTTCAAACCAAGGTAAATCCATATGATTTCTCAATGCATGAGCTGTGTATGCCGAATTATTTGGTTTTGGAATGTTAATTACTTCAAAAGGTGTTTTAAAAAATGTTTCACGAGTATGACTTATTCGATTTAATACATTTAATCCTGAATTTTTTTCAACTGGTGCATTCTTCACTATTGCTATCCCGGTGTGATGCAAAAGTCTCAACCATTTAATTAATCCGTCATCAGAACTTATAATTTCGTCATGATCAATTTGAATAGACTTTAAATTTTTTTCAAGTGAACTGTCCCAAAGTTTATAGGGAGAAATATACTTTTGTTTATGTTTTAAAGTATAACAATTTTCTCTTAGCCATTTAGGGTCATAATAACTTGTATGATCTCCTTCACTCCATTCAATCTCTAATTTTCCGTCTGCACTTAGAGAATATTTTTTTGGATTAATATTTTGTGATACATTCAATATATTAAACATTCGATGTCTTGAGTCTTTGTCATGAGCTGTTGGACAATTATCTCTCAACCAAAGATAATTGAATTTGCTCTCTTCGCCATCACTCCAAATAACTTTTAGATAAGTAGAATTTTTTTCAAGTTTAGAAATTGCACTCACTCTTAATCTTTATATAAATGGATATCCAAATCAACTCAATTATGGGTTGTATTATAGATTCAAGACTTGTTTTTTGTCTTTATTCATTATTAAATCTTCAAATTAAAACTTAACCTTAAGGAGATAATTTAATGAAGTTTTTAAAAAGATTAACTATCTCAATTTTCCTTTTATCATCTTTAGTTGTTAGTAATGCTAATGCAGGTGACTGTAAGGCTAGATTGGGAGATTTCGACTGGAGTAGTGCAAACATTCATACTGCTATCACTCAGTTTATTCTTGAAAAAGGCTATGGTTGTGAGGTTTCAGTAACTAAAGGAAGTACTACACCTATCATGGCTGCACACTATGATAAGCAGTTAGATGTTATTACTGAAGTTTGGTATGACAATATTATTGCTAACTACGAGCCACATGAACAAGCTGGTACAATTCAAAATATTGGAGTGAACACACCAGACTCTCAACAAGCGTTTTATGTTGATAAGGCAACAGCTGATAAATACAACTTAAAATCTGTAGAAGATATGAAAGATCCAAAAATAGCTGCGCTATTTAAAGATCCTGAAGATCCATCTAAAGGTAGAATGACTAGCTGTATTTCTGGTTGGACTTGTTACACAGTTAACATGGTTAAACAAATAGAGTATGGTTTAGATAAATACTATACTAACTTTGACCCAGGTTCTGGTGGTGCATTAGATGCTGCTATTGCTGGTGCTTTCGCTAAGAAAAAACCTATCTTTACTTACTACTGGGCACCAACTGGTTTAATGGGAAAAGTTGACCTTGTTAGACTAAGTGAACCTGCTTTTGATTCTGATTGCTGGAATAAAATGTCTGCAGTTGTAGAAGATATTAAAGCAAACGGTCCTGATGCTTATAAAAAAAGTTGTGCTTGTGAATATAGAGATATGGCTTTAACAAAATCTGTTTTAACTGATTGGGCAAAAGCTCACCCAGCTGAAACTGAGTTTTTAAAGAAATACACTATTCCAACAGCTACCGTTAACAAAATGTTGGCATTCTACGAAGATGAGTCGGATGGTGACATGGAATTAACTGCTAAGGAGTTTTTAAAAACAGAATCAATGTGGAAAAGCTGGGTTCCAGCTGATGTAGCTTCTAAAGTTACTGCTGCGTTGTAATCTATAATTAAATTTTGAAAGAGCCCTTTTTCGAGGGCTCTTTTATTATTAAGATTAAAAATTTATTATTAAGATTAAAAATTCATCTAATGGATATAAAAAAAAATAAAAAACTATTTTTTAATATAGGTCTTTTAGTCTTTTTTGTTTGGCTACTAATAATTAGTTATAGCTCTTCAAAAAGAAAGCCAGAAAATGTAGGTGAATTACTAAACGATTTTTCTTGGCTACAAAAATGGCCCAAATGGTTAGACCTTCCATTAATGAAGTGGATAAATGTTGGTTTTAAAAAATTAAATGAAACTTATGGTTTTATTTTTGAAGCAATAAATAATTTTTTACTAGCAATGCTGATGGCTTTAAAAAATTTTTTAATATTAGCTCCATGGCCAGCTGTAGTGTTAGGGGTTACAGTTATAGCTTATTTTGCAAGTGGAAGAAAAATAAGAACAACTGTATTTGTTGGTTTTTGCACTTTCTTTATTGGCTTCTTACATCCAATATTTTGGCAAAAAGCAATCGAAACCACAGCCATCATGTTAATAAGTATTTTTCTTTGTTTGGTATTTGGAATGCCTGTCGGAATTTTAATGTCTAGAGCTGAAAGGATAAGAAACAAAATACTCCCAGTTCTTGACTTAATGCAAACCATTCCAGCATTTGTATATTTAATTCCTGGAATAATGCTTTTTGGATTAGGTGCTGTTCCAGCAATTATTGCTACATTTATTTATGCAGTACCTCCTTTGGTCAGACTAACAGATCTAGGAATAAGACTTGTAGATAAAGAGGTAATTGAAGCAGCAGATGCATTTGGTGCAAGTAAAAAACAAAAATTATGGGGTGTACAAATGCCATTAGCTTTACCCAATATTATGCAAGGTATAAACCAATGTACAATGATGGCTTTATCTATGGTGGTTATAGCATCAATGATTGGAACAAGAGGTTTAGGTGATGAAGTTCTGCTAGGTTTACAGCAGCTAAATGTTGGAAGAGCTGCAGAAGCAGGAATTGCGATAGTGCTTTTAGCTATCGTGCTTGATAGAATAACTCAATCTTACGGAGAAACTTTACAAGAAAGACGAGCTCCAGAAAAAAAGAAAGGTAAATAATGTCTAAAATAGAGATTAAAAATGTTTACAAAATTTTTGGAAACAATCCTCAGTCTGTAATGCCGATGGTAAAAGATGGTGCCAACAAAGAAGAGGTTTTAGAACAAACCGGACATACAGTTGGACTTGATAATGTTTCATTGAATATTGAGGAAGGCGAAACGTTTGTATGTATGGGTCTTTCAGGATCAGGAAAATCTACACTAATTAGACATCTTAACAGACTGATTGATCCAACTGATGGGGAAATTTTAGTTGAAGGAACAAATGTAATGTCATTCAATAAAGAACAGCTCATTGATTTTAGAAGACATAAAATGAGCATGGTATTTCAAAGATTTGGTTTATTTCCTCACAAAACTGTTTTGCAAAATGTTGGTTATGGTTTGGAAATGCAGGGTAAACCTGAGGATGAAAGAGATAGAACTGCTATGGAAAAAATTGAAGCTGTTGGCTTAACTGGTTTTGAAAATCAATTTCCTAATCAATTATCAGGTGGTATGCAACAGCGTGTAGGTTTAGCAAGAGCTTTAGCTACAGATAGTGATATAATGTTAATGGATGAAGCTTTTAGTGCATTAGATCCTTTAATTAGAAGTGATATGCAAAAACAATTACTTGATCTTCAATCAGAATTGAAAAAAACAATCGTATTTATTACTCATGATTTAGATGAATCATTAAGACTTGGGGATCATATTGGAATATTAAATGCTGGTAAGTTAGTTCAAGTAGGAACGCCAGTAGATATTATAATGAACCCAGCAGATGATTATGTGAAAGCATTCGTTAAAGATGTAAATAGAGCAAAAGTAATTAAAGCCAAAGTAGTTATGAAAAAAACAGAGGAAGCTAATGATATTGATAAATCTAATTTAATAAAAGTTAATGAAGATCAATTTATAGAAGAATTTTTACCTCAAATTGTTTGTTCAAATTCAAACTGTGAGGTTGTTGATAAAAGTGGAAATGTAAAAGGTTATATATCAAATAAAGAACTACAGACATCACTAACAAAATCTTAATTAATGGTTAACCAATCATTAAAGAATAAAAAAATAATAATTTCTGCAGGAGCGTCTGGGATAGGTTTAGCTACAGCTAAATTATGTCTTGCACGTGGAGCATATGTTTATCTTTGTGATATTGACACTAAATCTTTAAATAAACTTAATAAACATCCTTTAAAAAATAAAAGATTGTTCTCCTATGCATGTGATGCCTCAGATGAAAATCAAGTTTCAGATTTATTTAAAAAAATAAATAAGAAAACAAAAAAAATCGATGCTTTAATAAATAATGTTGGAATTGCTGGACCAATCGGGTCACTAGAAAAACTTAAATCTGAGGATTGGGAAAGAACCATTCAAGTAGATGTTAATAGTCATTTTTATTTTACTAAGAAAGCCATACCTTTAATTAAAAAGTCTAGAAATGGATCAATAATAAATATTTCATCAACTGCTGGTATACTAGGTTTTCCTTTAAGATCCCCTTATGCAGCAAGCAAATGGGCAATCATTGGAATTACCAAAACTTTGGCAATGGAACTTGGGAAATTCAACATAAGAGTTAATGCAGTTTGCCCTGGTTCAATAAAAGGTGAAAGAATGAAAAGAGTAATAAGAGATAAAGCAAAATTTACAAAAGTTTCCTCTAAAACAGTTGAAAAAGAATTTATTTCAATGAGTTCAATGAAAAAATGGGTTCTTGAAGAAGATATAGGAAAGATGTGCGCATTTTTAATTTCAGACGATTCAAGTAAGGTATCAGGGCAGGTAATTTCTGTAGATGGTCACACTGAAAGAAATGATTAATTTACCTAAGTTTTTTTTCATATTTCTTTCTTAATTTTTGAATATCAACTAAATACTGGTCTCTTATATTAGATATCATTGCAATCGATTTACCTTTAGCCTGTTTTGATGTTCCTGAAATAAGTCTAGAAGATAATTTTTTTGATAACTTAGGGGCCTTTAATTTAGTCCATGGTAATTTTAAAGCAGGTCCAAATTGTTCCAACATATGTTTCATTCCAGTTTTTCCTCCAGCAAGATGAAAGGTTAAAAATGTACCCATCAAAGACCATCTTAATCCTGGGCCATCTTCAATTGCTCTATCTAATTCTTCCGTAGTTGCATATCCCTCATTAATAATATGTAGCCCTTCCCTCCATAAAGCTTCTTGTAATCTGTCAGACAAATATCCAGGTAATTCATTTTTAACCATAATTGGTTTCATAGAAATTGATTTATAAAATTTTTTAGCCAAATTTAAATTTTTTTTTGAGGTTCTTTTGCCTGGAACAATTTCTACTGCAGGCAATAAATAAACAGGATTAAATGGATGTCCAATTATTCCTCTTTCTGGATTTTTACATCTTGAATAAATTCTCGTTGGTAACAAACCCGATGAGCTTGAAGCAATTATTGAGTTAGATTTTGCAAATTTTCCAATGGTGCTCATCAATTTAGTTTTTAAAGAATAGTTTTCAGTTGCACATTCCTGAATAAAATCTGCGTTTTTTAACGTTTGTTCTATTGAGGTAAAAAAATGAAAATTATTTAGATTTAATTTTTTTTTATTAAATAGTTTTTTTACAAATGGCCAAGTTCTTTTTATTTCTAATAATAAATTATTTTTTAACTTGATGTCTTTATCAAATGCATAAACAATTTTGTTATGAGCCAAACAACGTATGATCCACCCTGCTCCGATTACCCCAGTTCCAATTATTGCAACTTTTTTAATTGATGACATTACTTGTGTTTAACAAGTTTTAATTTTTCTCTAGTTTCTGCTGGTGTCATTGGGGTATATCCAAGTTCATCTATTATTCTTACAGCTTTTTCTACTAATTGAGCATTAGTAGCTAATTTACCTTTAGATAAATATAAATTATCCTCTAAACCGACTCTTGGGTTACCTCCCATCAAAACAGTTTGAGCAACAAATGGCATTTCATTTTTTGAAATTGCAAACCCTGACCAAACACCTTCTTTTGGCATTATATCTTTCATGGCTTGCATAGCTAATGTTGTAGCAGGTGCTCCCCATGGAATTCCTAAACACATTTGAAACATCGGTGGATCACTTAATAACCCTTCTTTATATAGTTGCGCACCAAACCACATGTTTCCTAAATCAAAAGCTTCTATTTCTGGCTTAACTTTTATCTCTTTTAATTTCTTTGCTGCTTTTCTTAAATCATTTGGTGTATTAACTGTGATTACTGAGCTATCACCAAAATTTAAAGTACCTGCATCTAGAGTACAAATTTCTGGGAGAAATTGTTCAGCATTTGCAATTCTTTCCATTACATTTGCCATATCAGTCATAGGACCAAAATCTAAAGGATTTTTACCTTGTCCAATATCAAGATCACCCCCCATACCTGTTGTTAAATTTAATATTACATCTGTATCACTTGATCTAATTCTGTCGATTACCTCTTTATATAATTCTAATCTTCTACTTGGAGTTCCATCTTCCTCCCTCACATGAATATGAGCAATAGCAGCTCCAGCTTTTGCAGCTTCAATTGATGCTGTAGCAATTTGTTCTGGTGTTTTTGGTAAATCTGGATGCTTACTTGCGGTATCTCCTGACCCCGTCACAGCACATGATATGAATACCTTGTTGTTCATTTTAAGTAAGATTTATACTATTATAAAAAGGACGAGGGAATAAAAAAATGTCTTTTCACATAACAAACCAAGCAATCAAAAAAGAATGGACTGATTATAATAATCATATGAACATGGCTTACTATGTCTTAGTTTTCGATCAAACTTGGGAGATAATTCTAGAAAAATTTAAGATGGGTGAAAAATCTGCAAAGAATACCCAAAGAAGTACCATGGTTGTTGAAACTCACACTACATATGATGGTGAAGTTAAAGAGGGAGATGAAGTTGAAATTGTTTTAACCTTCTTTGATCATGATAAGAAGAGATTACATTTCAAGATGGAAATGATTGAAAAATCATCAAAAAAATTATCAGCAACTATTGAAATGTTAGCGCTTTATATTGATCTAAGTAAAAGAAAAGTTACAGAATTTGAAGATGAAAAAATTAAAATTATGGATGACTTTATAAATGAAAATAAAAATGAATTTAATTCTGACAATTTATCCATTATTGGAAAACTTAAAAAATGATTGATATAAAATTATTATCAGGAGCATTGGGTGCTGAAATAAGTGGAATTGACTTGACTGACGTTTCAGATGAAAATTTTAAAAAAATAAATAACTTATTATTAGAACACAAAGTTATTTTTTTTCGAAATCAACCTTTGACATCAGAACAACATGTTGCTCTAGCTTCAAAATTTGGACCATTAGAAACACATGCTTATGTAAGAGGTTTAAGTGAATTCCCTGAAATAATAAGAATAATTAAAAAGCCTGAAGAAAAAACACAATGGGGTGAAGGTTGGCATTCAGATGTTAGCTATAACGAAAAACCAACTAAAGCTGTAATTTTAAAATCAATTAAAATTCCACCAGTTGGAGGAGATACTGTTTTCTCAAACATGGAACTTGCGTGGGAGACCCTAGAAGAAGAGATAAAAAATAAAATTAAAAATAAAAAAGCAGTTCATTCTTCACTTGGAGGTGGGTTTTTCCTTGATAAATATAAAGCAATGCAAAGTAATGGAAATATGGATGAATACTCAAACACTCATCCAATTTTAAGAACTCATCCAGAAACAGGCAAAAAAATTCTTTTTGTAAATTGGACTTACACAAAAGAAATTGTTGGTATGGACAAAGAAGAAAGTAAAGAGATATTAAATTATTTATTTGAACATCAGGCAAGATTAGATCTTACCTGTAGATTTAAATGGACCGAAAATGCAGTGGCTATTTGGGATAATAGAAGTGTTCAGCATTATGCTATTGCTGATTTTTATCCAAATAAAGGGCTTGGTTTTGAAAGAGTAATGGATCGTATAGCTGTTGAAGGGGATCATCCACAATAATAAATGAAAATAATTTATAAAATCATTTCAAATTTTATAAATAACAAATCTTTGTACATTGGTGAGAAAGTAACTATGTCAGAACATATGATTCAGTCAGCAATGCTTGCTGAAAAAGCTAAATGTAATGATGATTTAATTTGTGCATGTTTACTTCATGACTATGGTCATTTTCTTTTAGAAGATCCTGAAGAATTAGTTAAAAATAAATTAGATGGAGAGCATGAAAATATTGGATATCAGTATTTAAAAAAATTTTTTGGACAAAAAATTGTTGAGCCAATTAAATACCATGTTTTGGCTAAACGTTATTTGGCTCGAGACAAAATATATTTTGATTTTTTATCAGATGCGTCAAAAATAAGCCTCAAATTACAAGGCGGAGTTTTAAATGACAAAGAAAGTAAAAAGTTTGAGAATAAATCTTACTTTAAGCCATCAATTCTAGTCAGAAAGTTTGACGAAGCCGCTAAAAGAACTGACATAAAAATGAAATCTATTCATGACTATGAAAAGTTGTTAAGTTCAAAACTTATATGAATTTCGATTATTTAATCATTGGCGCTGGAAGTGCAGGCTGTGTACTTGCAAATCGATTAACAGAAAATGATCAAAACAATGTAGCAATATTTGAAGCTGGGAAACCCAGTGATATCTGGAAAGTCAACATGCCACTTGCGATTTTATACACAATGCATGATCCAAAGTATAACTACAAATATTATTCAGAACCAGAACCTCACTTGCATAACAGAAGATTATTCTGTCCTAGAGGAAAAATGATTGGTGGATGTTCTGCGCATAATGGAATGGTATTCGTAAGAGGTAATCCGAATGATTATCAAAGATGGGCATCATTTGGATTGGAAGATTGGTCTTATGAAAAAGTTCTTCCCTATTTTAAAAAAATTGAAACATGGTCAGAAGGAGAAAATGAATATCGGGGTGGCAGTGGAATACTTCCAGTAAACCAATCTAAAAATAAAAACCCTTTATTCAAAGCATTTGTCGATTCAGCTGGTGAAGCTGGTTATAAAATAAACAACGACATGAATGGTAAAGAACAAGAAGGTTTTGGAATGTACGATGTTACTATCCATAAAGGAGAGAGAGCAAGTGTATCTAAGTATTATTTAAATCCTGCTAAAAAAAGAAAAAACCTTAAAGTATTTACAGAAGCTTTTGTTGAAAGAATTATTTTTGATGGAAAAAAAGCAATTGGAATTGAAGTAAAAATAAAAAATAAAGTCGAAAAGATTTATGCCAATAAAGAAGTAATTTTAAGTGGAGGTGCAATTAATTCACCGCAATTACTAATGCTTTCTGGAATTGGTCCAAGCCAACACTTAAAAGATAAAGGAATTGATGTTGTTCATAACTTAGAGGGTGTTGGAAAAAACTTACAAGATCACTTAGAAACTTATGTTCAGCAAGAATGTAAAACTAAAGACACCTTATACTCATACGTTAATAAGTTAAATATGGTTAGAATTGGAATTCAATGGTTTTTGAATAGAAGTGGTCCTTGTTCTACTTCTTTCTTGGAAGCTGGAGGATTTTGTAAATCGTCTCCAGAAAGAGAGTATCCAAATATTCAATTTCATTTTTTTCCTGCCTTTGTAATCGATCATGGATTAGTTGATCCAGATAGGCATGGTTACCAGTTACATGCAAGTCCAAACCATCCAAAAAGTAGAGGTCATATAACTTTAAACAGCTCAAACCCTTATGATTATCCAAAAATTCAATTTAATTATCTAGAACATGAGGATGATTTAAAACAAACAATAGAATGTATTCATGTAGCTAGAAAAATTTTAGGACAAGACTCTTTGAAGCCTTTTGCAGGAAAAGAAATTGGACCAGGAGAACATGCCCAAACTAATAAGGTATTCGAAGAATACATCAGATCTAAAGCTGAGACTGCTTACCACCCATCTTGTACTTTAAAAATGGGAGTAGACAATATGGCTGTTGTAGATCAAAAACTAAAAGTTCATGGTGTTGAAAATCTAAGAGTAGTTGATGCGTCTGTAATGCCTGAAATTACAAGTGGAAACCTTAACGCTCCAACATTAATGATTGCTGAAAGAGCATCCGAATTTATTTTAAATTAAAATTACTTGTTACGATAAACTGAAATTAAACAAATAATTTCAAACATTATAGAAGCTGCAACCATTGCTGTAATTTGATTTGGACTATCTTTTGTTGGCATTAAACAAGCAACATCACCACCAATAACATTTTTTCCTTTTAAACATTGAATAAGTTTTCTTGCCTCATCCATATTAAATCCTTTATATGCAGGTTCTATATTTGCTACTCCTGGAGCTACTGTTGGATCTAAACAATCTAAATCGAAGGTAACATAAATTGGATTGTCACCTAGTCTATCTAAAATCATTTTCACACATTTTTCATGACCCCATTCTCTATATTCATCCATTGTAATTACTTGATAACCAATATCGTAACTCGCCTGTAACCAATCTAATGTTCTTGGATTTCCTCTTATACCTATCTGAGTACTTGTGTGTGGATCAACATTCCCTTGTTTAACTAAATAAGAAGCCCAATGTGCTGCTGATTTTTTTGCACCTAAAAAATGATCTAATTTTTCAAAACAATCTGTGTGGGCATCAAAATGAAGAAATGTTATTTTTTTTCCTTTAGTTAATTTTGAATTTTTTTTAGCTAAACTTTGAACAATTCCACCAGTTACTGAGTGATCTCCACCAATTGAAACAACTGGCTTTTCAGCTTGTTCAATATGATCATAAAATGCTGAAATTCTCTCTATACATTTTTCATTATCATTAGCTTCTGGAAAAGGAACATCTCCTAAATCGTGAATTTTATTTTCTTTCCAAGGATCAATTTTGTAATCAAAGTGAGATCGTCTCAACATTGCAGAAATATTTCTAACTGCTCTTGGCCCTAAATGTTGATCTCTTTCTGTAGTTCCATTTCCTGTGCTATGAGGAACACCAACTAGTGCAATGTCACAATTCTTAGGATCTGGATCATTTTTGCACCTAAATAAAGTTGGAATACCCCACCAATATAGGGTTTCCATCATTATTTTATCTTCTTCAGAAATCATAAATTAAATATGGCACAAATTTAATAAATTTTAAAACATATTCTTTTTTGATATAGAGCATAAATGAGCGCTCAAAACAATAATCCTAAAGGAATAGTCTTCATATTGATTGCTATGATAGTTTTTTCTGTCCAGGACGGAATTATGAAGCATATTTATAATTTTGTTTCTCTTTATGAAATTTACTTAATTAGAACAGTGGTAAGTTTTGTGCTTATTTTATTATTTTTAATAATTACAAAAAAACCAATAGTATTTAAAAGCCAATATCCTCTTTTAACTTTTACCCGTGTAATACTTTTTTTCTTTGGTTTCAGTTCTTTTTATGTTTCTTTGACTGTATTACCGCTTGGTACTGCAACAGCTTTATTTTTTGTTACACCATTTTTAATTACAATATTCGCTCATTTGTTTTTAAAAGAAGAAATAGGATTAAGAAGATGGTCTGCTGTGGTTGTTGGATTTATTGGAGTTTATGTAACATTAAATCCTGATTTTAGTAATTTTAACTATTTAAGCTTATTACCTATTTTATGTGCGCTTTGTTACTCATTATCTATGATAATAATTAAAAAAACATCTGATAAGGATAGTGTTTATACACAAACATTTACATTTTATATTGGCGCAATAATTATTAGCATAATTTTTTATTTTATTATTGGTGATGGTCAATATAACAATTCGGATCATCCAGCTTCTCAATTTATATTTAGGGAATGGTTTGTTGATTTTAACTCTAATATTCTTTTAATGGTTGCAACTGGAGTTACAGCAACTCTTGCATTTCTTTTTTTATTTACTGCTTACAGTATAGCTTCTCCAGCTGTTGTTTCACCTTTTGAATATTCAATATTATTTTGGTCACCACTTGTAGGATGGTTATATTTTGATGAAATTCCTTCATTAAATACAGTGATTGGAATTTTAATAATAGTATCAAGTGGTATTTATATTTTTATGCGTGAAAAAGCACAAAATCAATCTATTGCTACTGAAAAACCTCTTAGATAAATGACAAAAGATAATAATTCTAAAGGTATTATTTTAATAATCATTGCAATGACATTATTTGCGATGCAGGACTCTTTAATTAAATATATTTTTGAAAAAGCCTCACTTTATGAAATCTTTTTTGGAAGATATTTTGTTGCAGCTATTTTACTTTTTAGTTACATAAAATTTAGAAATCAGAAAGTTTCACTAAAAACTTATTATCCTGTTTGGACAATTATTAGAGTTGTTCTTCACTTTTTAGCGTTTTCAGCTTTCTTTATTTCTCTTACTTACATGCCACTAGCAACTGCAAATGCCTTATTTTTTTCTTGTCCTTTTTTTGTATCTATTTTTGCTAAATTTTTTTTGAAAGAATTTATTGGAATAAGAAGATGGTCAGCAATTGTATTTGGTTTCATAGGAGTTTTTATTGTGCTAGACCCAAACTTTTCTGACTTTGAATACAAAAGTTTGCTTCCAGTATTATGTGCTTTTTTTTACGCAGCATCAATGACCATAACAAAATATACGTCTGATAAAGATGACGTGAATACTCAATTATTTTATTTTTATTTAATAGCACTAATTTTATGTGGTCTGATTTATTTGTTCATGGGAAATGGACAATTAAATAGCTCAGACTTTGATCCAACTACGCAGTTTATTTTTAGAGAATGGTTTTCAAATATTGAATATACTTGGAAATTTATCTTATTTTTTGGTTTTGTTGCCTCTATTGCATTTCTTTGTATATTTTCAGCTTACATTGTTGCTTCTCCTTCTGTAGTTTCTCTGTTTGAATATTCATTAATTATAATGTCTATGATACCTGGATATTTTTTATTTAATGAAATTCCATCTGGTAGAACATTGTTTGGAGTTGCGTGTATAATAACTGCTGGAATTTATATTTACTTTAGAGAAAAAGCTAGAGATCAATATATTGCAACAGAAACACCAGTAAGAAGATGACTAAAACATATATACCAACCATCAATATATCTTCACTAATTAAAAATAATTTTGAAACTCAGAGAGCATTTAAAACAATTAAAGAAATTGAAAGAGCTTGTATCAAAGTTGGTTTTTTTCAAATTACAGGTCATGGAATTAATTTAAAAGTAATTAAAAAAACATGTGGGGTGGGAAATAAATTTTTTAATTTACCAGATAACAAAAAGAGGAAATTAGCACCCAAAAAATGGAATAAAAAAAATAAAAATCTATATAGAGGATATTTTCCTAATGATGTAAATGGAAAAGAAGGTTTAGATATAGGTGATTTAAAGGTAACTAAAAAATATTCGTCAAATCTAAACAATCAATACATAGAGCATCTTAATCTAGGGAAATGTTTAAATAAAAGCTCAATAAGCATTTTAAACAAATATTTTGATAAAATTTATAGATTGAGTGAGACATTGTTTAAAAGTGTAATAAAACTTAATAAAAAAAATCCTGATATTTCTGGTAAAGCTTTTTCAAGATTAAAAACATTAAGCACATTAAGATTTAATTATTACCCTAACCAAACAAAACCAGTGGAAATATCAAAACAAGATGGGGTTGCTCTTGGATGTGAAACACATGTTGATAGTGGAATATTTACAGTTCTCTATCAAGATAGAAAAGGTGGATTGCAAGTGCAAAATAGAAAAAACAAAAAATGGTATGATGTACCATTCAACAAAAATGCTTTAGTAGTAAATACGGGAAGGGCATTAGAGTTTCTAAGCAAAGGTAAATTTAAAGCAACAAATCACAGAGTTTTATGGAATAAAAGTAAGAGACTGTCTGTTCCTTTTTTCTTTGAACCTTCCTATGATTTCAAAATGAACAAATCATTTTTGAATGGTAGTAAATTCAAAAATAACGGTGAAATTTATGAAAAATTTCTTAATAAATCTTTAAAGAAATTTATTGAATATCAGCGTTAGTAATTATAATGTTTGGATATAAAGCGATACATAACTCGTCGATAAATTCATAGATTTACGAAAGTGGGATCGGTCGTCTTTAAATTAACTTTTAAAGGAGGCTTTATGAAATTTGGTTATTTTTGTAACACCACAAACTGGACACACAAACCTTATCATCAGTTGTTAGATGAGACTAAAGAAATCACAGAATACTGTGATCAAAATAAATGGAATTCAATTTGGTTTACAGAACATCACTTTAATCATGAGGGAATGGAATCTTGTACTAATCCATTGATGATGGGTGCAGATGCAGCTGCTAGAACGAAAAATATTAGAATAGGTCAGGCAGCAAACGTTATTACCTTTCACAATCCAATTAGATTAGCTGAAGATATTGCTACCTTAGATCAATTGTCTAAAGGAAGAGTTGAAGTGGGTGTAGCAAGAGGAATCTATGGTAGAGAAGCAATAAATTTAAACAAAGAGGCTGATTTAAAAGATCAGGCTAAAAATTTCAGATTATTTGCTGAAACTTTAGAAGTATTAAAAAAAGCATGGAGTGAAAAATTTTTCAGTCATCAAGGAGAATTTTATACTTATCCTTCGCCAAATTATGTCTGGCAGCATGATATGAGTCCTCCTAGTGAAGAATTTATGAATATGGAAGACAGTACTATGAAAAAAATTAGTGTTGTTCCACAGCCATATCAACAGCCACATCCTCCAATTCATCAAGTGGTTGATGGAATTAGATCGATTGAGTGGGCCGCTGAAAATAACATCAATGTTATCATGTGGATACCAACTGTAAAAGCTTTGAAGCCAAAATTTGAAGCTTATAAAAATAAAAGATCAGAAGTAACAAAGAAAAATATACCACTTGGTGAAGGTGTTTCACTTGTGAGAGATATGTTTGTTGCAGATACGATGGAAGAAGCAAAAGAGAAGGCTGGTGAACATATGGTAAATTATATGAGATGGGTTTGCCATTGGAGAGGTTTAGGGAATCATATGGATCCAGGTGAAGAATTACCAGAGACAAAAGGTAAATTAGATTTATTAAATTATGAATTTTTACATAAAAGAAACATGTTATTTGGAACACCCGAATATGTAATTGATAAAATTCATGAATTAAAATCTGAACTCAATTTACAAAATTTACAAGTTTGGTCTAATTTTCCAGGTGTGAAGCATAAAGATTGTATGAAAAGTATAAAACTTTTCACAGAGAAAGTTATGCCTCACTTCCAAGATGATTTTGATACTGAAGTAAAAAAAGTTTCGTGAATAAAAGACGAAAAAGAATTAGCGGCGGACAAGCTGCTGTTCAATCATTAAAAAAAGAGAGAGTAAAGCATGTTTTTGGACTTATTGGTTCAGCAACAATGGAAATGTTTGATGCTCTTTATCATGAGAAAAGTATAAAATTTATTGGTGTCAGAGACGAAAGAACTGGCACACATATGGCTGATGGTTATGCAAGAGCATCCAATAGACCCGGGGTAATTATTGCGGGACAAAACGGACCTGGTGCTACTAATTTAGTTACAGGAGTTGCTCAAGCAAAAGCAGCTTTTTCTCCAGTTGTTGCAATTGCAGGTTCGTATTCAACTAAAGATAAAATGGAAGATGCATTTCAAGGTTTAGATCAACAGTCTTTGTTTAAACCTATTACAAAAAAAACTTGGACTATAAAAAATTCAAAAATAATTCCAAAAATTATGAGTGATGCTTTTAATTTAGCAATGAAACCTAGAAAAGGACCAGTTTGTGTAAATTTACCAAGAAATATATTAGCAGCTTCAAACTCCTATAATATTAATACTAAAAAACAATCATTCACAAATGAGAGCAAACAAAAAGGAAATAAGGAAAATATCAAAAAAGCTGCAAAATTAATTGGGTCCTCAAAATGTTCAGTAATTATTGTTGGTGCTGGAATAAAGTATAATTCTAAATATAAAGAGGTAATAAAATTAGCTGAGCTATGCAATTTACCTATTGTTACAGCAGCAGGTCATGGGGATGCAATTCCATTTGATCATAAATTAAATGCGGGACAAATGGGTCCAAGAGGAAATCCTGTAGCATCAAGATTAGTTAAGAATGCAGATGTCATTTTAGCAATTGGAACACGTTTAGGGTTTAATTCAACTTTTTACTCCTATGAAAATATAAATAAACAAGCAAAGATAATTCAAATTGAACTAGAAAAAACAATGCTTGGAAAATATTTTCCTGTAAAAGTAAAGATACACGCGGATGCTGCAACTGCAACTAAACAACTCTACGAAGAGATTAAAAAAGAGAAGATTGAATTAAATGTTAAAAATTGGACTAACTCTTATTTAAAAGAGAGAAAAGAATATTTGATAAATAGAAATAAAGAAAATTTGGGTCCAAATTTTCCTATACAACCAAAAGGACTATTTAAACAATTAAGAAAAGTGCTACCAACAAACTCAGCAATTACTCTAGATGCTGGAACGTTATGCTTGCAGGCTACAGATGCTTTAGAATATTATGATCCTCCTTCATTATTTACTCCATTGGATTTTGGTTTAGTTGGTTTTTCTTTTGCATGTGGTCTTGGAGTCAAAGTTGCTAAGCCTAAAAAAAGCGTTGTTAGTCTTATGGGTGATGGGGGTTTTGGCATGACAATATCTGAATTGAGCACTGCTGTTGAATATGGGATTAATACGACAACTATTGTGATGAACAATAAAAGTTGGGGTGCTGAAAAAGCTTACCAAAAAGATTTTTTTGGAAAAAGATATTTAGGTGCAGATATTACCAGTCCATCCTTTGATAAAGTTGCAGAACTTTATGGTGCAAAAGGTTTTAAAGTAAAAAAAATTTCTGAGATTAGCGAAGCTGTAAGAGCAGCAATTAAATCTAATAAGCCATCTGTGATAGATGTTGATGTAGATCCAAAAGCATTATACAGTTTTAGAAGAGATAGTTTCAAACATAGAATAAAAAAATGAAATTAGAATTAAGAAAATTTACTAAATTTGTAGACAAAACTTTTATTGAAGGTGGTAAAGAAGCGAAAGAACCGGTTTTAATGGTATCAGTAGCTGCAGTGTTTAAAAATCCATGGCATGGTCAAGGTTTTGTTGAAGATCTTAGACCAACTATTTTAGATCTTGCGCCAAAGCTAGGTGATTTACTTGTTCCAGAATTGATTAAAGAAATAGGATCACCTGAAAAAATATTAGCATATGGCAAAGCAGGTGTAGTTGGACTGAACGGTGAAATAGAACATGCTTCAGCTTTTATTCACACTTTAAGGTTTGGTAATAAATTTAGAGATGCTGTTGGTGGAACTTCCTATTTAAGTTTTACAAATACAAGAGGACCTGCTGGATCAAAAATTGCAATTCCTATGATGCATAAAACAGATTCTGGATTGAGACCATATTACCTAACTCATGAATTTACTATTCATGATGCGCCCTTCGATGATGAGGTTGTTATTGCAATTGGTGGGGCATCAAGTGGTAGAGCACATGCAAGAACTGGTGACAGATATCAAGACATGAAAGAAATGGGTATCAAGCCAAAATAATTCTTGATGACGACGGGAACTACTGCATCAGGAACTTATTACTTATTCAATAAAAAGGATCAAGATGTTCCAATAGTATTTGTGCATGGTGTTGGCCTTACTCATGAAATATGGCAGCCTCAGCTTGAATTTTTTAATTATCATTCAACTATTGCATATGACATTTTAGGTCATGGAAAATCCTCATTAGAAAATAAGCAAATAAGTTTTGATGATTTTTCTGACCAACTAATAGAACTTTTGAACCATCTTAATATTAAAAAAATACACCTTGTAGGTTTTTCTATAGGATCTTTAATTGCACGAAATTTTGCAACAAAACATAATGAACGATTACATACTTTAACTCTTCTATGCTCTATTTATAAAAGAACTGAGGAACAACAAAAAATTGTTAATCAAAGGTTTGAACAAGCAAAACAAGAATTAAAACTTTCAAAGCAAGCGTTAAAGAGATGGTTTACTGATAAATATTTAGAAAATAATCCGGAAACATATGAAAAAATAAGTTCAATTTTGTCTGCAAATAACATGAATAATTTTCTAAGGGTTTATGAGCTATTCGTTAATCATAAAAATGATGAAGATTTTAATAAAATTAAAGCTAATACGCTAGTTATGACAGGTGAATACGACATTGGCTCAACTGTGAAAATGTCTCAAGAATTGAATGCTTTAATCTCTAAAAGTCAATTAAAGATCATTAAAGATGGAAAACATCTTTGTGGTATTGAGTGTGCTGATGATGTAAATTTATCGATCAAAAACTTTATTGGATCAAATGAGTAAACTTAAACAATATAAAATGTTTATTAATGGTGAGTGGGTAGACTCTGAAAGTAAAAAAACATTTGAAACTTTAAATCCAGAACATAATGAGCCATGGGCAGTTGTTCCAGAAGCAAGTGCTAAAGATGTTGATAATGCAGTTAAAGCTGCTCAAAAAGCATTTGAGGGAGAATGGCCGAAGCTACTTCCTAGAGAAAGAGCTAAATACTTAAGAGCTATTGGAGATCAATTGAGAAAGAATGCAGAAATGCTAGGAGAAATAGAAACAATTGATACTGGAAAACTTTATAGAGAAACAAAAAAACAAGCAGTTTATATAGCAGAATATTACGACTATTATGCTGGTTTGGCAGATAAAGTTGAAGGAACAGTTTTGCCAATAGATAAACCTAATGTTCAAGCAATAACAACTAGAATACCTATAGGTGTCATAGCTGCAATAATTCCTTGGAATTCACAAATGTTTTTAACTGCTACTAAAGTTGCACCAGCACTTGCAATGGGTAACACAGTTGTAATTAAATCCTCTGAACTTGCCCCTGCTGTTTTATTTGAATTTGCAAAATTGGTTGAAAAAACTGGTATCCCTAAAGGTGTAGTAAATGTCATTACTGGATTTGGGGATCCTTGTGGTAAAAGTTTAACTACGCACAATCTAGTTGAAAAAGTTGCATTTACTGGAGGTCCTGAAACAGCGAGACATATAATTAGAAACTCTGCTGAAAATTTATCTGAAGTAAGTTTGGAATTAGGTGGAAAAAGCCCTGTTGCAGTATTTGATGATGCAGAACAAGAAAATGCAATAAATGGAATTACTGCAGGTATATTCGGTGCAAGTGGACAAAGTTGTATAGCAGGATCAAGACTTTATTTGCAAAAAGGAATTTACGATGAATTTTTAAATAAGCTTTCAAATCGTGCATCAAAAATAAAAATTGGAGCACCAATGGATCCAGAAACAGAGATGGGACCTTTAAGTAATTTTAAACAATTGGAAGTAATAGAAAAAAATATTAAAGAGACAATTGATCAAGGTGGAAAAATTAAGTGTGGAGGTAAAAGACATTCTTTTTCAAATAAAGGGTATTACTTTCCCCCAACAATTATTGAATGTGACAATCATAATCTGCCTGTAGCAGAAAACGAATTATTTGGACCTGTATTATCAGTAATGAAATTTGATACAGAGGAGGAAGTAATTTCAAAAATGAATGATAATCAATATGGATTATCATCTGGGGTTTATACAAATAATCTATCAAGAGGCATGAGAGTTTCAAAAGCAATTAGGGCAGGAATAACATTTGTAAATACTTATAGATTAATTTCACCTTCTGCTCCTTTTGGAGGTATCAAGGATAGCGGATATGGTAAAGAAGCAGGAATTGACTCAATTAAAGACTATACAAGAGTAAAAACAACATGGTTCTATACATCTGACGAACCTTCTCTAGACCCTTTCTCAATAAGATAATCACTAGCAATTAACCTCTATAAAATAGGATAATTTTGTCATTGAATATTAATTGTATTCATACTTAAATTGGCTTTTATAAATTGTTAACAATAAAGAGGAAGATAATGAGAAAACTATTTATCGCTGCTTTTATGTTTGTTTCTATTTTTGGAACAAAAGTAATGGCAGATATTAAAATGGGGATCATCTTAGGATTCACTGGTCCTATTGAATCTCTAACTCCAGCTATGGCTGCATCTGCAGAGCTTGCGTTTAAAGAAGCTTCTGATTCAGGTTCACTATTAGGTGGAAAAAAAATTGAGCCAGTAAGAGCAGACTCAACTTGCGTTGACTCAGCAGCGGCAACAGCTGCAGCTGAAGGTTTAATTTCAGGTGGTGTAGCTGCAATCATGGGAGCAGACTGTTCAGGTGTAACTGGTGCTATTGCAACTAACGTTGCAGTACCAAATGGTGTAGTTATGATTTCACCTTCTGCAACTTCTCCAGGATTAACAACTCTAGATGATAAAGGGTACTTCTTTAGAACTGCTCCATCAGATGCTAGAGGTGGTCAAATTTTAGCTGACATAACTAAAGATAGAAAAGTAAAAAGTGTTGCAATCACTTATACTAACAATGACTATGGTAAAGGTTTAGCTGATGTATATAAAGCGGCAGTTGAAGCTCATGGTATTAAAGTTACAACTGTAACTGCTCACGAAGATGGAAAAGCAGATTACTCATCTGAGGTAGCAACTCTTGCTTCTGCTGGTGGTGATGCTGTAGCAGTTATTGGTTATCTTGACCAAGGAGGAAAAGGAATTATTCAAGCTTCTTTAGACTCTGGTGCTTTTGATAGATTTATTTTATCAGATGGTATGATTGGTCAATCTTTAGTTGATGCATTCGGAAAAGATTTAAGCAAATCATTTGGATCATTACCAGGTTCTACTGGTAAAGGTGCAGGTATATTTGCTGATGTTGCAAAAGCTGGAGGTGTAGAAGCTTCTGGTCCTTACACAGGTGAATCTTACGATGCAGCTGCTTTAATCGTTCTTGCAATGCAAGCAGGTAACTCTGCTGACAGAGCATCTATTGCAAAACATGTAATGGATGTTGCTAACGCTCCTGGAACTAAAATTTATCCAGGTGAGCTTAAGAAAGGTTTAGATTTATTAGCAAAAGGTAAAAAGATAAATTACGAAGGTGCTACTGGAGTAACTTTTACTGATGTTGGTGAAGCTGAAGGTTCTTTCTTAGAACAAGAAGTTAAAGGCGGAAAATTCAAAACTAAAAAACAAAGATAATTTTTTATCTTAATTCAAAAAACCCCAGTAATTTAATTACTGGGGTTTTTTTTTAAATCAGCTCTTATGGTAGATAGAGCTATGATAATTAGAAAAATCAGACATATTAAATTCATAGTTTTCCAGCTAGTTAAGCTAAGAAATACTCCAGCAGACAAACTGGCTAATGCTTGTATAGAATAAACAATTAAATCATTATACCCTTGAGCTCTAAATTTTTCTTCTTCTCTGTAACATAAAACAAGTAAGCTTGTTCCTGAAATGAATAAAAAATTCCACCCTAGCCCCAGGAAAATAAGAGCAACCATATAGTTAATATAATTCTGTTCAAATAAACTGGTAATAATTGTGACTAAAAACAATAAAACTCCCAAATACATTATTTTACTATGACCAAACCGTTTAATTAAATTTCCTGTAACTAGTGAAGGTAAAAACATGGCTGCTATATGAAGCTGAATAACAAATCCAGTCTTGCTTAAACTTATTTTCTCCATCAGATGCATACTTATAGGAGTTGCTGTCATTAAAAAAGTCATTACAGCATAGGCAAAAGCTGAAGCTATGAGTGCCTGTAGAAATCTAGGTTGAGAGATAAGCTTAAAAAAACTTCTTCCAGTTTTATATTGATTACTAGATATCATTTTTGGTTCCTGATAAAAAATTAAAAATATTGTTGATGAGATAGATAAAATGGCAAGTGCAAGATAAGAACCTGCATACATATGATCTGAAATAAATTCTTTCGCAATGTTTGCAATATTTGGACCAATAAATGCCGAACCTATTCCCGCTAACAAAATGATAGAAATTGCTTTTGGTGCGTAATCTTTATCTACAACCTCGACTGCTGCAAAACGATATTGATGACTGAAAGCTATTCCTCCACCAATTAAAAAGCATCCCAAATTATATAAGATAAAGCTTTCTATTATTATAGAGTACGCAGTTAAAAGAGATGCAAAGCTTGTACCTACTGATGCATAAATAAAACCTAATTTTCGTCCAATTATACTCATTAACTTTGCAGCAAAAAAAGCGAATAAGGCAATTCCAACAACTGACAAAGCCATTGGAAGAGTAGCTAAAGATTTTATTGGACTAAATTTTGAACCAATTATACCGCTTAAAAAAACGGTGACCGGTGCAGCTGTAAAAGCGAAAATCTGGCTTAATATAAGTAACGAAAGATTTTTATTCATTAAAAGAATAAATACTTATCAGCCATATACAAAGCCCAAGCAGCAGCAGCACCTAATATAATATATTTCATTATGTTTACTTTATTTCTATTTTTTCTGGAAGTATACCTTTAGGTCGATACCTCATTATAAACAATAATCCTAATCCCATCAGTAAAAATCTGAAATAAGGAACACTTTCTATTAAGTGAGCTTTAAGTGCATTTGTTTCAGGAATTCCCGCAGTGAAAAAGTTTATTAAGAATAATGATATTGGTGCAGCTTCAATCCATAAGAACCAAACAACAAATCCTCCTAAAATTGCCCCAAAGTTATTTCCACTTCCTCCAACAATTACCATCACCCAAATTAAGAATGTATATCTCATGGGTCTATAACTTCCTGGTGTAAATAGACCATCTTGTGTAACCAACATAGCACCAGCAATTCCAACTATAGCTGAACCTAAAATAAAAATTAATAAATGTTGCTTAACAACATTTTTACCCATTGCATTTGCAGCTTCCTCATTATCTCTTATTGCTCTCATCATTCTTCCCCAGGGAGAATAAAGAGCTTTTTGAGTTAAAATTAAAAGAATAATTACTACTACTAAAAATAACCCTGAATAACACAGTTTTACAAATACTGAAGAACCTTCAATAACAAGTTGGTTTAAAGCAGCTTGTCTATCAGCTAAATTCTCAATTACACTTAATTTTCCTGAATTAAACTTTTCAACTAAGTTTATAAACCAATCAGTTGTTTGAAGATCTACTTCATAAGGTGCAGGTCTTTTTAATCCAATAACATTTTTAACCCCTCTTGTGAGCCAATCCTCGTGTTTAATAATTGCAATAACAATTTCAGATATAAGTAAAGTGGCAATTGCTAAATAATCCGCTCTAAGACCAAGTGCAACTTTTCCAACTATAAATGCTAAACCCCCTGCAAAAAGAGCTCCAACTATCCAAGAAAATATAATTGGTAATCCAAATCCCCCCAGGAAACCAGTTTTAGCAGGATCAACTGCTTCAATAGCTTCTATGCCAGGCTCTGCAGAAAATCTAATAAGTAAAATACCTGAAATTATTATTGCAGCTATGCTGTATGTTCTGATTTTTGATTTTTCAAATCTTTTTAAAATAAAGCGTATAACTAATACCATTACAACTATAAGCCATAACGACATTAGAATGTCGAAACCTCCTGCCCTCCAAGCTTCTTGAACAGGATCAACAGATATCAATACCGCAGCTAAACCACCTAAAGCAGTATAGCCCATAATTCCAAAATTAATTAAACCGGCATATCCCCATTGAATATTTGCACCCATTGTCATCACTGCAGAAATCAAACAAAGATTAAATATTGATAAAGCTATATTCCAAGATTGAAATATACCAACCATTAGAATAAGCACCATCATTATGCTGTAGGCTGCAATTACATTTAGGTTTTTTCTCACAATACTTTCCCCTTAAATATTCCCGAAGGTCGATAAATTAAAACAATTACAAGAATAGAGAACGAGACTGCAAACTTGTAATCAGTAGATAGTAACTGAACCAAACTATTTGGCTCCATACTTTCTGGTAAAATATACATAAAGAATTTTTTATATGCGTAAGTGAGCAGTATTTCAGAAAAAGCAATTACATATCCGCCTAAAAAAGCTCCAAATGGGTTTCCAATTCCTCCAACAATTGCAGCAGCAAAAATTGGAAGCATATTGTTAAAATAAGTAAACGGTTTAAAACTTTTATCTAAACCATACAATGCTCCACCTATTGTAGCTAAAATTCCAGCAATTATCCAAGTAACTAAAACAATTTTTTTTGGATCAATACCTGATAATAAAGCAAGATCTTCATTATCAGAATAAGCTTTCATACTTTTTCCAGTTTTGGTTCTATTTAAAAACCAAAATAATAAAGAAACTAAAACTATTGTTACAAAAATAGTAATTACTTGAGTTGATTTTAATGCAAGACCTTCATTTAAACCCGTCATCTCTTTAAATTCACGGGCTTTAATAATAAATTTTTCTCCATCAAAAAATCTTCTGTCACCAGGCCCAATTATAATTCTTACCACCGCTTGAGTTATAAACATTACACCAATACTTACCATTGCAAACTGAACTGGAGGGCTTTTCTGATGTCTATAATATTTGAATACAAATTTATCTATTAAAAGCATGTAAAGAATCATGAAAATTATTCCAAATGGGATAGCTAATAAAGCAGTAGGTAAAACACCTAAAGAAACACCTAAAGATTGAAAATACCATGTAAATAAAATCGTTGCCATGGTTCCAAAAGACATCATGTCACCAGTTGCGAAGTTTGCAAATCGTAAAATTCCATAAATAAGTGTTACAAATATTGCACCCAGTGCTAACTGAGAACCATAAGTTAATGCAGGAATGAAAATATAATTTAATAAAAGAATTATTGCATTTATAAAATCCATATTACCCTCCCAAAAAAGAGCTTCTTACTCTTGGATCGTCTAATAACTCTTTTCCAGTTCCTGAATAACGATTTTCTCCAGTCACTAATACATAGCCTCTATCTGAAATGCTTAAGGCTTGTTTTGCATTTTGTTCTACCATTAAGATAGCAACGTTTGTCCTTTTTACTTTTACAATGTGATCAAATAATTCGTCCATCACAATTGGTGATACACCGGCAGTTGGCTCGTCTAACATTAAAACAGTGGGTTTAATCATTAAAGCTCGACCTAGAGCTACTTGTTGTCTTTGACCTCCAGAAAGTTCACCAACCAACTGATTTCTTTTCTCTCTTAAAATTGGAAATAGTTCATAAATTTCCTCAATTATATTTTTGATTTCATCCTCAACAAGAAATGCACCCATTTCTAAATTTTCTTCAACAGTCATCCCTGCAAAAACATTTTTAGTCTGTGGCACAAAAGAAATACCTTGCTTAACACGGTCTTGAGGAGATAATTTTGAAATATCCTTACCATCAATCTTTACTGATCCAGACTTTAAATTCAGCAATCCCAACATTGCTTTCATGGCTGTTGATTTACCAGCTCCATTAGGACCTAAAATAGAAACTATTTCACCTTTATTAACATTTACTGAACACGAACTAATAATGTCAGGACCATTACCATAACCACCTGTCATTTCTATTCCTTCAAAATATGCCATTAATTTTTATCCTTTAATTTTGATCCTCTTCCAAGATAGCTTTCGATAACTTTCTCGTCTTTTTTTGCTTCTTCAACACTTCCTTCAAATAATACTGACCCCTCAGCCATTACAATCACTGGATCACACAATCTTCCAATAAAATCCATATCATGTTCAATCATACAAAAAGTATAACCTTTTTCTTTATTTAACTTTTCTATTGCAGTTCCAAGATCTTTTAACAAAGTTCTGTTAACTCCAGCCCCTACTTCATCTAATAATACTAATTTTGCATCAACCATCATAGTTCTTCCAAGTTCTAATAATTTCTTTTGTCCGCCTGAAAGATTTCCAGCAAGCTCATTTGATAAATGTCCTAAATTTAAAAATTCAACAACTTCTTTCGCTTTTTCTTTAACCACAGCCTCTTCTTGTGCAACTAAACCTGGTTTAAATAATGCTGTCATTATTTTTTCTCCAGATTGATTTCCTGGAACCATCATTAAATTTTCTAAAACAGATAAATTTGAAAACTCATGTGCAATTTGAAATGTTCTTAACAACCCTTTAGAAAATAATTCATAAGATGGAACATCTGTAATATTTTCATCATCAAAAACAACATTACCACCAGAGGATTTTAAGTTTCCAGCAATTAAATTAAATAAAGTTGTTTTACCAGATCCATTAGGCCCAATGATACCAGTGATAGTTCCTCTTTTAACTTTTATTGAACAATCTGCAACTGCAGCTAATCCACCAAAATATTTACTTAAATTATTAATCTCTAAAATATTTTCAGACATTTGATTTATTTGTTAAGTCTTCTGTGAATACTATTTAATGTTCTTTCTAGAGATCTATAAAATCCAGCTTTAGTTAATTCTTTCACACCTTGTTCGTTTAAACCTTTTGGCGTTTGAGACTCTTTTACTAAATTCTTTAAATTTTCTTTTGAATTTACTACAGCATCTTCAGATAAAGCTAAAAATAAAGAAGTAATATATTTTTGAGCATTATTTCTTTTTACCCCTCTTTTTACCAACCAATCAGTCATTACTCTCAAAATCTCATAAAAAGGTGCCATCATGCCAGAGGTTGACCAAAAATTTATAGACGATTTTTCATTCTTAATTTCTACAGTTGTGCCTAAGTTATTGAAAAACGCTTTAACTTTTGAATTAGGGGGACAAATAGGTACAGGACCTTTCTTTAATGAAATTGGAGGCAGTGGTATTGCTCTTACAATTTTTGCTTTTACTTTAATTGCTTTTTTTAATTGAGATAAAGTAATTGTCGAAATAAAACTAACAACCGTTTGGGTCGATTTAAATTTTAAATCTTTAATAATTTTTTCACCAACAGTAGGTGTAACAGATAAAAATACCCAATTAGATTGATCTACAATTTGTTGATTATTTTTTGCAATAACTATTTTTTTAAACTTTCTTTTTAAACCAAGAGCTATTTTTTTATTTCTTGGAGAAATAATAATTTTCTTGTAAGAAATTTTTGATTTACATATTCCAGTAATCACTGAAGCTGCAATTTTTCCAGTACCAATAAAACCTAAATTCATAATTTTGGATACTTTATATTGATTATATTGAATTAATTAACAAAAAAAGAACCTCTAATTCTTAGTAATTCTCTGCTTAATTCCTTGTTTTCTTTGAAAGGTTTTCTTCCATGAAGCCAGAAATAATTATTTGCAATCACAGAGAATCCAACAGGTAATTTCGTAATTATTTTATTTTTACTTTCCTCTAATCCATCAGATAATCTTTGTAAAAAATTACCTTGTTCCATATTTTGAGGTTCTGGAAATTGATCTATATAAGATATCGTTGGTCTTCCCTCTTTATCAGTCGAAAAAACTGGGTGCTCTACCTTGTAATCAATATTTTTACTTTTCGGTGATCCCCAAACAAAATTCTGTCTTCCTACTGGATCATTATATAAATCATTACAATGTTCCCAGTCATCAAGATGCAACATGGCTGTTTCACCACCTTCAACATTTTGCTCATCAATTTTTGTCATAATTAACCAATCGGTTATATCTTTAACATATGTTCCATCTGTATGAAGGTCCATATTCCTATAAGCTTTCCTTAAATAAGAGTCACTACTATCTTCATGTTTAACATGAAAACGAGCATAATATTTTCCTGCCATGGCATCATGATTGGGCACACCAATTAGATGAGCTATTGCAGTTGATAATTTAACTAAAAATGTATCATTAATTTTTGGAGTTATATTTTTTGGTCCAATAATAAAGCAACCTGTAGATCTATCTCTAATAATTGAGTTCATTAATTCGCTTAGCTTATTATTTGTTAAATCATCTAAACTTTTAGCTAAAGTAAATCTTGTAAATGGTTTTAGCTCTAATGCTGTTAAATCAAATTTATTAAAAGGGAAAATTAATTTATCTATAATATCATTTTCTAAACTAATTTTTATAATCCTATCTGATTTATCGTGTTTTTGAATGTCTATGCCGATAATTTTTTGCATACTAAATTTTATTTTAACTTATTTTATAAATCAATTTAATCAGATATAATTGTTAATTATTGCCATACAAATAGCTGAGAAAATTGTAGGATAAACAAAGTTTTTCTTAGAAATAAAAAAAACAAACAAAGATAAAAATACAACAATTGATCTACTGTAATAACTAGCTTCTATTAATACGCCAGCAGGAAAAATTATGGTTCTTGTTATTAATGCTGCTAAAGTTGCATAGGCTAAACAATTAAACCACTTAAAAAGTTTTGATGTTTCCTTAATACCTTGAGAAGTCAGAGCACCTAAAAATCTAGACAAAAATGTAGCAAGAGATGTAACTAAAATTGCATAAACAATATTAGCTGACATTAAACTCTCCAACTAAGTAGGCTATAGTTCCACCGATTACACCTGCTGACAGAATTGACCATTCAGGTGAAAATAAATAAATAATTGGTCCTAAAATTATTCCAAGTAAGACAGATAATGTAACTTGTATAGTTTTTGACGCTCCAACCATCATACATAAAAAATATACTGGATTAAGAATTGCCAATCCAATCATCATATCTTTATTCATGAATTCTGAAAAATAAAAACCTATAAATGTTCCAATAACAGATACACTTACTGTTGCACTTCCAATTCCAATCCAATAATCAATCCTATATTCTTTTGGAATTTTCTTATAATTGCTTTTCATGATTAACCATGCTGAAACAGCAATAAAATGACAAGAAAAGTAATACTTCCACTTAGGTTGAGATTTGTGCATCATTAATGGAAATAAAGATACAGCCATTGGATAAAGTCGAGCATTTACAAACCAAACTGCTAGAAAAATATTTAATAAAGATGCTCCAATCAACATTGACTCTGCCATTACTAATGAACCTGGTAAAGCATAAGTTAAAACAGTTGAAAAAATACTTTCCTGAATATTAAAACCTAAATTTTTAAAGAGAGCACCAATTGCTATAAAGCAACAAGTAAGAGCTATAGCTGGACTATCATGAGTAAATATAGATCTATATCCTTTAAAGAAAAAATTTTTATTAATCATTATCCACCTAGGAACAGTCTACCAACATCAGGATTTTGAAGTAAATCGTCTCCTTTACCTGCAATTGCAGTTTGCCCAGATACTAAAACGTATCCTATATCTGCAAACTCCAATCCTTTTTTGGCATTTTGCTCTACTAGAATGATTGTTTTTTTTTCATTTTGTTGAAGATCTCTTAATATTTCAAAAACCATCTCAATATATCTGGGTTCAAGTCCAATTGACGGTTCGTCTACTAAAAGTACTGAAGGTTTCATAACTAATGCTCTAGATATTTCTAGCAATCTTCTCTCCCCACCAGATAAAACTTTTGCTGGTTGGTTTCTTCTATTTCTTAACCTTTCATACTTTTCAAAAATTCTTTCAGCCTCTTCATATGACTCGTCTGTTTTTTCTTTTATATATCCTCCCATTAATAAGTTTTCTTCTACTGTCATATCTGGAAATACAGAGTTATCTTGCAATATATAAGCTATACCAACTGACTTTAACTTTTCTGCTGGGGTAAGATTTGTAATTTCTTTTCCTTCAAGTTCTATTTGACCAGAAAAAATATTTGTAAAACCATAAATTGAATGAAGAATTGTAGATTTACCTGCACCATTAGGTCCAATTAAACATAAAGACTGAGCTTTATTTACGAATAAATCAAAGTTATGTAAAATTTCCATTTTTCCATAACCTGCATTTAAATTTTTAATAGTTAAATGGACTTCGTTTGGAGATAATTTTTTTAAATCATCTGGTGTCGGAGCTTTTCCTAATACTTCATATTGGTTAGACATTATTGAGCTCCTAAATACGCGTCAATGACACGTTTATCATTTTTAATTTCATCTGGTGATCCATTGGCTAACATTTTACCATGAGCTAAACAGAAAATATTCTCTGCTAGTTGCATAATGACTCTCATGTTGTGCTCAATAACCAAAAGAGTTATTCCAAAATCTTGGTTAACTTTAACTAATCTATCAATAATACCATTTATTAGTGTTGGATTAATCCCAGCTGTAGGCTCGTCAAGTAATAACATCTCAGGTTCATTCATTAATGCCATAGCAAGCTCCAGTAATTTTTGTTGACCAAAAGATAAATCTCCAGCTCTTAGCTTTCTTTTTTGATATAATCCCACAAAATTTAATAAATTTTCAGCTTTATCTGATAATTCTTTTGGAATCTTTGAAAATATTTTCATTAAATCTGCGTCACTACCCTTATGACTAATAAGCATATTTTCTATACAATTAAGCTTTCCATAAATTCTTGTTTGCTGAAAAGTTCTCAATAATCCTAACTTAGCAATTACAGGGACTGGTAACTCAGAAACTTCTTTTCCATTAAATTTAATAGATCCATTATCGATTGGGTAAGTTCCTACAATCGAATTAAATAATGTAGTTTTTCCTGAACCATTTGGTCCAATCAATCCAACTATCTTCCCTTTTTCAACATTCATTGAAATATCAACGTTAGCTTTAACACCACCAAAAGATTTACTTACATTGCTAACTTCTAAAATACTCATTTAAGTTCTACCTGTGCTTTACGATCTTTTTCATCAACTACTTCACCAAATCGCTCTGGATATTTTTCCCTAAGCCATCCCATAATTCCTTCTGGGAAATAAATCACAATTACAACAATCAAAACTCCTAGAGCAACATACTGCCAACCCAAAAAGAATGTCCAAAAGCCTTCTTTAAAAATGTGAAATATAGTTGCACCAATAATTGGGCCCCAAAGAGTTCCTTTACCTCCAAGTATTGCCATCAGAACCATGAATACTCCCATCTCTCTTCCGTCAAATGCAACATCTGTTGAATCGATGTATCCAACTAAGCCACCCATTATTCCTCCTGCCAATCCACAGAAGAAAGCTGAGATCATCCAGCCAATAATTTTATACTTCATTGTTTCAATACCCATTGCTTCAGCTTTATCCTCATTATCTCTAATAGCGTTAAGTATTAATTTAAATCTTGTAGAATAGATTGAACGAACCGCGATGAATGTGAGCACTAATGTGAAGAAGCTTAAGAAATAGAAAAACTCCCCCCTTGCTTCTAAGCTGCCAACATTTGGAAAAGGTGGTGTAGTAAAGCCTTGACCTGCTCCAATAATTTCTATTCCACCAGAAATTTCACCCGCAGCTACACCTAAACCTAATGTACAAATTGCAAAATAATGTCCTCTAAGCCCAAGAATAGAATATCCTATCAAACCAGCTACAATAGTTGGAACTACAGCAGCTACGACTAGTCCAACTGCCATACCTTGAAAAAACTGTGTTGGAGTATGAACAAATGTTTTTTCCCCTCCACTCTCCGTCCATTCAGCTAATGGAAAAAACATTCCAACTTGAACAGAAGCGCATAGGTACATTCCTAATCCATAAAATAATATATTTCCAAATGAATTATAGCCCATCTCCCCACCTTGGATGTTCCAAGTAGTAGCAAGAACTATTAAAACACAAAGGATAGATAGCTGAACTTTAAAGGCAGGAAATATAAAAGGGGCAGCTAATCCAAATATTAAGATTGCAGCATATAAAACAAAATTCTTATTCATTTTTCATCTCAATCTTACTTTAAATATTCTCTTTTTCTTGAAAGTTTAAATCTTCTATAAACTAGGATTAACACTAATAATAAAAATACTGAACCAATTCTAAATTCTGTACCCAGTATATAATCTGCAAATTCTTCAAATACTCCTAATCCCATTCCCGACATTGCTACACCAGGTAAGTTTCCTAATCCTGCAACAATTACGATCATGAAAGATCTAATTGTGTAGGGCAATCCCATGTAAGGATGAATTGTGAAGGTTATAGATATCAAAGCACCAGCAACACCACAAAGAGCAGCATTTATTCCAAATGTTGCGGCATAAACTTTTTCTGTATCGACACCTAAAATCTTTGCAGCTCTTGCATTTTGAGCTGTAGCTCTAATTGCACGTCCTAGCTTTGATTTTTTCATGTAAATAACCAAACAAACTGCAAATACAATACTAATAAACGCTGAAAATATTTTTGAATTTGGTAACACAACGTTATTATCAAATAACATAGTTGTTCCATAACCAGAATTTGCAAGTACTACGTCTGCACCAAATGCAAAATTCATTAATTGCATGAAAAGAATACTTATTCCAAATGTAGCTAAAATAGAGATAAATAGATCTCTATCTACTACTTTGTTAATTACGAGTTTGTAAATCGCTATACCAACAAAGTACATTATTACTGGCGCAACAATTACTCCCCATGCTGGATGAATACCATAGAGATACATAAAGTATGCAATGTATCCTCCTAAAATTACAAGATCTCCTTGTGCAATGTTAATTATATTCATCACACCCCATTGAAGTGCCATTCCATATGCAATCAATGCAAACAAAACTCCTAGCAAAATACCATCCAAGCAAGCTTGAAGAGTTATCATAGGATATTGAAATACAAGAAAATCCATAAAAAGTATTTTTGGGTTATATAAAAAAAAGCCCCCTATGACTAGGGGGCTTTAGTATTTTATTTTATCTTTCTGACCACTTAGGAATTGGATGAATCAACTTAGCAGAAGCCCATTTTAATGGAGCAACAACTTTGTTTTCACAACTTCCTGAAGCATCACACATTACTTGGAAAAGTACCATTGGCTTGTCAACGTTCTGACCGCCAGGTGCAAATTTGATATTTCCATAGAATGTTTGCATATTCGTAGCTGCAAGAGCATCTCTTACTTTCTTTTGATCGAAAGAATTAGCTCTTTCAAATGCATCTTTGAACACCAATAAAGCAGCTGAAGACTCAGCAGATTGGTAAGGTGGATCGTATCCAAACTCTTTCTCAAAGTCTGCCGCATAAGTCATACCATCTTTAAAGAAGTCATCTTTATAAGTTAATGACTTGTGCCATTGAGAAGCACAAAGTGCATACTGTGAATTTTTACCATGCTGTTTAGATAGCTTTGCAGCATCACAGTGAGTCATAGCCAACATAGGAACATCAACTTTCATTTCAGCAATTTGTCTGATCGCAGTTAACGCGCCTTTTGTGTGGCCTGACACGACAAGTACATCTGGTTTCATTTGTTTTACTTTAACCAAAGTAGCAGCCATATCATTTAGCTCTTTAGGTAATTTATCGTCGATTATGATTTTAGAACCAGTTCTTTCTGCAGCATCTAAAATACCTAATCTAACGTCTTGTGAGAATGCATCTTGTTCAAATGCTTGTGCAATTCTTACTGGTTTTCCACCATTTAACTCAACCGCTGTTTCGATAGCAACATCAAGATATAAGTTAGCCGGAGCTAATACAGCAAATAGATATTTGTAACCTTTTGTAAACAAAGATCTAGATGCACCATTTGCTTCAACCATTGGAACACCATATTTTTCAGTTACTGGTGCAATCGCTTTAGTTAAACCAGAACTGTAAGGGCCAAGCATAAACTCAACACCATCTTGTGATATTAATCTTTCTGCAAGTTGTGCGGCTCTCTTAGGGTTTGATTCATCATCGTAATAAATAATGTCAAACTTGTAAGTCTTTCCACCCACTTTAACACCACCCATGCTGTTAATTCTGTCAACGGCCATGTTATAACCATTTTGAGTATGAACACCATTAGATGAGTATTTACCAGTTAGGGAAATAGCAGCACCTAAAATAATTTTGTCACCAACAACTTTTGCAAATGATGCAACTGAAGTTGAGAATAAAATTACTAATGCAGAAACAAAACTTAAAATTATTTTATTTAATCTCATTTTATTTCCTCTTTAATTAATTAATTATGTAATGATTAAATAAAGAAATTTTATTTTATGCAAGTGGCAATAAAGGCCAAATCTAATTAATATTGTTGAGTTACAACAATTATTACGGCAATAATTACTAAAACACTCGCAGAAATTGTATTAATTGTTTTTGGATTAGCAGTTATCCACTTTATTAATTTTTGTGCGAGCATTGCATAACCAATCAAAGATAAAAAATCTAAAACGATGTAAGTTGTAATTAAAATTGCAAATTGAACCAATAAATTAGAATTAAAGTCAATAAATTGAGGAAAAATAAAAGGAAAAAACATCCAAGCCTTAGGGCTTGTACCTGCAACTAAAAAACCATCTCTAAAAAAAGATAAGTTACTTTTTTCTATTTCTCCTTCGCTTGAAATACTTTTTGGTCGAGATTTATAAATATCATAAGCTAAATATAATAAATAAATTATTCCAATCCATTTAAACGCATTAAGTATGATTGAGTTCTCTGAAAAAAAAGATCCAATGACAAAAATAACTAAAGTTGCTTGAATCAAATTTGCTGTTACATCACCTAAAGCAGACCATATACATTTTCCGACTCCATAATTCATTGAATAAGAGATAATTACAATCCTGGGAGTTCCGGGTGTAATAAATAAAAAAATAATTATCTGTAGATAAAGTATAAAATCTAGGGGGAGCATATAAAAGGATAGTCCTTAAAAACCGGGAGCTAAAGATGGCTAAGAAGGACTATCTGAAACATAATATCAAAGGCTAAAAAAAATGCATTAAATATTTTTTTCAAATATAAAGGATTTATGAAAAAAAAAGGTCACAGACCAATTACAAGAGTCAAAAATCCTGAGCCCAAAATGGACGATCCGGATTGGATCATTTGGGCAGCCTGGGCAGATAGGATCACTTTCGAGGAAATTGAAAAAAAAACAGGGAAGAAAGAATCTGATGTAATTAAAATTATGCGAAGATCTCTAAAACCATCATCTTTCAGGTTATGGAGAAAAAGAGTAAACCAAAAAAGTATAAAACATCGAAAAAAATTTGAATATTCTAGAAAAGAAATAGCTAGTAAAATTAAAAAAGGTGACTATCTATAGTTAATGAAAAAAATTACCATGTATACAGGTCCGCTATGTAATTATTGTGAGGCTGCAAAAAGATTATTAGCTAGAAATAATGCGCCTTATAATGAAATTGATATTTCAAAAGTTGATGGAGCAATGGATGAAATGATTAAAAAAGCTAATGGAAAAAGAACTATTCCACAAATTTTTTTTGATAACCAGCATATTGGTGGTTATGATGAAGTAAGAGCATTAGAAAAAGAAAATAAACTTCAAGATCTTTTAAATAATTAATTCCATTCTTCTAAAGCTAATTGTTTCTTAGCTAAAGAGTTTAAATCTTTTAATTTAACTCTATCTTTATAGTTAATTTCATAATCTTCAGACGCAAAATCTGGTGGACTCTTTCCTTCCAAAAATTTTTTTGATTGTTTTAATGTATAATCTAGATTTTTTTTACAATAAGGCGTTGCACCAACGTAAACAACATTTGAATAATTTTTTCCTGAATGCTTGTCTTCAACGGCATGAACAACATCCGGATGCCACCAAACAGTGTCACCTGGCTTCATTTTTGGAATTGAAACTAAACCTTTTAACAGTAATGAATGATAATCTTTATTTACTGATAAAGCTCTACCAAGTTTTGATCCGCACAATTCATTTTCTTCAACATCATCTAGTAATGCTCTGGTTAAAACATAAGCAATTCCTTTAGCAATAGGTATTAATTGTAAAGTTCCGTCACTTGGTCCTTGCTCTGTTAAAGCAGTCCATCCTTGAAATGTTCTAAATACATGTGCAACTGCAGGAGACTCGAACTCTATTGTTCTATCTCTATACTTTGCTTCAAATGGATTATATTTTTCAAAGTTGTCAGAAAAAATATCTCTATAAATTTTTTGATAATAACTGTCAGTCCATCTTTCAATTGATCCAGCATCACAATGAGGAGAAAGTCCCAAAGTATCATCCCCTGGCTCTCTTCTTCTTACTCTATCTGCATAAGATAATTCTTTATTTGGATCAAAAACTTTATATTCAGAGTTTTCATAAATCCAAAGATTATTAAGCCATTTTTTTACTTTAGCCATTCGCTCTGAGTGTCTAATTTCAATCTGCGCTCTTGACCAATAAAGACCATAAATTTGAGGTTTTGCAGACTGTAAGTCACTAAAATATTTATCTAAATTAGATTTTTTTTTTTGATCCTCATAATAATTATTTTCATCGATGTATTTCTCTAATTTCTCATTCAAATTCTGTATCATTTTGTCATCAAAAACATCACGGATAATTACACAGCCTCTTTTTTTAATATTGCTTATTTCTTGAATATTTTCCTGATCTATCTGATTAAAACTTATCTCAGGAATTATAGATTTATTGTTTTTTTTAAGAGTTAAAATTTCATCTATTTCAGATTTTACAAATTTTTCTATTTTATTAAAATTTTCTATGTAATTTTTTGAAAAATTTCTTAATTCTTTTTTAATTGCCTTTATATCAATATCTTTAAACATTAAATTTAGCTCTTTGGTTTAAAAACTAAACATACTCCATTATTGCAAAATCTCTTTCCGGTTGGTTTAGGACCATCTTCAAATATATGACCATGATGTCCGCCACATTTTTTACAATGATATTCGGTTCTTGCGTAACCTAAATAGTGATCTGTTTTTGTTTCAAATACATCTGGTAGAGACTCATAAAAAGAAGGCCAACCTGATCCACTCTCATATTTCGTTTTCGAGTCAAATAATTTTTCTCCACAGTTTGCACAATGAAAACTTCCTTCCCTTTTTTCATGATTAAGTTCACTTGATCCAGCACGTTCAGTGCCTTCCTCAAATAAAATTAGTTTTTGCTCAGCAGTTAAATTTGGATTTATTTTTTTTGTCATAAACTTATATATTTAGCACAAGATTGATGTAACATTGAATGTAATTCAACAAGTTTATTAAAATCTTTATTATAACCACCACCCAAAACCCCACAAAATGGTATTCGTCTAGAAAAAAAGTTTTCTACCACAAGTTCATCTCTTAATTGAATGCCCTCGTCAGAGATTTTTAATTTTCCTAATCGGTCATTAAAATGAATATCTACGCCAGCAATATAAAAAACAAAATCAAAATTTTCTTGATTAAGTTCTTTTAAATAATGTTTGAGAGTCTTTATATAAGCATCATCCTCTAAGTTGTCCTCAAGTTCTACATCTAAATTGCTATTTGATTTCTTTGCTGGATAATTGGTTTTTGAATGCATGCTAAACGTAAAAACACTTCTATTATCTTTAAAAATTTCTGAATTACCATTTCCTTGATGAACATCTAAATCAACGATTAAAATTTTATTAGCTAGACCTCTATTAAGTAAATAATGTGACCCAACAGCAACATCATTAAATACACAATAACCTGCACCTCCATCATAACTTGCGTGGTGACTACCACCCGCGGTATTACATGAGATTCCATAATTTATTGCAAGTTTAGATGCTAGCACAGTTCCACCTGTAGCAACTAAAGATCTTTGCACAACACTATCTACAAGTGGAAATCCGATTTTTTTTACTCCCTCTTTACTTAAAGTTTTGTTTTGAATATCTAAAATATAATTTTTTGAATGTGCATAACTTAACGTTTCAAATGAGCAAGGTAATGGTTTGTGAAATTTTTTTACTATTTTATTTTGGATTAAGTAGTTTGCTAGTTCTCCAAATTTATTAATTGGAAATTTGTGATCATCACCAATTTTAGCAAAATAATCCTCGTGATTAACAACAGGGAGATCCATTTTTACTCTAGAACTCTGATAGGCTTTCCATTTACACAAGCCTCTAGTCCTTCAATCATTTGGTTATAAAAAATGCTATAATTTTCAGCTGTTACATAGCCTATATGAGGAGTAAGCAATGCATTTGGTAAAAATCTAAGCTTATTATTCTCAGGTAAAGGCTCTTTTTCATATACATCAATTCCTGCACCAGCAATTACATTAGTTGATAAAGCAATAATTAAATCATCTTCATTAACAATGGGTCCTCTAGAAGTATTAATCAAAAATGCTGTTTTTTTCATTTTATCAAATTCTTTTATGGTAATACAATCTTTGTATCTTTCACCTCCTTGAACGTGAATTGACAGTACATCAGAATTTATAATTAAGTCGTCTTTACTACAAGGGAGCACATCTAATTCTTTACACTTGTCTAAGCTCAAGTTTTCACTCCAAGCCATTACTTGCATTCCAAATGCTTTTCCAATTTTTGCAACTTCTGTACCTACTCTGCCTAGACCAATTAATCCTAAGATTTTTCCTTTTAATTCTACACCTATAGTTGTTTGCCAATAACCTTGGTACATATTATCAAACTCTTCCTTAAAATTTCTAGCTAAACCAAGAATTAGTGCCCAAGTTAATTCAGGTGTTGGGTTTAGATTGATATCTGTACCACAAACTATAATTTTTCTTTTCTTTGCAGCCTCTAAATCAATAGATTTATTTCGTAATCCACTGGTGATTACAAATTTTAATTCATTTAAATTATCAATTAAATTTTTTGTAATTGGAGTTCTTTCTCTCATAATTAATAAGGCTTCGAAATCAGCTAACTGATCAATTGCATCTGCTTCATCTAAAAAAGGTTCACTAAAAATCTTAAACTCATATTTCCCAGATAGTTTTTCTAAATCTACAAACTGTTGAGCAACGTTTTGGTAATCATCTAAAATAGCAACTTTAAGCATTTTTAACTTTCTTATTTGATAACAATATTCCTGTAATAATAAAACAAGCGCCTAAAATATGATAAAACATAAATTTTTCACTAAAAAAAATCATCGCCATTATTGCGCTCAGAATTGGCATTAGATGTAAAAAAACACCAGAACGATTAGCACCAATCATAGATATTCCTTTTATCCATAAAATAAAAGATGCCAAACCTGGAAACAAAACTACGTAAGATAGAATTAAAATAAAAGGTAATTCTAAATTAATTCTGAAGCCAATTTGATATTCAATAAAATAAACTGGTATCAAAAATATTAAACCAAAAGTAATTACTACTTGAAGTAATGATATTTGGGTTAACTCATATTGTTTCCCCTTTAACAATGTAGAATATAAAGCCCATGAAAACATTGCTATCACCATTGTAATATCACCTTTATTGAAATCTAAACTTTTTAATATCTCAATATTTGCTTTTGTAATAATCACAATTACACCAGCAAAAGAAAACGCTACCCCTATAATTTGAAAAATATTTGTCTTTTCAATTTTTAAAATTGATGAAAACAACATTATCATCACAGGTATCGTTGAAATCATTAAAACTCCACTAATCACCTGAGTAAAATTTAATGAATAATAAACAATTGAATTAAATACTGTAATACTAGTAACTCCCAAAATAATAAAAAGCTTATAGTTTTTAATTATATAATTTCTTTTCTCTAATATTTCAGGAATTGTAAAAGGTGCTAAAATTAACCAAGCGAAAAGCCATCGGTAAAAATTTAGTGAAAAAGGTGGAACTTCATAAAAACTTGCAAGTTTACCTACTACAAAATTTCCTGCCCAGAAAGTTACTGTTAAAAATAGATATAAATAAGCTAAAAAATTATTATCTTTAGTCACTTAACTAAATCTAAGCGAACTATAAGGTTTTAAATCTAGATTTGTATTTTCGTTCGCTATCATCCCTGAAACAATCTTTCCAGAAATTGGACCTAAAGTCCATCCTAAATGATGATGCCCAAAACAATAATAAATATTTTTATGATTTTTTGATGGTCCCATAACAGGTAAAAAATCTGGTAAAGTTGGTCTGAATCCTAGCCACTCATCCTCATGCTCAGGTAAATCACCAAGCATATATTTTGCGTTATTTATCAAATTTTTAACTCTTGATTTAGATAATGGATTATCTAATCCACCAAATTCTACAGTTCCGACTACTCTTAAACCTTGTTCCATCGGTGTAATTCCAAATCCACGGTTTGAAAATATTACGGGTCTACTTAATAAATGATCACAATTTTTGAAATGAACATGATATCCACGCTCTGTATCTAATGGTATTTTTTCGCCAAGATTATCTGTTAATTTTTTTGAAAAAGCTCCACAAGCTATTACTGCTTTATCAAAAACGTAACTATGAGTTTCAGTTTTAAAAACTGGTTTTTCTTCATCAAAACTAATATCTTTGATATTTATTTTGTTAAATTTGCCACCTTTTTGCAAAAATAAATCAAATAGTTTTAAAAGAATTCTTTTCGGATTTCTTGCATGTCTTGCATAAGGATAATAAACGCCTGCATGATAAAATGGTTTAATATGTGGTTCAAGATCGTGTATTTCGGCTTTAGTGACCAATTGTTGTTCAACACCTAATTCATTTCTAACTTTAATTTCTAGTTCTCTACTTTTTAAATCTTTATCATTCCATATATAAAGGATTCCTTTGTTTTCAACTAAACCTTCAAGGTCTATCTCTTCAAATAATTCATCATATGCAGGTAAAGCTAGATCTAAAATTTGGTGCATATTTTTAGCTGTATGCATCATCTTTTTTTTAGTGGTATTCATTATAAATTTTATAAACCATGGAATCATTTTAGGAACATAATTCCATTTTAAAGCAAGTGGACCTGAAGAACTAAGCAACATAGCCGGTACATCTGCTAAAACATCAGTTCTGTTTAAAGAAAGAGAGGCATAAGGTGAAAAGTGACCTGCATTACCATAAGAGGCGGCTTGGCTACCTGGGTTATCTCTGTCAAAAATAGTTACATCGAAACCTTTTTTTTGAAGAAACAAAGCATTAGATACACCTTGAATACCTGCTCCAACTATTCCTACTTTAAGATTTTTATTCATAAAATTGTTATACAAGTAAATATTAAATTTTCAGAGTGACAAATTATGCAATCATTTGTTTATGATTAATTTTTGCACTCAATACAATACCAAATCCAATCATAGTGGCTAACATAGAAGATCCTCCATACGACATGATAGGTAATGGAGAACCAACTATAGGTAGCAGACCCAAAACCATAGATAAGTTTACCACAATATAAATAAAGATTGCAAAAGCATAACCAAAACAAAAAAGTCTTGCAAAATTACTTCTCGAAATAGCTCCTATTCTTACGATTCTAAAAATTATTATTGAGTATAATATCAAAAGACCAACTGAGCCTATAAAACCAAACTCTTCTGAAAATAAAGTAAATATAAAATCCGTATGTTTTTCGGGTAAAAAATCCAAATAGCTCTGAGTTCCTTTTAAAAAACCTTTTCCATTAAGGCCACCAGAACCAATAGCTATTTTTGACTGTATAATTTGGTATCCAGCGCCCAATGGGTCTCTATCTGGATCTAAAAAAGTTAATATTCTTAATTTTTGATATGGTTTAAGGAATGAGATTATAAACGGCAGAGAAATTAAAAAAGTAATAAATGAGTAAATAAAATATTTAATTTTCATACCTCCTAACCACAAAATAATTAGTCCACTCAAAGCAATTAATATTGAAGTACCAAGATCGGGTTGAGCAATAACGAAAATAATTGGTATTATTATGATCGATAACACAATAGTTATACTAGTAAATGAATTAACATTTTCTATTTTTAATCTATGATAATATTTCGCTAAACACATTATTATTGCAACCTTCATTAGTTCTGATGGTTGCAGTACAAATAAATATAGATCCATCCATCTTTGTGATCCAGATGACTTAATTCCAAAAAATGAAACATAAATTAAAAGAAGAATTACTATAAAATAAATTATATAAGAAAAGTTGTGCCAAAATTTTATATTAAAGAAAGCTACAAAAATCATTAAAGGAAAAAAAACTGCAAGTTTTACAAAATGATTTTTTGTATGAAAAAGTATTTCACCACCATCTGTAGAATACATAACAAAAACACTTAATACTGAAAGAAGAATTACAGAAATCAATAATATATAGTCTAGGTTTTTTATTTTTTGAAATAATGTAATCTCATTATTCAATCTATCATGCTGAAACATTTAAACAGTAATCCTCTCAAAATTTGATTGTTTATTTCTTAAATCATGTCTGTCGATGATCAATTTAAATAATTTTTTTGCAATTGGTGCTGCCGCCTTACTTCCGGAACCACCATGCTCAACAATTATACTAAGGGCATATCTCGGTTCAACATATGGGCCATAAGCAACATATAAAGCATGATCTCTATCTTTGTATGGTATTTGCTCTAATTCTAAATCCAATTCCCTCTCCCTTTTGCTAATTCTTTTTACCTGAGCTGTTCCTGTTTTTCCTGCAAATTGATATTTAGGATCATCAATTCTTGATTTATAAGAAGTTCCAAATCTTTCATTAGTTGAAGCAAACATGGCTTCTTGAACAATCTTAATATTTTTTTGGTTTTTAAATAATTTTTTGTCTAATAATTTCTCAGAATCAGTATCAAATAATAACCCACTCTCCATTGATTGTTTTGCATCTTCATAAGAAATTGGATTACTATCCACAATGATTTTCGGTTTTACAGCAAAGCCTCCGTTTGCAATTTGTGCAGTCATCATACAAAGTTGTAATGGAGTTGTTTGTATATAGCCTTGACCAATACCTGTTATTAAAGTCTCACCTAATACCCAACCCTTCCCAAGATTATTTTTTTTCCATACTGTGTTAGGAAATAATCCTTTTTTTTCAGTATCAAAATAATCACCAAGTACTTTTTTACCTAAACCAAACTTTTCAGCTGTAATGTTTAATCTGTCAACACCTAATAACCTAGCAACCTCATAAAAATATGTATCACACGATTGCTTCATGGCATTTTTTAAACTTACCCAACCATGTCCTTTTTCCTTCCAGCAGTGAAATGTTTGTCCATACAGCTCCATTTTTCCTGTGCATTTTACTTTAAACTTTGTATCTATTACGTTGTTTTCTAAAGCTGAAAGAGCAACGATAGGTTTTATTGTTGAACCCGGTGAGTATAGACCCGAAAGAGTTTTGTTTATTAGTGGTTTTAATGGGTTGTTTCTAATTAATTGCCACTCATCTTGACTTATTCCGAATAAAAATAAATTTGGATTATAGGATGGAGATGAATACATTGCTATTATATCTCCAGTATAAATATCCATTACGCTAATAGATCCTGCCTTTTCTTTCAACAATTCTCCACAAGCTTTTTGTATTTCTGTATCTACAGTTAAACGTATTTTTGATCCTTGCTTACCTTTTTGATGTTCAAGTTGATTAATTCTTTTACCGTAAGCATTTACTTCATATCTTTGGATGGCATTTGTTCCTATTAAATGATTTTCAAGTCTTTTCTCTAAGCCTAGTTTCCCAATTTTCATTCCTGGTACAAATCTTTCTTGGATGATTTGATTATCTAAAATTTCTTGTTCATTTGGTTGACTCACATATCCAAGAACATGAGTGTATACATCATTAAATGGATAGTTTCTGGAGATTGTCATTACGGGTTTTACACCTACAAGATCGTATAAATAATTATTAATTTTTACAAATTGACTCCAGCTTAAATTTTCAGAAACTATTATGCTATCCCACGGCTTTAGCTCTTTTTTTAATTTATTTATTCTTGCAATTCTTTTGTCACTTAGATCTAAGAGATTTTTTAATCTAACTAATAAATAATTGAAATTTTCAACTTGCTCTGGAATTATGTGTAGTTGATAAACTTTTAAATTTCCTGCAATTACATTTCCAAAATAATCAACTATATTTCCTCTAGTAGGTGGAAGTTTCCACTCTCTAATTCTATTTTTATCTGAAAGTGTTAAATATTTTTTATTTTCATTTATCTGTAAAGAAAACAAACGAGCTATAATACCAACAAAAATTACTATTTTTGCTGCTCCAATTATGAACATCCTTCTATTGATTACATCAGTTTTTCTTATTCCTGAATTAGATCTAATCATTTGTTTGATATGAAATTCTTTCGTTTAAAAAATTAAAAAATAAAAAAAATATTGGATAAAATAAAACAGTAAATCCAGAGTTAATTAAATAATTAGTGTAATCAACTTTAATTAAAAAGACTAAATCTAAAATAATTACTTGAATTGAATTTATTAATAAGATTGTGAATAATAATGATATCCAGTCCTTCATAAAGTTTGGAGTTAAAGTAATATTTCTTATATAAGCTGTTACCGAGCAAAGAATAAGGTAACAAAAACTACTAATTCCTATTGGTATACCTATTACAACATCATTAATTATACCTGCAAAAAAGATTGCTAGATAACCTAATTGATCAGGATTTCTTAAAGTCCAAAAGAAAATTAATAGATGAGCAAAATTAAAAGCAAAATAATCAAGTTTTAAGTAATTAAAATCAAATTCATTAAATACAGAAAAATATAACATTATAAATGGTAGATAGGATAAAAATATTTTTAAAAAAGGACTTTTATTAAGTGATGACATTATTCTTCTCCAACTATTTTATAAGAAACTATTTTTACATAGTTGAGTTGTGTAAAATCAGAAAAAAAATTAACTTTTCCTTCTGATATGTCATTAATTTTTCCTATTGGTATACCGGGTTTGAATAAACCACCAAGACCTGAGGTGTAAGCAAAAATTTCTTTGTTTTTAAAATCTTCTCTAAATTCTTCTTGAGTATGTTCAATTTTTCCAAAATCACTTCCTGTACCAGAAATTACAGCCTGTATATCATCTGGCTCTAATACAGATGGTATTTTACTATTAAGATCAGACAATAGTAATGCCCTTGAATTAGTATAATTTACTTCAATTATTTGGCCAACTAGATAAACATCATCAATTACAGCCATTCCAATTTTTACTTTATCTTTTGTGCCTTTATTTAATACTACTGATTTTAAATATGGACTGTCTTTATCAATTAAAACTCTAGCAAATATTTCTTGTGAATTTATACTTTCGTCAAGCAACTCTCTAAGCTTTTCATTTTCTGCAATTAAAAACTCATTTTGTAATTTAAGTTGGTCAGAATTTTCTATTTTAATCAATTCTTTCTGATGACTTTCATATAAATCTATATGTGATTTAAATTTTAAAGTTATTTCTTTGAATTTATTTTCTGGGATTGACGCAATATGAGATGATCTATAAATTACTTCATTAATTCCTAATTTAACAAATTGTATTGCTTTAAAATTAAAATTACTTAGAACAATTACAAAAATTGATAAAACAATTAAAGTTAGTAAAGAAAATTTTTGTTTATCTTTTTTTTTTAAAAAAGCTGACCTAATGGCAATTACAAAATCATCTCTGCCAGTAGCCATTTTTTCTAATATTCAGATAACATAGTAGAAAAAGTTTCTTCTTGATCCAAAGCTTTACCTGTACCAACAGCTACACAAGATAATGGATCATCTGCTATATGAACTGGTAAACCTGTTTCTTTAGAAAACCTTTTATCGATATTTTTTAACAAAGCACCACCACCTGTTAAAGTTAAACCCATATCAACTAAATCAGCTGACAACTCAGGAGGAGTATTTTCTAATGCATCTTTAATTGCGCCAACCATTTGTTTCATAATATCATTTAGTGCTTCGGCAGTATCTTCCTCTGTAATATTAACTTCCTTTGGAGTACCTGATCTTAAATCTCTTCCTTTAACTGGATAAGTATTTGTTCCGGTTGGTACAGCTGTTCCCATTTCTTTTTTTATTTTTTCAGCAGTAGTATCACCAATTAATAAATTGTATTCTTTTCTCATATAATCTACGATAGCTGTATCCATTGAGTCACCTGCAACTCTTAAAGATTTAGAGTAAACTAATCCTCCTAAAGACATTACGGCAATTTCACTTGTGCCCCCGCCAATATCTACAATCATTGAACCAGTTGCTTCAGAAATTGGTAGATTTGCTCCAATAGCTGCTGCAATTGGTTCCTCAATTAATTGAACTCTTCTTGCACCTGCTGCTAAAGCACTATCTTGAATTGCTTTTCTTTCAACTGGTGTTGAACCAGTTGGCACACAAATCAATATTCTAGGGTTAGCAAATGTGCTTCCTTTGTGAACTTTTTTAATAAAATGTTTAATCATTTCTTCAGTGACTATAAAATCTGCGATAACACCATCTCTTAAAGGTCGAATTGCACTTATGTTACCAGGAGTTCTTCCAAGCATTGTCTTAGCTTCGTCTCCAACAGCTAATACATTTTTCTTCCCACCTTGATCAACTATCGCAACAACTGAAGGTTCGTTAAGAACTACACCTTGGCCCTTTAAAACTACAAGTGTATTTGCTGTTCCAAGATCAATCGCCATATCTTGGCTCCATATTTTTTTAACACTGCTAAATAACCCCATTATATCCCTCTTACTTTCTGACTTTCTTGCTCCATAGGAGCTGTTTTATCTCGTTTGATTATCATTTTATTTAATGCATTTATGTAAGCATTTGCTGATGCAACCAAAGTATCTGTATCAGCTGCTTGACCTACAGTTGTTTTGCCCTTTTCCTCTATTTTTACACTTACTGTTGCTTGTGCGTCTGTTCCCTCTGTAACTGCATGAACTTGATAAAGCTGCAAGTTAACATCATGAGGATATAAAGTTTTAATGCATTTAAATATTGCATCCACTGGACCATCTCCAGTTTCTGTTGCATTTTTAACATCACCGTAAACATCCAAAGTCATTTCTGCTTTTTGTGGTTCACCCGTTCCTGCAAAAACCTTTAATGACTTTAAACTAATAGCACTAACTTTATTATCAGTTATTAAACTATCATCTACTAAGGCAATAATATCTTCATCGTAAACATGTTTTTTCTTATCTGCTAAGACTTTAAATTTTGCAAATGCATTTCCTACTATATCGTCAGTTAAATCTGGATAACCTAAACTATTTAATTTATCTTTAAATGCATGTCTTCCAGAATGTTTTCCCATCACTAATGATGTTTGCTTAACCCCTACACTTTCAGGTGTCATTATCTCATATGTTTGTCTATTTTTTAACATTCCATCTTGATGAATCCCTGCCTCATGAGCAAATGCATTTTTTCCAACGATAGCTTTATTGTATTGAACAGGAAATCCTGTTGCATTTGAAACAATTTTTGAAGCTTTACTTAAAAGTGTTGTATTAATTCCAGTTTCGTATGGCATTAAATCAGGTCTTGTTTTAATTGCCATAACAACTTCCTCAAGAGCAGCATTTCCTGCTCTTTCTCCTAATCCATTTATTGTACATTCAATTTGTCTTGCTCCAGCCTGAACTCCAGCTAATGAGTTAGCTACTGCTAGACCTAAATCATTGTGACAATGAGTTGATAAAATTGCTTTATCAATATTTGGAACTTTATTTAATAAAGTTTCTATGATTGTAGTAAACTCTGATGGTATTGTGTAACCAACTGTATCAGGAATATTAATTGTTGTAGCTCCATTTTTAATTGCAAGCTCTACAGTTTTACACATATAATCCATATCAGTTCTTGTTCCATCTTCACAAGACCACTCAACATCATCAGTAAACTTTCTTGCATAAGCAACATGTTTTCCAATTGATTCATATACATCTTCTGGAGACATATTTAATTTATGCTTCATATGTAATGGACTTGTAGAAATAAATGTATGTATTCTGAATCTTGGTGCGTGTTTTAGAGCTTCATAAGCTCTATCAATATCTTTTACCGAGTGTCTTGAAAGTCCCGCTGGAATAGAATTTTTTAAAATTTTACTTACTTCTGAAACAGCTTCAAAATCACCTGGTGAAGCTATTGGAAAACCTGCTTCAATAATATCGATACCTAATTCATCAAACACTCTGGCAATTTGAATTTTTTCCTCTAAACTCATAGATGCGCCTGGCGATTGTTCACCATCACGCATAGTAGTATCAAATATAAAGACCCTATCTTTATTGCTCATAACTTAAATTTTAGAAAATCTATAATACAATCTATGAGAGAGATTGCAAAATAATTAGTAAAATTATTATTTTTAATGGACCATTTTAGGCTTACGAATATTTAATTATAAATAGACTCAATTTTAGGCATTAACCGCAAAAGTTCTTTTGTATATTCATGTATTGGTTTTAAAAATAAATCCTCAGAGTTTGAAACTTCACATAATTTGCCATCTTTTAAGACTCCAATCCTATCGCACATTTGTCTAACAACAGGTAGATCGTGACTTATAAACAAAATTGTTAAATTTAATTGTTCTTGAAGATCTTTAAGTAAATTTAATATTTGGGCTTGGATACTTACGTCCAAGGCAGAGGTAGGTTCATCACAAACTAAAAGTCTTGGTTGTGTAGCAAGTGCTCTTGCAATTGATATTCTCTGTCTCTGTCCACCTGAAAATTCATGTGGATATCGATCTGCAGATTTTTGAGTTAATTCCACAGATTCCAGTAAATCATAAATATAATTATTTAAATCTATAGAAGATATAGATGGATTGTGAAGTATAATTGGTTCTGCAATTATATCTTTTACTTTTAATCTCCCATTAAGTGAAGAATAAGGATCTTGAAATATCATTTGAATTTGTTTTCTAAATTTCATTAATTCAGATCTCTGTTTAATTTTTGTTATACAAACTTTGTCAAAGAAAATATCGCCAGAAGTAGGTTTGAATAAATTTACAATCATTTTAGCAATTGTAGATTTTCCACTCCCACTTTCTCCTACTAAGCCAAAAGATTCGCCTTCTTTTATTTCAAATGAAACATCATTAACAGCCATCACAGAATTTTTAGAATTTTCTGTAAAAAAATTATCATCAAAACTTTTATTTAGATTTTTTACTTCTACTAAATCTTGCTTTACAATTTCTTTCTTTGACCATCTATTTAATATCTTAATATTATTTTCTTTATTATTATTGTTTTCTTTTTCAACTATTACAAATCTTGAAATTTTTTTATTAGTTGGTGGAACTGAACTTACTAAACTTTTGGTATAATTTTCATGTGGATTGGTTAATATTTTTTTGGTTTCACCGATTTCAACCAAATTACCACTTTTCATAACTGCTACACGATCAGCTGTCTCAGCTATTACTCCCATGTCATGAGTGATTAAGATAACTGCAAGATTTCTTTCTTTTGTTAATTTTTTAATAAGTTCTAAAATTTGAGATTGAATTGATACATCTAATGCTGTTGTTGGCTCATCTGCAATTAACAATTCTGGCTCGCAACATAGAGCTAAAGAAATTACTACTCGCTGTCTCATTCCACCTGAGAATTGGTGAGGATAGTTATCAAATCTTGCTTCTGCATCTTTTATACCAACCTCTCTTAATAAATTTATAGATTTATTTTTAGCTTGCTCTTTACTTAATTTAAGATGAGTTTGAATTGTTTCAATTAACTGTTCACCCACTGTAAGAATTGGGTTAAGTGAAGTTTGAGGATCTTGAAATATCAATCCAATTTTATTTCCTCTATATTTAACAATACTTTCAGGATTTTCATAAATGTTAAGATCGCCCAAAATGACTGAGCCACTAGAAACCTTACCTGGTTCATCAATTAAATTTATAATAGCGTTTCCTACTGTACTTTTTCCTGATCCAGACTCTCCAACTAATCCTAAAATTTCACCTTTGTTAACCTCAATACTTACATTCTTAGCAGCATATACTATTTCTTTTCTCATTTGATAATCAACGCTAAGATTATTTATTTTTAAAAATGTCATTTTTTTAATTTTGGATTCAAAGTATCTCTCATCCAATCCCCTAATAAATTTATTGAAAATGCTAAAATAACTAAGAAAATTGCTGGGAAAAAAGTTATCCACCATTCTCCTGAAAATAAAAAATCATTACCAAGTCTTATCAATGTCCCTAAAGAAGGTGTTGTTGGAGGTACGCCAACTCCTAAAAAACTTAAAGTAGACTCAGCTAAAATAGCAAGAGCTAAACCAATAGTTCCAATTACTAATACCGGTCTTAAAATATTTGGTAAAATATGTTTAAACATAATAATAATATTTGAAACCCCAATTATTGTTGATGCTGAGATATAATCTTTATTTTTTTCTACCAAAGTTGCAGCTCTAGAAACTCTTGCAAATTGTGGCCATTCTGAAATCCCGATTGCAAATATTAAAACATAAATTGCCATTTCATCATGCATTTCTCTTGAAATTAATCCTCTTGCTATTCCGTCAACTAACAATGCCATCAAAATACTTGGTACTGTTAATTGAACATCAGTTAACCTCATTACTATCATTTCATATTTTCCTCCAAAAAATCCAGCTGTTAATCCCAATCCAACTCCAAGGATTAAACTAAAAATTATCGCAGAAAAACCTACAATTAAAGAAATCCTACATCCATACAAAATTGTCGATAGCATATCTCTTCCTTGTCCATCGGTGCCTAAAATAAATTTAGTAAGACCATCTTCTGTCCATGATGGTGGTGTGAATGCATCCATCAGTGAAAGAGAGGATGGATCAAAAGGATTGTAAGGTGTTATCAGCTCAACAAAGAAAGAGCAGAAAAAAATTATAAACAAAATAGTAGATGATACAATTGCAGTAGGAGATTTAATAAAGCTATGATAAATATCACTATCTTTTATTCTTTCCCAAGTACTTAAAAATTTGTTATCCACTTGCAGTGTCTCCTTTAACTCTTATTCTTGGATCAATTAGATAATAAAGAATATCAACTATAAAATTTATCATCACGAAAACAAAAGCTATAAATACTAAATAAGCTGACATAATTGGTATATCAACGAATTGAACTGCTTGAATAAATAAGAAACCCATTCCAGGCCACTGAAAAACGGTTTCAGTAATGATTGAAAATGCAATTAGTGTTCCAATATTTATTCCTGCTATAGTTATTACAGGAATTAATCCATTTTTTAATGCATGTTTATATTTAATACTATTTTCACTAATGCCTCGAGCACGTGCAAATTTAATATAATCTGTTTGTAGTATTTCCATCATTTCTGCTCGCACAAGTCTGATAATATAAGTCATTTGGAAAAGACTTAATGTTACTGAAGGAAGTATAATTGCTTTAAGTCCTGAAGCTGATAAAAAACCTGTAGTCCAAAAACCTAAATCAATAACTTCTCCTCTTCCAAAAGAAGGTAATATTCCTAAGATTACTGCAAACAAATATATAAATAATATACCAATTACAAATGTGGGGAGTGAAACCCCCAACAAGGAAATGGCTAAAACAAAATCACTTAAAAAACCTTTTCGATTTATACCTGTATAAACTCCCAATAATGTACCGGTTATAAGTGCAATTAGTGCTGAAATAACCACAAGTTCAATAGTTGCTGGCAATCTTTCAACTATTAATTCTGAAACAGGTCTTCTTAATTGATATGAAATTCCAAACTCACCTTTTGAAGCATTAACTATAAATCTCGAAAATTGAACATGTATTGGATCCATCAAGCCTAATGTTTCTCTCAATTCTGCTCTTTCCTCGTCAGAAGTTTCTTCTCCAACCATGTTATTAATTGGATCTCCAACAAAATTGAATAATGAGAAAGACACAAAGGCGACAACCAGCATCACCAAAGCAGATTGAAACAGCCTTTTAAAAAAATATTTTATCAATTTGTGAAAGTTTGAACTTACAAGCCCTTTAAAGTTTTAAAGGGCTTGTAATAATTTTTGATTAGTTAAAACTAGCAGTCCTAAATAACGGTTCGTTATTTGGTCTGATAGGAACATTAACATTGCTCTTAGATGCCCAAGAAATTACTTGGTGGTGTAAAGGAAGATATGAAATATCATCTTTTACAATTTTCCAAGCTTTTGCTATTGCCGCATTTCTTTTGTCTAAATCAACTTCACCTTCCATGACTCTAATTGCAGCATCTACGTCTGCGTTACTAAAGTTAACTTTATTCCAGCTAGCACCTGACTCATACAAATAATGAAATACATAATGACTATCTAGTGTAGGAACACCCCATCCTAGCATATAGAAATCACCCTGATTATCTTTTAGCTCTTTGAAGTGCTTGCTTTTAGTTTGAGCAAATAAATTAACATTAACTCCAATTTTACCTAACATTCCAACAACAGCTGTGCAAATTGCTTCATCGTTAACATATCTGTCATTTGGACATCTCAGCTCAACATCAAAACCATTAGGATATCCTGCATCAGCTAAAAGTTTTTTTGCGGCATTGACATCGTAAGGTAATCTTTTATCAAGATCCTTAGTGTAACCATTTACACCTGGAAAAGTTATAATTCCAGCTGGCTCACTTAAACCTCTCATAACTTTTTTCTTGATCGCTTCTATATCAATTGCTTGATAAAGAGCTTGTCTTACCTCTTTTTTCTTAAATGGGTTATCACCTGTGTTACCTGTTCTTAACTTGTCAGCTGCTTGATCCATTCCTAAGAAAATTGTACGCATTTGTGCTGTGCTTTCAACTTTGTGACCTGAAGAAGAACCAATTCTTTTTAAATCCTGAACAGGTGCATCTGTAACTATGTCAATTTCTCCAGATAACAATGCTGCAACTCTAGTTGCTGCATTTTTAATTGGAAGTAATTCAATTTGAGTTACACTCTTATCTTTCATTTCACCCCACCAGTGTTTATTTCTTTTAAACACAGTTTTAGTGTTTGGCTCTCTTAAAGTAATTTTAAAAGGTCCAGTTCCTAAAGCATTTGTAGCTGAAAATGTTTCTTGCCCTGCATCCCAATTTTGTGGAGCCATCGCAAAATTTTTCTCTGACCATGCTTTTGACATGATAAAAATATTTGAGAGTTGATTTAACAGAATAGGATTAGGTTTACTTGTTGTAATCATAACAGAGTGATCACCAACCGCTTTAACTCCTGATATAGTGCTTATGTACTCTTTAAAATCCGATGTTCTTTGTTTAGCTCTTAATATGCTAAATACGACATCTTCTGATGTCATATTAGAACCATCAGAAAATTTTACACCTTTTCTTAATGTAAATTCCCAATTATTTGGATCAATTGCTCTCCACTTTGTTGCTAAAGCAGGTCCGATTTTCATATCCAAACCTCTTTGAACTAGAGCTTCATAAACTTGTCTAGATACTTGTGTAGTTGGACCCTCGTTTTGTGCATGCGGATCTAGTGTAAGACTATCTCCTTGCATAGACCATTTAATAGTTTTCGCCCATGCTGAAGAAAATCCAAATACTAGAACTAATGACAATAGTATTCTTACTATATTTTTAGTGTTCATTATTCCCCTCATTTTTAAAATTAATTTAAAAAAGTATAAGTGAAATAATTGAATTATAGTAGTAATAATTTACTGATAGAATTTAACTTTTATCACTATCAACTAATTTTTTCTTACCAATCCAAGGCATCATGGCTCTCAATTCTGCTCCAACCTTTTCAACAGGATGCTCAGCTAATTTAGCTCTAGTAGCAAGGAAGTTTTTTTGACCATTTTTGCATTCATCCATCCACTCTTTAGTAAATTTACCAGACTGAATTTCGGCCAAAACTTCTTTCATTCTTTTTTTAGTTTCTTCTTTATTAACTACTCTTGGTCCTGATTGATATTCGCCATATTCAGCAGTATTGGATATAGAATAATTCATGTTTGCAATTCCACCTTCATAAATTAAATCAACAATCAATTTAACTTCATGAACAGTTTCAAAATATGCCATTTCTGGTTCATATCCTGCTTCAACTAAAGTTTCATAACCATTTTTAATTAATTCAACCAAACCTCCACACAACACAGTTTGCTCTCCAAATAAATCTGTTTCAACTTCATCTTTAAATGTTGTTTCAATAATTCCTGATCTTCCTCCACCAACTGCTGAGGCATAAGATAAAGCTAAGTCTCTTGCCTTTCCTGAACCATCTTGATGAACAGCAAATAAGCAGGGTACTCCTCCTCCTTTTTCATATTCACTTCTAACTAGATGACCAGGTCCTTTAGGAGCAACCATAAAAACATCTAGATCTTTTCTTGCTTTAATTAAATCATAATGAACATTTAACCCATGAGCAAAGGCAATACTTGTTCCTTCTCTTACTCTTTGTTCAATGTGATTTTTGTAAATTTCTGCCTGTAATTCGTCTGGTGTAAGAATCATAACTACATCAGCCCACTCAGCAGCATCTGATAAATTCATTACTTTTAATCCTTTTGATTCTGCTTTTGCTGCACTAGACGAACCCTCTCTCAAAGCTACTACAATATCTTTTACTCCACTATCCTTTAAGTTTAATGCATGAGCATGACCTTGACTTCCATAACCAAAAATAGCAACTTTCTTGCTTTTAATCAGATTTACATCTGCATCTTTTTCATAAAACATTTTCATATAGTCTCTCCTATTAAATTAATTAAATATTTTAGCACCTCTGGTCATAGCTACTGCCCCTGTTCTCGAAGTACTTATAAGTCCCAAAGGCTTTAATTTTTTATTCATTACATCAATTTCTCTTCTTAAAGCAGTTATTTGAATTACTGCTGAAGATTTTGTTTCATCTAATATTACGGGATTAAATTTTTTACAAGCATTTAAACATTTTTCAATTTTATTTCTTTTGCCTACTACTTTAAATAAAGCCATTTCCTTAAATATTACGTCCTTGTCCTCTCTTTTAAACTCAGCAACTTTATGGACGGGCACTAATTTAGTTAACTGAAGTCTTATTTGATCAATTACTTGAGGTGTGCCGGTCGTAACAATTGTTATTCTTGAAATATTTTTAACCGCATCAACTTCTGCAACTGCCAACGATTCAATATTATATCCTCTTCCAGAAAATAAACCTACTACCCTTGCTAAAACTCCAGCCTCATTATCTACCCAAACAACAAATATATATGTGTCTGATTTTTGTTTTTTTGTAGGAACGCTATAAGCTGATTTTGATTTTGGCATTATGATTATACTAAGGCTTTGCCTTTTCCTTTAATTTTATTTTCCTCTTGTTCATTTGGGCCCAAGATCATTTGGTTATGAGGTTTTCCAGATGGTATCATTGGGAAGCAATTCTCATTAGGATCCACATGACAATCAAATATAACTGGTCCATCATAATCAATCATTTCTTGAATTTTATCATCAAGCTCAGATGGTCTATCTGCTTTAATTCCTTTGCACCCATAAGCTTCTGCCATTTTCATAAAATCAGGTAATGCTTCAGAATAACTTTCAGAATAATTTTTTTCATGCAGTAATTCCTGCCATTGTCTTACCATTCCCATATATTGGTTATTTAAAATAAATATTTTTATAGGAAGATTATATTGAACTGCAGTAGACATTTCTTGCATAGTCATTAAAACTGAAGCTTCTCCAGCAATATCAATTACTAATTTTTCAGGATGAGCAATTTGAACACCAACCGCCGCTGGCAATCCATACCCCATGGTTCCTAAACCACCAGACGTCATCCATCTGTTTGGTTTATTAAATTTATAATGTTGAGCAGCCCACATTTGATGTTGCCCAACCTCAGTAGTAACATAAGTATCTTTGTTCTTAGTTAATTCATAAAGCCTTTGAACGGCATGTTGAGGTTTTATACTTTCATCACTATTTATAAAATTAAGAGAATCTTTTTCTCTCCATTTTTCTATTTGCTCCCACCACTTAGCTATATTTGATTTATTTGACTTACTATGACCATTTTTTCTTTTAGCAATTTTCTTATTAATTTTACTGATAACACTGGTAACGTCTCCAACTATTGCAAGATCTACTTTGATAATTTTATTAATTGATGATGGATCTATATCAATATGAACCTTTTTTGAATTTGGTGAAAACTCATCAATTTTTCCAGTAATACGGTCATCAAATCTTGCACCAATATTAATTAAAAGATCACAATCATGCATAGCATTATTTGCTTCGTAAGTACCATGCATACCCAGCATTCCTAAAAATTGATTATCATCTCCAGGGTACGCACCTAATCCTTGAAGTGTAGAAGTTATAGGAAAACCAGTTAGCTCAACAAATTCTCTTAAAGCCTGGCTTGCTTTTGGACCTGAGTTAATTACTCCTCCACCACTATAAATGATTGGTTTTTTAGCCTTACTTAATAATTTTACCAATTCATCAATTTGATCTTGGGAAAATTTATTGTGGGATTTTCCATTTAAACTTTTTTCTTTATTCGGTTTTTTATATTTTGTTTTTGCAAATTGAATATCTTTTGGAATATCAATTAATACTGGTCCTGGTCTTCCAGTTGTTGCAACTCTAAAAGCCTCATGAATAACTTTAGAAAGATCATTAATATCTTTAACTAACCAATTATGTTTCGTACAAGGTCTTGTAATTCCTGTGGTGTCACATTCTTGAAAAGCATCTGTTCCAATTAAATGTGTTGGAACTTGACCAGAAATACAAACTAGTGGGACAGAGTCCATATACGCATCGGTTAATGCTGTAACAACATTAGTGGCTCCAGGGCCTGATGTAACTAATACTACACCTGGTTTTCCTGATGATCTTGCGTAACCTTCAGCTGCGTGTCCAGCACCTTGCTCATGTCTAACTAAAATATGTTTGATAGAAGGATGATTTTTTAATTCATCATAAATTGGTAATACTGCACCACCTGGATAACCAAAGATATGCTCTACCTTTTGGTCTTCAAGACATTTGAATACAATTTCTGCTCCAGTTAATAATTTTGGCATTAGGCAATCTAGCTGAAGTTGTGCTCATTGGTCAAGTTTAAGAATGAAAATTTTAAATTTTTTTCAAAAAGTTATTTACGTCTTGTGGCTTCAATTTTATCCAGCTCATCATATTGCCTCTAGCCCAAGTACTTTGTCTTTTGGCGTATTGTCTGGTTTTTATGGCTATTTTTTCTTTAGTACCCTTCAAATCTTTTTGTTTTTTTAAATATTCTCTAATTTCATTAACTCCAATAGCTTTGTTTGCACTTTTATCTTTTCTAACCCTAAGCTTTATGAAGCCTTTTACTTCTTTTATTGCTCCATTTTCTATCATCTCACTTGTTCTTACATTAATTCGCTCAATTAATTCTTGTCTAGGGTAATCAATATAAACTTTAAAAAAATCATCTTCTGTGAAGTTTGATTTTGTGTTTTTAAACCATTCGTGTAGAGATTTTTTTGTAAACTTTTTAACTTCATAAGCTCTGATAGATCTTTGCGTGTCTGTAGGGTTTATTTTTCCTATTGAGGATGGATCTAGTTTTAATAGTTTTTCATAAAACTTCTTTTGTCCAAGTTTTTTTTGTAAATCTCTAATTTGAGTTCTTAATTTTAATGAAATATTTGGTATTTTAACCAAACCATCAGTTAAAGCTTTGAAGTATAAACCTGTACCTCCAACAAGAATTGGAATTTTTTTTCTTTTTTGAACTTCGCTAATTTTTTTAATTACAAGCTTAAGCCAATCACCTGTAGAGAAGTTTTTTGTAACATTATGAAAACCATACAAATGATGTCTTATTTTCTGATATTTTTTTGGATCTGGTCTAGCCGATAAAATTTTAAGCTGTTTGTATACTTGCATACTGTCAGCATTAATAATTTCTCCATTAACTTTTTTTGCAAAATTAATTGCAAAACTTGATTTTCCTGAAGCTGTAGGACCTGAGATTAATACAATCTTGGATTTTAAATCCATGATCAATCTAGTTTAACACCGATATATCTTCGTTGATTTTGATTGTTATAGATTGCGAGTAAAAGTGTCTTTTGATTTGAATTCAAAACTTCCTTAGCAATATTTCTTAGGTCATCTGCTGATCTAATTTTTTTCTTCTGAGCTTCAATAATAATACTGTTAAGCTCAATTGAATTTGCTACAGGGCTGTTGTTTGCAATTTTAGTAATAACAAGTCCTGTAGTTTGGTTTGGTAAATTTCTATTTTTAATATCTTCTTTAGTTAATTGTCTTACTGCAATTCTTAGACTTTCAATTATTTCTTCATTATTATTTTGTTTTTCAGTTTCTTGATTTTTACTTATTTTAAAATCTTCTGAAGTTTCTAATCTTCCTAAAATAACATTTTTAATAATCTCTTTTTTGTCTCTCCAAATTTTAACCTCAACTTTTTTTCCAACTTCTGTACGTGCAACGATCGCTGGAAGTTCTTTCATTTGATTTATTTTTTCTCCATTAAATTCTAAAATAATATCATCAGCTTGTATTCCTGCTTTTTCTGAAGGACTATTTTCGGCAACACTTGCGACAAGTGCTCCTCGTGCTTTGTCTAATTTTTCAACTTCAGCAATTTCTTTTGTAACATCTTTAATTCTAACACCCAACCAACCTCTTTTTGTTTCACCAAATTCAATTAACTGTTTAATTACAATTTGAGCACTGTTTGATGGTATAGAAAATCCAATTCCAATAGAACCATTACGTCCAAGAATTGCTGTATTAATTCCAATTACGTTTCCTTCCATATCAAACAAAGGACCTCCAGAATTTCCAGAATTTATAGATGCATCAGTTTGTATAAAATCTTCATATCTTGATAAACCAATTGATCGATTTCTTGCTGAAATAATTCCAGCAGTAACAGTTCCACCTAAACCAAACGGATTTCCAATTGCTAAAACCCAATCACCAATTCTTGCTTTATCAGAGTCACCGAATGCAACTGGGATAAACTTTTCATCTGTTTCTAATTGTAAAACAGCAATATCCATTAATGGGTCAGCACCAAGGACCTTAGCTTTAAATTCTTGGTCACCGTTTACTCTAACAATAATGTCGTCAGCATTTTGGATAACGTGATTATTCGTAACCACAATTCCTTTTTCATCTATAATAAACCCAGAACCTAAAGCAGCTGATTGTCTTTCCTGAGGTGTTCCAAATTCTTTAAACATATCCCCAAAAGGAGAACCAGGAGGAAATTGAAAAGGAAAAGGGTTGGTGTTTGTAACTACAGTAGTTGTAGTAGAAATATTTACCACAGATGGCATTAATTTTTCTGCAAGATCCGCAAAGGAAGCAGGAACTGATTTGGAGTTTACATTTAATGAAAAGCTAAATGATATAACAAGGGTTAAGAATATAAATTTAATCTTATTCATATTAGCTCTTAATGTAATAAATAATTATAAAACCTATTACAGCAAAAATAAGTCCGCCTGATCTAAGCTGACTATCTTTAACAAGTTCTAATTTTTTCAACATACTTTTCATTTTTGCTGGAAATAAGGCGTACAAAATTCCCTCAATAAATAAAAAAAGACCAAAAGCTATAACTAGCTCACGCATTTAAGAATTATTGTTGGATCTCAGGTTTTATGTTTCCAAAAAATTTAAAAAATTCACTATCAGGTGATAAAATTAGAGAAGTTTCACCACCTATAAGAGCTTTTTCATATGCCTGCATAGCTCTGTAGAAAGCAAAAAATTCGGGATCTTGACCAAAGGCGTCAGCAAATATTTTATTTCTTAAACCGTCACCTTCCCCTTTCATAATCTCAGATTGTTTTTGAGCATCTGCTAATATTACAGTAACTTCTTTGTCTGCAGTTGATGTAATTGTAACTGCCATCTCCGCACCTTTTGCTCTAAATTCTTTTGCTTCTCTTTCCCTCTCAGTCTGCATTCTTCTATAAATAGCATCACTATTTGCTTGTGGAAGATCTGCTCTTTTAATTCTGACATCAACAATATTAATTCCAAAGTTTTGTGCTTCGTTGTTTACACCTTCTTTAATTAAAGCCATTTGCTTAGATCTATCTTTAGATAATAATGTTTGCAATTCCTCTTGACCTAATACATTTCTAATTCTTGAATTTATAATTGTTGACAGCCTTGATCTCGCAACTCTTTCGTTTCCAACTGAAATATAAAACTTAAGTGGATCTACGATCTGAAATCTTGCGAATGCATCTACTATTAAACGTTTTTGATCTGATGCAATAACCTCCTCTGGTGGAGCATCTAAGTTTAAAATTCTTTTATCTAAATAGACAACGTTTTGGATAAATGGAATTTTAAAATTTAAACCAGGCTTCATTATTATTCGTTTTGGATCACCAAACTGAAGAATAATTGCTTGGTTAACCTCTTTAACTATGATTACTGATAAAAAAGCTACAACACCAATTGCAACTAATACACCTGCTAATATTTTTCCAGCTTTCATCTTAATTTGTCGCTTTCTTTTTTAGTTCAGGTAATGGTAAGTATGGAACAACTCCTGAACCTGCATTTTTCTCTATAATTACTTTATCTATGTCAGCTAATACCTTTTCCATAGTTTCTAAATACATTCTCTCTTGAGTGACTGCTTTTGCATTTTTATACTCATTGTAAATAGCTATAAATCTACTTGCTTCACCCTCTGCTTTTGCAACAACTTCTTTTTTGTAAGCTTCTGCTGCTTGTAAAATTTTTTGCGCTTCCCCTCGTGCTCTTGGAATAACATCATTGGCATAAGCTTCAGCTTCGTTTTTTGATCTTTCCATGTCTGCTCTTGCAGCCTGTACATCTCTGAATGCGTCAATTACTTGATCAGGTGGGTCGGCTTTTTGAGTTTGAACTTGTGTAATTTGAATACCACTTTCGTAATCATCTAAGATAGTTTGAATAATTTCTTGAGTTTCAAGCTCAATTTTAGATCTTCCCTCTGTTAAAATTGGCTGAATATCACTTTTTGCAATTACTTCCCTCATTGCAGTTTCGGCAGCTGCTTTAACCGTACCTTCTGGGTCTTGAATTTTGAATAAAAAATTACCAGCGTCTTTAATTACCCAAAATACTGAAAAGTCTATGTTAACAATGTTTTCATCTCCAGTTAACATCAAACTTTCTTGTGGTACATCTGCAACCCCGCCACCTGTAGAAAAACCACTATCTCTCTCAGATCTAAATCCTATATCCATTCGATTTACTTTAGTGACTTTTGGTGTTTGAACAGTTTCAACTGGAAAAGGTATATGATAGTTCAAACCAGGCTGTGTAGTTTTTACAAACTTTCCAAATCTTAATACAACGCCTTGTTCATCGGGTAGTACTCTATAAAGTCCACTTGCTAACCATACAAAAACTAAAACTAGTAAAATTAAACTTATTGATTTTCCACCTGAAGTTTTTCCACCAGGTAAAAATCTTTTAATTTTATCTTGAAGATCTCTAATTAATTCATCGACGTTTGGTGGTGTTGGACCTCTACCTGATCCATTGCCTCCGCCACCTCCACCAGGAGGTGCTCCCCAAGGACTTTGACCCTTAAAATCGTCTGACATGCCAAAGTATATAGTGTCTTTATTGCAAAAAACAAGTAATGATGCCTTTATGATTGATAAAAAACCTGAACTTAGTGCCGCAATGAAAAGTAAGCTAGAACCTAAAAAATTCACTAAAAATCCTATTCTTGGTACTAAGTTTACAATTGCAATCTCTAGTGCAAAAGGTGGTGTTGGAAAATCTACATTTGCAACGAATCTTGCTTTAGCTTTGAAAAAAATTGGATGCAAAGTTGGTCTTTTAGATGCGGATATTTATGGTCCATCAATTCCTAAAATGTTTGATATTAATGAAAAACCAAAAAGTGATGGTCAAAAATTAGATCCTATTACAAAATATGACATTCAGTGTATGTCTATTGGTTTTTTAGCTGATCAACAAACTCCAATGATATGGCGTGGCCCCATGGTTACAAGTGCAATTAAAACTTTTACTCAGAAAGTAAATTGGAAAGATTTGGATTTTATTATTGTTGATATGCCACCAGGAACTGGTGATACTCAACTTACATTTTCTCAAGAAATAAAAATGGATGGTGCAATAATTGTTAGTACACCTCAAGAAGTAGCTCTTTTAGATGTTAAAAGAGGAATAAAAATGTTTGATAAGCTTGGAGTAAAAATTTTAGGTTTAGTAGACAATATGAGTTTCTTTATAGGAGATGATGGAAAAAAATATAAAATTTTTGGAGAAGGTGGTGTTAAAAAAACAGCTGAGGAATTTCAAAAAGAATTTTTAGGTGAAATTCCAATTAATCCTGAAGTGGGTAAAACTGGTGATGAAGGAAAGCCAATTGTGGAAGCTAACTCTGAGCATGAAATTTCTAAAATATATTTGAATTTTGCTGAAAAAATTAAATCAACTTATCTTTAAGATCAAAAGCAGTCATTAATTCATTCCACTCTCTTTTAGACAGTCCAGAACTTTCAACATCTATATTTTCACCCTTGATAAGTTTTTGAATAATTAATTTTCCTTTTGCAGAAACCTCTGTACCACCAACTCTATAATCCATAAAAGCATCATATGTTATGGGAACCCATTTTTTTACAGTATCCAACATTATGTCAGCATAAACTCTAATTTCATATTGAGCATGACTATCAGCTCTTAATCTTAAAAAATTCATTAAGTTTAATAAATCAGTTTTCCAATACCATTGTGTATAGGTATTTAGTGTTAAATTCATCCTTGCAAGTTCTCTTGCTAAACCTTTTTTGTTTTCATCAATAGTTGATCCATCAAATCTTTCATTTAGCATAGTCTCATAATTATCATAAGTTCTCTCCGCATCACTTTTTAAAAGTTCCAAAACTTCCTCTGCCTGTTTTCCCTCCAAGATATCTCCTCTACCTTGTCTGTTGCTTGTTGATTGAGCTGCTAAATTTTCTTGTGAAGGCAAATAAAATTCTTTATCTAGAATTGAATATCTTGCAGAATATTCATTAACATTCGCAGTTCTGTGTCTAATCCATTGTCTTGCAATAAATATTGGAAGCTTAACATGATATTTTATTTCACACATTTCAAATGGAGTGCTATGCCAATGCCTCATCAAATATTTAATTAAACCTTTATCAGTTGAAACTTGTTTTGTTCCTTTTCCATATGACACTCTAGCTGATTGAACTATGGATGTGTCGTCACCCATATAATCAACAACTCTAACAAAACCATGATCTAAAGATGGAATTGCTTCATACAGAATTTTTTCAAGCTCAGGCGCAGTAACTCTTTTTGTTTGATTGCTTTGAGATTGTTGATTTTTTATTTCTTCTTGTTGTTCTTTAGTTAATTTCATGATTGTTATTGAATCTATTGAAATTACTTTTATATTAATAATGTTGGTTTTCCAACTACGACGATAAACGAATTTCGTAATAACCATTGCGGACGTGGGGGCAGTACCCACCACCTCCACCATTACAACTTATGGGGGTGAACTAGATTCGACGGGTGACTAAAGGCTATTCTTTCGTTCGGGATTGTTCCACCGTAACGGGCTAATTTATAATTGCTAACGAAAGTTACGCACTTGCTGCCTAATTAACTTAGTTAATTAAGCAAACGGGGTCTGGGGCACCTGGCAACAGAACGCCCCTTAATTAATATATGCCATTTACACCATATCACATACTTGCAGGAACATCTGTTAAATCAGTTTTTCCAAAATATTTTAGTTTTTCAACATTTACTTTAACGAATGTTTTAATTGATTGTGAAGCACTCTATTTCTATTTCACAACTGGTTTTCTTTCACATAAATTTTTTCATACAATCCTTGGAGTTTCAATTGTTGCTATTGTTTGTGCAACGCTGGGAAAACCTGTTTGCGAATTTGGTTTAAGAATTTGGAACAAAACCTTTTATATGGAAAAGATTAAATGGTTTAAAACTGAAATAAAAATAAATAATTTTTCCTCATGGATTGGAGCAATTACTGGTGCTTTATCGCAATTAATACTTGATAGTATTATGCACAGAGATATGACACCTTTGTTTCCATTTAGTAATCAAAATATTTTTCTAAGAATAGTTTCTGTTGAAAACCTGCATTATATCTGTCTTGGATTATTTGTAATTGGCGTATTTATTTATTTATCAAAGAAAGTTTTTTTTAAATAATATCGAGGGTGAGCAACAGAACACCCTTTCCTATCTTTAAATAAAGATCAGAATTATTCTTTAACAAATTCTTTACAAGCATATGATAAAAGTGGGATCTGACTTGTTAATTTGCTTATCTCTTTTTCAATGTTTTCTTGTTCTTCTATTATTTTGGTCTTTACTTCTTCTGATGGTTTCCCTTTAAGTTTCCTTTCTGTCAATTTATAATCTTTTTCTAAACTTTTAATTTTTTCTAAAATTCTCATTTTATTTTCATGATCTGATGTGGATAGACTTACAAATCCATCTTTCCAATATCCCTCACATTTCTTATTATTAGGAAAGATAAATGTTCCATCACCTTCTATTTTACCGTTAATAAAATTACCTATATGCATTGATCCATTCGCGTATTCTTCTGTACCTTTTCCATTTTTTTCATCATTTTTCCATTCACCTTTATAGAATATGTATGGTGATGAACTATGCGATTTATATAAAGCAAGCGCCCCTTCTCCATTTTTAAAACCATATACCCAATTACCAGTATATTTTTCTGTATGACCATCTGATATTAAAATTCCTTTTCCGTGTTTAAAACCATTTTTAAAATTACCATCATATCTGTATCCATTCGGATATACATGAATTGCTTCCCCATCTTTTATGTTTATTGGAATTTCTTTCTTAACTAAACTATCACTAATAAAAATAGCACTGTAAATTTCATTATGATCTTTAACAATTCCTATTCCATGTTTTAAATCATGTTGCCATTCACCTTCATAACTATATTGTTCATTAGAGGAAGTATAAATTCCAAAACCATTTTTTTTGCCTTTTTTCCATATTCCAATATATTTTCTGTCATCACTCCAAATGAAAGTTCCATGTCCATCAAACTTTCCAAATCTATATTCACCTTCATATTTACCATTATCAATTTTTTCAATACCAATACACTTATGCCATTTAAGTGGTTTAAATAATGATCTTTTATTATCCCCTTTACATGGTGATATGGCAAACGCGGAAGAAGAAAATATGAATGCAAAAAAAATATATAGAAAAAAATTTAAAGATAGTTTTTTCATGTGATTACAAATTAAATATGGTTGATAAAAAATATCCTAAAGGAAGTATTATTGACATTATTATTAAATATAAAATCCACCTAGAAACGGGTTTGTTTAAAGGAATTTTAAAAATCTTTCTATATACAACTTCTATTCCAACGTAAATTGCAGGTTTAATTATATAGAATAAAATAAAGTAAAAAATAAAAAGACATATTATTACTAAAATATATGCTAGGATTTTTTCCATCTAAATTAAGTTTATTAGAACAACTATAATTTTTCAACGAAGTCCAAAGGCAAACCTTGGACAAAATAAGAAGATCTCTCAACGAAGTTTTCAACGAAGTAATTTGATAAAGTGAACAAATATGATATTTTCTAATCTAATGCCGTGCAACAGAACGCCCCTTGTGATAGTTTAGATAATAAAAATTTATATTAAATGGGTTTCTTTTCAAAAATTTTTGGTGATGAAGAAAGTCAGAAGTCCTCAATTTTATCAGACAAAAAGCAGATGGAGTTTGTTCAGTTTACTATCCAACTCATGTCTGCTTACTTAGTAGCATCGTATTTACCTATATCCCTTGCACAAAAACTTAAAGTTAAAAAGAAAAGAACTGGTAAGGAAAGATATTATTTATCAATTTGTTTTTTATTTGGTATGCACGCAGCAAAATTTGATGAATTAACAAAAAATCAAGATGAGAGATTGCCAGAATTTATGCAAAGTATAGTTCATTTGTTTCACCTTTCAGTGCCTGAAAAAATGAGAAAAAGTATTTTTAAAGGTATTGATTTTAAACCAAATAAAGAAGGAGGTTTTTCAAAACAAAATGCTGAAGTCTGTAAATGGTATTTAAAAAAGAATATTCAACCTTTACCAAGCGATAATTTTTACAAAGTTAAGATTAGTGGCACACATGTCGTGCATTCAAAAGTAAATAAATTATCTTCGAAGGAAACTAAGATGTATGAAAAAATGGGTTCATATTTAACAAGTAAATTAAACCCTCCAATGGTACTTAGTTCGATTTTTGAAGATAAAAAAACAAATTTTAAGTTTTAACTTTTTCCAGGCAACAGAACGCCCCTTCTTATTTAATTTTTTTACAATTGCTAAAAATATATGGACTTCCCTTTGACTGTCTAAAACCATATTCAAATGTTTTTTTATCACTTGTTTTAATGTAAGAAATAAAATTTAGTGTTTTTCCATTACGATTTATCCATGAATATGTGTTATCTTTAGTAAGAATATTTTGTCCACTTGATGATTTTATATTATATCTAATTTTTTTTGGATAATTAAGCATACTTCCCATTAAACCACCATTTTGAGAAAAAGTTAAAGTTTTTGAAGATGGATCAATCGAAAATAATGCTGAAACAATTTTTCCAGTACCGCCTTTACCAGAGCATCTAAATGTCTCTTTTTCTAAATCTGCAATTTTATCGCCACAAGAATAAATAAATAAAATTGATATAAATAAAATAAACTTTTTCATAAAGTAAGTTTAGTCAAATATTACTATGTACCTCAAACACAAATCTATAACAAAAAAAACCTTAAATTACTATGTACCTAACTATGTACCTTTTCAAAAAGTTATATTTTATGGTACTCTCTAACCAAGGGCGGGATACAGAACGCCCCTTTTAATCATGAATTTTAATGTTTTTTTTTTGTTAGTTTCATTAGAAAGTCAAAAAAAATACTTGCCATAGCAAGCAATGTATTTGCCCACAAAAATAAAGGAACTGCTATTAAAGTATATCTGTAACCTGCTTCGTATTGAAGACCAACTAAACCTAAAATGTCTGGCATAAAATAAGTTGGTATTAAAACAATTAAACTATATTTAATTAGTTTTTTTAAAAATAATTTATTTGCATTTGAAAAACTTTGTTTTTTTTCTTTTTCATTATCACCTGTCATTGGTGATGAAGAGTATTCTCCAAAAATTATAATACCACCTAAAATAGAATAAATTAGTAAGCAAAAAAAAAGGAAGGTTATCAGTATTCCCATATGTTTATTTTTGTTTGCTTGGTCTCCTAAACCAATTTTTTCCATTAAAGAAAAATGATATCAAAATAACTACAACTGAAATTCCTAGGTAAAGAATTAAACCACTAAAGTCTCTGTGTAAACCAAGTCCTCCTGGTGCTAAATTGTCGATTAATATTGCAAATAAAATTAATAAAAAAATTTGAGGTATAACAGGAGCAATATCAAATTTTTCTGAAATATATCCAATAAGTAAATCGTATAGTACTCTCATAATTATAATCTAGTCTACCACATGTTCACTTTCAACGAAGTACTAGAGAATAACACTAACTAAAAAGAGTTTAATTAATTGGATTATCAAACCAATCAGTAATTTCTTTAGTATTTAAAGCAATCATAAAAGAGTCGACCCAATTATATTGATTTTTTAATTCTGCTTTATATTTCGTACAATTAACTTGAATATTGTCACCTGATTCAAAAAAAAATACAATATTTTGACTTATGCTTTTTCCTGAAGGATCAACATCTATTTTATGAGTAAAATATTCTTTTTTAGCATTTGGAAATAAATTTGAAAATTCCTCCTCAACTTCTTTTTGTTTATTTAAACATTCTGCAAATTTATTATTGTAATTAATATTTCCTGATATTGAATAAATATTATAGTTTTTATCTCTAGATTTTACAAAAAATGATAGAGTGTCATATTCTTTAAAATTATCAAATAAATATACTTCTCCAAAAACATCACTTAAATTTTTGTAAACAAATTTATTTTCTTGTATTTCCTTTACAATTTCTTGCTCTTTTAAATATTCTAATAGACTATCTCCTATACTAATTCCCTCAATTTCATATTCATAAATATCATTCGTATTTCCAATATTACAAAATATTAAACCGGCGAAAATATAAAGGAATAGTTTTCTCACAAAGTCACTTTAATCAAATTTACAATGAAGTGTAAGATAAAAAAAACCAACTAAAAATAAAATTAGGACAAGATTTATTTCATTTTGATGTATATTTTTACTTAGATGATTATTATTTTTGGAAATGGACCAAAATATTTTGTAGAAGCAGAGGGTAAATTTATTTGTCCAAATTGTAACTTCATAAAAAAATATTTAGTCAAAACAAGCAAGAACTACTTTCGACTTTTCTTTATACCTATAATTCCAGTAGGTGAAAAATCACAACCTTTTGTTGAATGTCAACATTGCAAAAGTAATTGGCACACAAATGTTTTGGATCAAAATAATTATTATCTTGATGGTACACCTGTAACAAAATAAAATACATTTATGCAAATAATTGGTTACATACTAATTGTACTTGGGGCAGCAGATTTCTTATTAGGAAATTTTGGAAACATAAATCTAACAGGGTTTATGGGACCATTATCATCATTTACTCCTATTGTGCTAATAGTTATTGGTGGTTTGTTAACTAGAGTTGGAAATAAATAATTATAATTAAAAGCACCTTGAAACTTTTATGGATTTAAAAAAAATATTTAAAAGACTTATTCTTTTAGATTTACTTTTAATTGTATTAATTATTGCTTCTGTTTTTTTTGAATCTTCAGAAGTTACAAATTTCAACACATATTTTGAAAATGATTATTCAAATGCTTTATTAATAATTTATGGTATTGGATTATTGATTTATCTAATCAACTTATTTTTACTTTATAAATTTAAAAGTATTGGAAAACAAATATACCTTATATTATTTATTGTGTTTATGGTATTAATCTTACTTTCTCCACCAAGTGCAATGGATCCACTGTTGTATGTGCTTGATGGATTGGGAATGACAAATTCTGGGGCAATATTAGTTTTTTTATATTTTACTCCAATAAAAAAAGAATTTGATAAAAAATAACAATAAGATGACAGGGCAACAAAATGGCCCCCTACTTAATTTTTTTTTGTATTTCAGCTTGAGCGGCAGCCAACCTTGCAACAGGAACTCTATAAGGTGAACAAGAAACATAATTCAATCCTGCTTTAGCACAAAAAGATATACTATGTGGATCACCTCCATGCTCTCCACAGATACCTAACTTTAGATTTTTATTTTGTTTTCGTCCTTTTTCTACTGCTATTTCAACTAAATCTGAAACTCCTTCATCTATTGAAACAAAAGGATCAACAGAAAATATTTTATTTTCTAAATAATCATTTAAAAATTTACCACTATCATCTCTACTGATCCCAAAAGTAGTCTGAGTTAAATCATTTGTTCCAAAACTAAAGAATTCTGCATGCTTAGCAATCTCTTTTGCTTTTATTGCTGCTCTAGGTAATTCAATCATCGTTCCTACTAAAAATTCTATTTTCAATTTATTTTCTTTTTGAACTTGACTAGCAGTTCTAATTACTAATTCTTTGATTATTTTAATCTCAGCCTCTGTAGATACTAAAGGTATCATTATTTCAGGAAATGCAGATTTAATTTTATTTTTTTTGAGGTAAGCCAAAGCCTCAAATATTGCTTTGCATTGCATTTCATAAATTTCAGGAAAAGATATTCCAAGACGACATCCTCTATGACCTAACATAGGATTTTGCTCATGTAGCTCTTCAATTCTTGACTCAACCTCTTTAACTGGTAGATTAACTATACTAGCAACCTCATTAATTTCTTTTTCTGTACGTGGTAAAAATTCATGTAATGGTGGGTCCAATAATCTAACTGTGACTGGTAATCCACTCATGATTTTAAAAATATCTATAAAATCTTTTCTTTGATGTGGTAACAGTTTTTGTAAGGCTATTGCTCTGTCTTCTTTTGTTTTAGATAATATCATTTCTCTTACAGACAAAATTCGTTCTTCGTCAAAAAACATGTGTTCAGTTCTGCATAATCCAATACCCTCTGCACCAAAATCTTTTGCTGTTTTGGTATCTTTTGGAGTCTCAGAATTTGTTCTTACTTTTAATTTTCTAAAGCTATCTGCCCAAGACATTAATTTGGAAAAATCACCTGATATTTCAGGCTTCACAGTTGAAACACTTCCTACAATAATTCTTCCAGTTGAGCCATCAATAGTGATTACATCTCCTTCTTTAATCTCTATTGAAGAAGTTTTAAAAGATTTATTTTCATAGTTTATATCAATTTCGCTTGATCCTGATACACATGGTCTACCCATACCTCTTGCAACAACAGCCGCATGACTTGTCATTCCCCCTCTAGCAGTCAAAATTCCTTTTGCAGCATGCATTCCTTGTATATCTTCTGGAGATGTCTCTACTCTTACCAAAATTGTATCTTGCATCATTGCGGTTAATCTTTCAGCCTCTTCAGATGTAAATACTACTTTACCGCTCGCTGCCCCTGGTGATGCTGGCAATCCATTTGCTATTACATTAATTGAACTTTTTTCATCCAAAGTAGGGTGCAAAAGTGTATCTAAAGAATTTGGGTCAACTCTTAATAGTGCTTCTTTTTTAGAAATTAATTTATCTTTAACCATATCAACTGCAATCTTTACTGCTGATTTTGCTGTTCTTTTTCCTGATCTTGTTTGAAGCATCCATAGTTTATTATTTTCAACTGTAAATTCTACGTCTTGCATATCTTTATAATGCGTCTCTAATTTTTTCAAAATTTTTTGAAGTTCTTTGAAGACTTTAGGCATGGACTCTTCCATTGATAATTCTTTTACTTTAGCATTTTGCCTAGCTTTTTTTGTTATATATTGAGGGGTTCTTGTACCTGCTACAACATCTTCGCCTTGCGCATTAATTAAATACTCACCATAAATTTCATTTGATCCATCTGATGGATTTCTTGTAAACACAACTCCTGTTGCACAATCATCACCCATATTTCCAAAAACCATTGATTGAACATTTACAGCAGTTCCCCATTCGGCTGGGATTTGATTTAATTTTCTATAAACTTTTGCTCTATTGCTCTCCCAAGATAAAAATACTGCACTTATTGCTCCTAGCAATTGTTCAAAAACATCTTGAGGAAAATCTTTTTTTGCTTTTTCTCTTACTGTTCTTTTAAAATCTTCAATTAATCCATCCCAATCACTTTCATCTAAATCTGTATCTAACAAAACACCTTTCGTAAGTTTATAATTTTCAATTAATTCCTCAAAATGATATCCTTCTACACCCATTACCACATTACCGTACATTTGAATGAATCTTCTGTAACTGTCTTTAGCAAATCTTCCATTTGAAGTTTTAACTGCTAAAGCTTTAACTGTTTTATCGTTCAGACCCAGATTTAGAATAGTATCCATCATGCCTGGCATTGATACCCTTGCGCCAGAACGTACAGATAACAAAAGTGGATTCTTTAAGTCTCCAAATTTTTTAGAAACATATTTTTCAATTAATTTTAATTCTTTTTTAATTTGAGAAATTAAATTTTTATTTAATTTTTTTTTATCTTTATAAAAAATTTCACAAACTTTTGTAGATATTGTAAAACCAGGAGGCACTGGAAGACCCATTCTTCCCATTTCAGAAAGATTAGCACCTTTTCCACCTAAAAAGTTTTTAGGATTTTTAATTTTTTTACTATCCTTAGAATTAAAGTTTAATATAAGTTTTTTCATTAATGGGAGTCGATTAAAGAAAAATTAACATAATTGTTGAATGTTTTACACATCATTTGGATTAGTTCCAGTCTATTCTTCTTTATGACCGGATCATCTTCGTTCACAATTACATTATCAAAAAAGTCAAAAATCTCTCTTTTGACGCTAGCTAAATTGTCCAATGTCTGAACATAATTTTCATCTTTATTGATGCCTGAAAAATATTTACTTAATTCACTAATTTTTTTAAATAGGTTTTTTTCTAAATCAGTTTTAAAAATACCAGGATCAGTTGTATTTGATAATTCTATTTTATCTTTTTTTAATTCACCGTCTAAAATGTTTGAGGCTCTTTTATAGCTTGCAATAATATCTAAACCATTTGGTTTGTTAATAATTTTATTTAAATGTTTAGCTTTATTATAAATAATAACAGATTGATCTAAGTTAAAAGAACTGGTTGATGCTTGAATTATATCATTTCTAATATTTTCTTCCTTCATGTGATATTTTAATCTATCCATTAAAAACTCTGATAATTCATTTTGTAAAGATTGGTTATCAATTTCAAAACCTTGATCTAAATACAGGCTTGAAGAATAACTAATTAAATCTTTTATTTTAAAATCTTTTTTGTTTTCAACAATTATCCTTATTACTCCTAATGCTAATCTTCTTAAAGCATATGGATCTTTAGAGCTTGTTGGCTTCTGATTTAAACCAAAAAAACCAACTAAAGTATCTATCTTATCAGCTAAAGAAAGGGCTATGCTAAATGGTTTTTTTGGGACTCTTGAGCCTGAACCTGTAGGTAAATATTGCTCACTTATGGCCAAAGCCAAATCTTTATCAAAACCTTGTGCAATAGCAAAATAACCTCCCATCACACCTTGTAGTTCTGGGAACTCACCAACTAGTTCTGATAATAAATCAACTTTACAAATTGATGCTGATAATTCAACTTTTTCTTTACTGATTAAAAGTTCATCAGATATCATTCCACCCAATTTTCTCATTCTTTGAGCTTTATCAAAATAATTTCCTAATCCTTTAAAATAATTCATTAATTTTAAATCAGTAACCTTTTTGACCATATTTTGAGATTTATCTTTTTTCCAAAAAAATTCTGCGTCACTTAATCTTGCTTCAACCACTCTTTCATTTCCTAATTTAATTAATCCCTTTTTATCTTTTTTATTTGCAACCACTAAAAACTGATTGGTAATATTTTCTTTATTATCAAATATAGGAAAATATTTTTGATGGTATTGCATGGTAATAATTAATATTTCTTTTGGAATATTTAAAAATTTCTTATCAAATTCACAAAGAAGGATATTTGGTTGATCTGTTAAATCTACAACCTCATTAAGTAATCTAGGATTATTTTGAATCTTAATATTTTTATTTTTTAATATATTGTTGAATTTTTTTTCTATTAGCTTTTTTCTTTCATTGTGATCAACGAAAATATCAATTTTTTTAAAAAAACTTTTATAATTTTTAAATTCAAAGAAAGACTTTTTATTTTCCTCAAATTCTTTATCAATAAAAGTTGAGTTAGAAGATGTTAAGTGGTGAAAATTAAAATTTAACTTTTTTTTATCAAATACAGCTAGAATTGACTTTAATGGTCTGCCCCAATTTAAGTCAAAAGTTCCCCAATACATTGATTTTTTCCATTGAATTTTATTTAACAATTTTGGGATAAATTCCTCGAGTAATTCATATGTGTACAATTTTTTTGATTTTGTCTTGAAAAAGTAAAATTCTCCTTTGTCTGTTTTCTTTTGGTAAAGATCCTTTTTTAAGATTTTATTTGACCTAACAAACCCCTCCAGTGCAGACTCTGGTGAATTAATATTTGGGCCTTTAATCTCCTCAGATTTTATTTCAACATTTTTTTGAACACCTTCAAATAATACCACTAGTCTGTTTGGTGTTGAATATGACGAGCTTTTTTTAAATAAAATTGATTTTTCTAAAAATAAATCATTAAAACTTTTAAGTAAGTCTTCCCTTAAATTTTGTTGAAGATTTGAAGGTATTTCTTCACTAAATAATTCTAAAAAAAACTCTGACATTATTTTTGACTATCTAACCAAACACCTGCTGCAGATTTTGTAATATCTCTTATTCTAGCAATATAACCAGCTCTTTGTGCAACACTGATTGCACCTCTAGCATCTAAAATATTAAACACATGACTGGCTTTTAAACATTGATCATATGCCGGTAAAGAAATTTTTTTTTCTACCAAATCTTTTGCCTCGGACTCATACATTTCAAACATTTTTAAAAGTGTTTCTATATTTGCGTGTTCAAAATTGTACGCTGAAAATTCTTTTTCAGCTTGATGAAAAACTTCATGATATTTTACACCTTCATCATTCCACAATAAATCATAAACATTTTTTTCTTTTTGAGTGAACATGCAAATTCTTTCTAAGCCATAAGTGATTTCAACTGATACAGGTTTACAATCAAATCCAGCCATTTGTTGAAAATAAGTAAATTGAGTAATTTCCATTCCATCACACCATACTTCCCATCCCAATCCTGCAGCACCTAATGTTGGACTTTCCCAATCATCTTCAACAAACCTAATATCATGATCATTATGATCTATTCCTATATTAGATAAACTATTTAGATAAAGTTTTTTTATATTTTCAGGGGAAGGTTTAATTAAAACTTGAAATTGATAATAGTGTTGTAATCTGTTTGGATTATCTCCATATCTTCCATCTGTAGGTCTTCTTGATGGTTGTACGTAAGCTGCTTTCCATGGTTTGTTTCCAAGTGATCTTAGGGTAGTAGCTGGATGAAAAGTTCCTGCACCAACCTCCATATCGTAAGGCTGAAGAATAATACATCCCTTTTTACTCCAAAATTTCTGAAGATTTAAAATTGTTTCTTGGAATGTTTGAATTTTTTTTTTTTCTTTTTTTGCTTTAGAAACCATATCTTTGCCAAATTGATCTTTCATCTAAAATACTTATTAATTGATCTACTTGATTACTAGAAGAAGAAAGTTTTTGACTTAACCATCCTTTTGATTTTTCAAATTTTTTAATAATTACATCCTCACCAAATTTCTCTTTTAGTATTTCATGTGCGTTACCTATTCCGTCAATCAATCCTAAATTTTTTGCTTTACTGCCTGACCAAAACTCACCTGAAAAAAGTTCCACATCAGATTTATTTAATTTTGATCCTCTGCTTTTTTCAACAACATCTATAAAGTCTTTATGAAGATCCAATTGAATATTTTTTAATCTTTCAATATCATCGTTTTTTTCCTCTAAAAATGGATCAAGTGTGCTTTTGTTTTTACCAGCAGTATGAACTCTTCTTTCAACGCCAATTTTTTTTATCAACTCAGTAAATCCAAAAGAAGAATATATTACTCCTATAGATCCAATTATTGAACTTGAATTTGCATAAATTTCGTCCCCAGCACAAGAAATCAAATAACCTCCAGAAGCTGCTACGTCTTCAGCGAATACAATAACTTTTTTTTTGTGTTTTTTTGCCTGTTGTCTAATAAAACTGTAAATTAAATGAGATTGAACTGGTGATCCTCCTGGAGAATTAATTGATATAGCAACACATGTCGCTTTTTTCAGAGAAAAAGCCTTTTTAATTAGTTCTTCTTGACCCGCAAAATCAATACCTTGTTTAAATTTTCCAGCATTACCAATAACTCCACTTAATTTTAAGTGAGCAACAATTTTTTTCTTTTTAAAAAAAGAGAACATAGGTAAGTCTTATAGAATTATTTATTGAATATAAAGACTACTTATAATTGAAGAAACTGGTGCGTCAATTGATAAGTAATATATATAAACAAATTATACTAATTTAAAAATGTTATGGGAACAGTTGTAAAGCTTAAAAATCAGATAAATGATTCATATTTTCAGCTTAAAGACTCGGTTGAAGAAAAACTAGTTTTAACGGAAGAAAAAATAAAATCAAAATTATCTAGTGACGTGCAGCTGGTTCAAAAAATGACAGATTATCATATAGAAACTGGAGGAAAAAGACTAAGAGCTTTACTAACGTTGGGTAGTGCAAAATTATGCGGTTACTCTAAAGGCTCTAGAGATATAAATTTAGCTGCGTGTGTTGAATTAATTCATAGCGCAACTTTGATGCATGATGATGTAATTGATGAAGGCACTGTTAGAAGAGGTAAAGAAACTTTAAACAAAGTTTGGGATAATCATTCGTCAGTTTTAATAGGAGATTATCTATTGAGTAGATGTTTTGAAATGATGGTAGAAGACGGAAACTTAGAAGTTTTAAAATTATTATCTTCCACTTCATCTAAAATTGCTCAAGGAGAAGTTTTGCAACTTCAACACAAAGGTGAAGTTGATATGCTGGAAGAAACATATTTAAAAATAATCTCAGCTAAAACTGCTGAATTATTTGCAGCAGCAACTAAAGTTGGTGCAATTTTATCAGATGCAGAAAACAAAGAAAAAGATGCTTTAGAATTTTATGGAAGAAACTTGGGATTAACTTTTCAAATAGCAGATGACACACTAGACTATAATGCTGAGCTCAAACTATTTGGTAAAAAAATTGGTCAAGATTTTTTTGAAGGAAAAATTACCTTACCAATAATTTTACTTTTTCAAAAATTAGGAAATGATGAAAAAAAAATTTTATCAAATATGTTTAAAAAAGAGTTAAGAACAAAAGATAACTTCAATAAAATCATTGCCCTTATAAATAAGTATAAAATAATTCAGGAATGCTATCAAAAAGCACAGCACTATATAAATTTAGCCTCAAATTCCCTAAGTGTATTTAAAGACTCTGAAGAAAAAAATATTCTTAAAAGATTAACATCATTTAGTTTATCAAGAAATTTTTAAGGACTTAATAAAGACTTTATCCACTTACCAGAGTTATCTTTATTGTATTTTAATCTTTCGTGGATTCTGTTCTCACCATCTAGCCAAAATTCAATACTATCTGGAGATAAAATCCATCCAGACCAGTGACTTGGTCTTGGTACATCTGATTTGTTGCTATATTTTTTTTTGTAATCTTGAATAGATTTTAACAATTGTTCTCGCGAATTTAACTCTTCACTTTGCTGAGAAGCCCATGCTCCTATTCGACTTTCATACCCTCTGGATGAATAATATTCATCTGCAACCTGATCAGAAACTAATGACACCTTTCCATTAATTCTTATTTGTCTTAGAAGACTTTTCCAATGGAAACACATCGCAGCATATGGATTTTCTTTTAATTCATCTCCCTTTTGACTATTTAAATTTGTATAAAATACAAATCCATCTTTGTTGAAATCTTTAAGCAAAACCATTCTAACTGAAGGAATGTTGTTTTTATTTGATGTGGCCAAAGCAACAGCGTTTGGATCATTTGGCTCAGTTTTCTTTGCTTCCTCCATCCATTGATGAAATAATTGAATTGGATCATCTATATCAAGAAAGCAACTATTAAGACCTAAAGAGTTTTTTTGATTCATAATTTAAACAAAATAATCTATATAATATAAATAATGTCATTTAATACTTTTGGAAAGCTATTTCGTTTCACAACTTGGGGAGAGTCTCATGGGCCTGCAATTGGTTGTATTGTTGATGGTTGCCCTCCAAACATAAATATTAAAGAGCAAGATATTCAAATAGAATTAGACAAAAGAAAACCAGGACAATCTAAATTTACAACACAGCGAAAAGAGGATGATAAAGTTCAAATATTGTCAGGAGTATTTGAAGGTAAAACTACTGGAACACCTATTTCTCTCATAATCTACAACAAAGATATGAGATCCAAAGATTATAGTAATATTAAAGATAAATTCAGACCAGGTCATGCAGATTTTACTTATTTTAAAAAATATGGAATTAGAGACTATAGAGGAGGTGGTAGATCTTCTGCTAGAGAAACTGCAGCACGAGTTGCGGCCGGTGCAATAGCAAAAGTTGTACTTCAAAAAAAATTAGGTAAAAAATTTAAAGTAATTGGTGCAGTAACTCAGATAGGAATTCTTGGATGTGATACAAATCAATGGAACGATAATGTAATTTCAAAAAATCCATTTTTTTGTCCAGATAAATCGATGATTAAATTATGGGAAAAATATTTGCTTGGTGTAAGAAAATCAGGATCCTCATGTGGAGCAGTGATTGAAATAAGAGCAAGAGGTATCCCAGTTGGTTTAGGTGCTCCAATTTATTCAAAATTGGATACTGACATAGCTTCAGGTCTAATGAGTATTAATGCAGTTAAAGGTGTAAATATTGGTGCAGGAATGAACTCGGCACAATTAAGTGGAGAACAAAATTCAGATGAGATTTCCTCAAAAGGAAATAAATTAAAATTCAATTCAAATAACGCTGGTGGAATTCTTGGTGGAATTTCTACAGGCCAAGAAATTGTTGCATCTTTTGCTGTAAAACCAACATCGTCAATTCTAACTAGTAGAAAAACTATAAATAAATTTGGGAAAAATACTTCAATATCTGTTAAAGGTAGACACGATCCTTGTGTAGGAATTAGAGCTGTACCAATTGGTGAAGCTATGATGAACTGTGTTTTACTTGACCACTACTTAATGAATAAAGCGCAGTGTAGTTAGTTTAAATTAATTTTTCACAACTCTTATTGTCTCCTTTTGAAACAAAATATCGGCAATTTTCTTAGAAATTTGAGAACTGTTTAATCCAGCTTTATCGTACATTTTTTTTGGATCATCTTGTTCAATAAATTCATCTGGTAAAGTCATTGATCTAAATTTTAAACCTTTATCAAATACTCCTCTTTCAGCTAATAAATTTTTAACATGAGAACCGAAACCACCTATTGATCCTTCTTCAACAGTTATCATAAGCTCATGTTCCTTAGCAGATTTTAGTATAAGTTCTTCGTCTAAAGGCTTAGCAAATCTGGCGTCTACCAAAGTTGTTGAAACGCCTTTAGCTCTTAATTCCTCTACAGCTAACTTACACTCTTCAAGTCGAGTACCGAGGTTTAAAAGACAAACTTGTGTCCCTTGTTGAACGACTCTCCCTTTACCAATTTCAATTTTTTCATCTGTTGTTGGGAGATCAACACCTACTCCAGTTCCTCTTGGATATCTTATTGCAGAAGGTCTATCATTTATATCTACTGAAGTATTAATCATTTTAACTAGTTCAGCTTCATCACTTGCTGCCATTACTACAAAGTTAGGCAAAGTTGATAAGTAAGTTATATCAAATGAACCAGCATGTGTTGATCCATCAGCACCAACTAATCCTGCTCTATCTATCGCAAATCTAACTGGTAAACTTTGGATAGCAACATCGTGGACAACTTGATCATACGCTCTCTGTAAAAATGTAGAGTAAATTGCAGCATATGGTTTGTATCCCTCGGTTGCTAAACCGGCTGCAAAAGTTACAGCATGTTGTTCTGCTATTCCAACATCAAACATTCTATTTGGAAACTCCTTTCCAAAAATATCCATACCAGTCCCTCCTGGCATCGCTGCTGTTATTCCTACTATTTTGCTATCTTTTTTGGCATGTTTAACTAATGTGTTTGCAAATACTTTTGTATAAGCTGGGAGGTTTGATTTGCTCTTTACTTGTTCACCGGTCTCAACATTAAATTTTGACACTCCATGATAATGATCATTTGCTTTTTCTGCATAAGAATAACCTTTTCCTTTTTGAGTTTTGATATGAATCATTATAGGACCCTCATGTCTTGATTCTTTTGCGTTTTTTAAAATTGGAACTAGGCTTGATAAATCATGACCATCTATAGGACCTGCATAATAAAAACCAAGTGAACTAAACAAGGTACCTCCAGTAACTGCTGAACGGAAAAAATCCTCTGCTTTTCCTGCTTTAGCACTAAATCTCTTAGAAAATGCAGATGTAATTAACTTGAAGGTTTCTCTAAGACTAAAATATATTTTACCAGTAAATAATTTTGCCAAGTAAGTTCTCATTGCTCCAACTGGTTTTGCAATTGACATGTCGTTATCATTTAAAATAACAATTATTTTTGTTTTAGATGCTCCAGCATTATTCATTGCTTCATAAGCCATACCTGCACTAATTGCGCCATCACCAATCACAGCTACTACATTAGAGGACTTATTTTCTAATTTATTTGCCTCTGCAATTCCTAATGCAGATGAAATAGATGTTGAACTATGGGCTGCTCCAAATGGATCATACTCACTTTCAGATCTTTTTGTAAAACCTGATAAACCATTGCCCTGCCGTAAAGTTCTGATTTTATCTTTTCTTCCAGTTAAGATTTTATGTGGGTAAGATTGATGGCCAACATCCCATATTAATTTATCATTTGGTGTATCAAAAACATAATGAAGTGCAACTGTCAATTCAACTACTCCCAAACCAGCACCAAGATGACCTCCTGTTTCTGAAACAGCACTTATCATTTCCTCCCTAACCTCATCTGCTACTTTTTGTAAATTATCTTCAGAAACTTTTCTTAAATCAGATGGAAAGTTTATATTATTTAAAAATTGATAATTTTTTTTCATTTTTTTCTATTCAATATGTAGCTTAGTGTTTCATTAATTTTTTCAGATCTTGAACCGTATTTTCTTAAATTTTTATTAATATCTTTTATTATCTTATCACAATACTTAAGTGAGTCATCATAGCCTATTAAATTTATAAGTGTTGCCTTGCCTTTTTTTTGATCTTTTCCTGTTTTTTTTCCAGCTTCCTTAGAATTACTTTTCAGATCAATTAAATCATCAGCTATTTGGAATAATAGACCAATTTTTGATCCAATATTTTCAAAAAATTTAATTTCTTTGATTGTTTTTTTCTTAATTATTGCTGGAGCGGCACAACAAAAACTAAATAACATTCCAGTTTTTTTTATTTCCATTTCTAATATTTTATTTCTTGATATTTTCTTTCTCTCATAACTTAAATCTAAATATTGCCCACCAGCTATCCCGAGATGACCTGAGCATGCTGATAATTTTTTGATTAAGTTGATTTTTATCTTTTCCTTTAATATCAATTTAGGACTTGATAAAATTTCAAAAGCCATAGTCAGTAATGAATTTCCAGCTAGAACTGCTGTAGACTCACCAAATTTAATGTGAGTTGAAGGTTTTCCTCTTCTCATATCATCATCATCCATGCAGGGTAGATCGTCATGAATAAGTGAATATGCATGAATACATTCAACGGCCGACCCAACTATTATCAATGTTTTATAATCTATTGAAAATAATGACCCTAAGTCGATTAAGATTTTAGATCTTATTTTTTTTCCACCCGGAAACAAACCATACTTCATAGGTGACATTAGCTGAGAATATTTCTGTGAATTAATATATTTTTTAAGAAATACATTTGTATCCTTAGCTATTTTATTAAGCTGTTTTTTCATTTTTTTTAGTTATATCTTTAATCTTTTTATTTGTCTCTTCCCCAATAGATTTAAAATTTTTATGAAATTTCTTTTCAATAATATTATTTAATTTTAGAAGTTCTTGATAACTGTTAACTGAATTGTTTAAATCGTCTTCCTTCTCTAGAGACTCTATTATCTTATTTGCTTTTTCTGTAAGCTCCTCAACTGAATACTGATCATAATCAAGTGGTAATATTTTATCTTTCATATAATAATAATTATTAATACATGAAATCTATTCAATCAAATATCAAAAAAGCAAAAAAATATTTAGATAATAATCATTGTGTTGCGGTACCAACAGAAACTGTTTATGGATTAGCTGCAAACGCTTACTCCAATAATGCAGTTAAGAAAATATTTGGTCTTAAAAAAAGACCATTGAACAATCCTCTTATTGTCCATTATTACAATATTCAAAGACTTAGAGAGGACTGTTACATAAATGATAATTTAGTAAAACTTTACAAAAAATTCTCTCCAGGTCCGATAACTTATGTTTTGAAATTAAAAAATGAGTCAAAAATATCAAAATTTGTAACTAATAATAAAAAAAGTATTGCCGTACGTTTTCCTAAACATAAATTGTTTAGAAATTTATTAAAAAATTTAAATTATCCAGTAGCTGCGCCTAGTGCAAATATATCCTCAAGATTAAGTTCAGTTAAACCATCTGATGTAAGAGAAGAATTTGGTTCAAAAATAAAATATATTTTAAATGGAGGGAAAAGTAAAATTGGAGTTGAGTCTACAATATTAAATCTTTTAGAAAAGCCATCACTTTTAAGATATGGAGGTCTAGATACTAAAAAAATTGAAAAGGTTTTAAAAAAAAAATTATTAATTAAAACAAATTCAAAAAAAAAATTATCGCCTGGTTTATTTCCTTTACATTACTCACCCGGGATACCCTTAAGAGTCAATGTTAAAAAACCAAAAAAAGATGAGGCTTATTTATTAATAAAAAAAAGAAAATCAAAATTAAAAAACTATTATTATTTATCTAAAGTTAAAAATGTAGATGAAGCTGCAAAATATCTATATTCAACTTTAAGAAAAATTAAAAACGATGGTTTTAAAAAGATTGCAGTCGAAAAGATACCAAACAAAGGTCTTGGCAAAACAATTAACGATAGATTAAAGAGAGCCTCTAAATATTAATGACAAATTCTATTGAAGTAATTAATCTATCAAAAAAATATAACGATAAAGAAGCAGTAACTAATATAAATTTTAAAATTAATGAAAATGAAATAGTTGGTTTATTGGGACCTAATGGGTGTGGAAAAACTACAACTATTGGAATGATTTTAGGATTGTTAAAACCAAGTAGTGGTGAGGTTTTAATCAACGGAGAGAATATTGAAAAAAATAAAATTTCGCTTCTCCATAAAATGAATTTTATTTCACCTTACATCGAATTACCCAAAAAACTTAAGGTTAAACAAAATTTAATTGTCTATGGAAAGTTATATAACATTCGAAATTTAAATGATCGAATAGATCACCTTGCGAATAAACTTAGGTTAACAGAACTTCTAAACAAAATTACTGGAGAACTATCTTCTGGACAAAAAAATAGGGTAAGCCTTGCTAAAGCTTTAATAAATGACCCCACAGTACTTTTGTTAGATGAGCCTACTGCTTCATTAGACCCTGAAACAGGAGATTTTGTAAGATCTTTTTTGGAAGATTATAAGAAGGAAAAAAAAATATCAGTTTTACTTGCCTCACATAATATGGAAGAAGTGAAAAGATTATGCAGTTCGGTTCTAATGATGAAAGATGGTTTAATAGTAGATAGAGGAACTCCTGAAGAGTTAATAACAAAATATGGGAGAAGAAACTTAGAGGAAGTATTTTTAGAAATTGTGAGAAAATAAAAATGAATTTAATTAGAATTTACGGTCTTTTTTTAAGACACTTTTATTTAATAACCAGATCTTTTCCAAGAATATTAGATTTAATTTATTGGCCTTCAATTCAAATTACTCTTTGGGGATTTATTTCTAATTTTTTTGCAGCACACAGTACTTATTATAGTGGTGCAGTAGGAGTTATTCTTTCATGCGCAATTCTTTATGATTTTTTATTCAGAACTAGTATTGGTTTTAATATGTTATTTTTGGAGGAAATTTGGAGCAGAAATTTTACAAACTTATTTATTGCACCGATGAAAATAAGTGAAATAATTGTTTCTCTTGTTTTTACTGCTTTAATAAGAGCATTAATTGGTTTAATACCAGCAATATTGTTAACTTCTCCATTGTTTGGAATTTCATTGTTAAAACTTGGTCTTCCTTTGGCTTTTCTTTTCTTAAGTCTGTATTTATTCGGAATAACACTTGGTCTACTTGTGTCAGCAGGATTGCTAAGATTTGGTCCATCTTTTGAAAATATTGCATGGTCAACAATGTTTTTGTTAGCACCTTTTGGCTGTATATACTACCCAGTTGAAATATTACCAGAAATATTCCAATCTATCGCTTTCGCATTGCCATTAGTATATATTTTTGAGGAGACTAGAAATATTTTAGTTAATGGAACAGTCAATTATGAAAATATAATAAATGCAGTCTATCTCAATGGTTTTTATTTAATTTTATCAATATCCGTATTTTATTACTCTTTCGATAAAGCAAGAGAAAAAGGAACTTTGATAAACATGGGAGAATAAATTGGTGCGCCTGCTAGGAGTCGAACCCAGAACCTCCTGATCCGAAGTCAGGCGCTCTATCCAGTTGAGCTACAAGCGCATATAGTATTAATATTATATTTTATGGAAAAAAACATTAATTTTATAGTCAAAGAGGATGAGAAGAATTTAAGGGTTGATGTTTTAATTAACAAAAGAGAGGAATTAATTAGTAGAACTAGGATTAAAAATTTAATTTTAAAAGAAAAGTTAACACTAAATAATGAAATAATTAAAAGTCCGTCAAAAAAAGTCTCAATTGGTGATGCTATAAATCTTAAGATTCCAGAGCCTGAAATAGCATCCCTTAAACCTTACGAATTTAAATTAGAAATAATATACGAAGATGATGATCTATTAGTAATTAATAAACCTGCCGGAATAATCATGCATCCGGGAGCTGGAAATTATGATAAGACAATTGTTAATGCATTGATGCATTATGATAAGAATTCTTTATCAAATATAGGTGACGAGTTAAGACCTGGTATTGTTCATAGAATTGACAAAAACACATCTGGTTTAGTTGTAATTGCAAAAAACAATGAAACTCATGAAAATTTATCAAAACAATTTAGTGATCATACAATTATAAGAGAGTACCAACTTTTAATATGGGGAAAATTAAGACCCTCTTCAGGAAGAATTGAAACATTTATAACTCGTAGTTCAAAAAATAGACAACTTATGGAAGTTAGTAGTTCTAAAGGTAAGAAAGCTATAACAAATTATAAAACACTTGAAATTTTTGAAAATCAGAAAACACCAACCTTAAGTTTAGTTGAATGTAAATTAGAAACAGGAAGAACACATCAGATAAGAGTTCATATGAATTATAAAGGTAATAGTCTAGTTGGAGATGATAAATATAAAAAAAAATATAAAAAGTTAAAAAATATTGATTTAGAAATCCAAAATTCAATTACTAAATTAAATAGACAATTTCTACATGCAAAAACTTTAGGATTTATACATCCACGTACTAAGAAAGAGATGATTTTTTCCTCACTTTTGCCACAAGATCTAAATAATATTCTAAAAATGCTTAGAAACACTGAAGAATAAATTATTGAAAATTAGGTATAATTAATTAAATAAACACACCTATGAGCACAACAATGAGTAACAATCTGCCAACCCTTTCAAATGAAGGTGGACTATCTGCATATTTAGAGCAGATTAAAAAATTTCCAATGTTAGCTGCAGAAGAAGAATATATGCTAGCAAAAAATTGGAGAACGACTGGTAATATTAAAGCTGCAGAAAAACTAGTTACTAGTCATTTGAGATTAGTTGCAAAGATTGCTATGGGCTACAAAGGATATGGTTTGCCTATTAATGAAATGATTTCAGAGGGAAATGTAGGTCTTATGCAAGCTGTCAAGAAATTTGAACCAGAAAAAGGTTTTAGATTGGCAACTTATGCAATGTGGTGGATTAAGGCTTCTATTCAAGAATATATTTTAAGATCTTGGAGCCTTGTCAAAATTGGAACTACTACTGCTCAAAAAAAATTATTTTTTAATTTAAAGAAAATTAAAAATCAGATTTCTCCAGAAACTGAAGGAGATTTAAGAGATGAACACGTTGATCATATAGCTAATAAGCTCGATGTAAGTAAAGAAGAAGTCGTTTCTATGAATAGAAGACTTTCTGGAAAAGAGTTCTCGCTTAATGCTCAAGTTGGAGAAGATGGTGATGAATGGCAAGACTGGTTGGTTGATAAAGAACTCGATCATGATTTAAAATTTGCTCAGCACGAGGAAATGGAGCAAAGAAAAGATTTATTAAAAGACTCTATTAAAGTTCTTAACGATAGAGAAAGAGAAATTCTATACTCAAGAAGACTGAATGATGACCCGACTACACTAGAAGATTTAAGTAAAAAATATAAAATTAGCAGAGAAAGAGTTAGACAAATAGAAAATAAAGCATTTGAAAAACTTCAAAAGCATATGCTTTTATTAGCTAAATCAAAAAATCTTTTACCCGCAAATTAAACTTCAAAAGGGTTTTCAATTAAAATAGTATCATCTCTTTCTGGACTAGTAGAGATACTTGATACCTTTGCACCAATAAAATCTTCAACAGCAAAAATATATTTTTTTGCATTTTCAGGTAACGAGTCCATATTTTTGACTCCACTTGTAGAAACTTTCCAACCTGGAAAAGTTTCATAAATTGGTTTTATTTTAATCTGGTCCTCTACAGCGGCAGGTAAATAATCTAATCTTTTACCATCAAGCTCATAAGCAACACACATTTTAATTTCATCTAATTCATCAAGTACATCTAATTTCGTTAAAGCGATACCATCAATTCCTGAAACTTTAATTGTTTGCCTTACCAAAACGCCATCAAACCATCCACATCTTCTTTTTCTACTTGTAACAGTTCCAAATTCTTTTCCACGCGTTCCTAAAAGTTCACCAACATCATCTGTTAACTCTGTAGGAAAAGGACCTTCCCCAACTCTTGTTGTATAAGCTTTTGTAATTCCAAGAACATAATTAATCGAATTAGGGCCACAACCAGTTCCTGTAGCTGCGCTTGAGGCAACAGTATTAGATGAAGTTACAAAAGGATAAGTTCCATGATCTACATCAAGTAAAATACCTTGGGCACCTTCAAATAAAATTTTCTTTTTTTGTTTTTTAAATTGATCAATCTTTAACCAAACTGGCTGGGAAAATTCTAGTATTTTGGGTGCTATTTTAAGCAAATCAGATTTAAGCTGATCTTTTTCAAAAATTTTTTTTCCTAGGCCTTTTCTAATTGCATTATGATGAACTAATACAGAGTCGAGTCTTTGATCTAAATTTTTTTCAGATCTAAGATCCATAACTCTTATAGATCTTCTTCCAACTTTATCTTCATATGCTGGTCCAATTCCACGTCTTGTAGTTCCTATTTTGCTTTTTCCTGCTGCATCCTCTCTAATCTCATCCATTTCTCTATGAAAAGGCAAAATTAAATTTGCAGACTCCGAAATAATAAAATTATTTACATTTACTTCTACGCCTTTAGATTTTATTTCTTCTATTTCCTCTAATAAAGCCCATGGATCTACGACAACACCATTACCAATAATTGATATTTTGCCTTTTCTAACTATTCCAGATGGCAATAATCTCAATTTATAAGTAACACCATCAATCACTAAAGTATGACCAGCATTGTGACCTCCTTGGAATCTTATTACTACATCAGCCTGTTCAGATAACCAATCAACAATTTTTCCTTTACCTTCGTCACCCCATTGAGATCCAACAACGACTATATTTTTCATTAATTAAATTTTCTGTTTACTTTTAAGGAAGTGAGATGGTTAATTGGGCCATGACCTTTTCCATATTTCGGGTTTGATTTAATTGCAGAATTTACATACTTAATTCCAAGCTCACAAGATTTCTTTACAGTTTTTCCACATGATAAAAAAGTTGTAACTGAGCTAGATAATGTACAACCTGTACCATGAGTATTCTTTGTTTTGTGACGCTCGCTTTTGAAAATCTTTATGTCTTTTTTGTTTATTAAAATATCTATTACATTTTTATGTTTTAAATGACCACCTTTTATAAGTACATTTTTAGCTCCCAAAGCTATAAGTTTATTAGCAGCAAAAATCATATCCTCTTTTGTTATAATTTTTGTTTTAGTCAAAATTTCTGCCTCAGGGATATTAGGGGTAATAAGCGATACTTTTTTAATTAGTTTTAATTTTAACAATTGAATTGCCTTACGATTTATTAGTTTAGCCCCTCCTTTAGCAACCATCACTGGATCTAATACTATTTTTTTAACTTTGATTACATTCAAAGCTTTTAGTACTATTCTAATAACCTCTGAAGAATGCAGCATACCAATTTTTATCGCATCAGGTCTTATGTCTTTACAGCTATAAATAATTTGATTAAAAATTTCTTTTGGATTAATCCCAACAATTGATTTTACACCTGTGGTATTTTGTGATGTAACTGCAGTTATTGCAGTCATTGCATAAGAACCTAGAGCAGTGATAGTTTTTATATCTGCTTGAATACCTGCTCCACCTGATGAGTCAGATCCTGCAATAATTAAAATTTTAGAATTAGGTTTCAATTTATTTAATTTTTTTTGTAATCATATTCATACATTTATATAGAAGAGCTTTATTTTCACTTTCTCCCATTACTCTTATTTTAGATTCTGTCCCTGATTTTCTTACTAAAATTCGTCCTTTGCCTTTAATTAATTTATCTGCAATTTTTATAATTTTTTTTATCTTTGGTTTGTTAATAATATTTTTATCTTTTACTTCAATATTTTCTAATATCTGAGGTGTTTTCTTAAATTGTTCAAAAAATTCACTTGCTTTTTTTCCTTTTCTTAAAGCAAAAAGAGCTTCTAAAGCTACTAGCAGACCATCTCCCGTAGTTGCAAATTTACCTAAAATAATATGTCCTGATTGTTCACCGCCTAGATTAAAATTGTATTTTTGCATTTTTTCTTTAACATATCTATCTCCAACATTTGCCCTTAAAAATTTTATTCCTTTTGATTTAAAATATTTTTCTAAACCATAATTTGACATTAATGTTCCAACAACTCCACCTTTTAACATTTTTTTATTTTTCCATCTTGTTGCTAAAGCAGCTATAATTTGATCTCCATCTATTATATTGCTTTTTTCATCACACATTATAATTCTATCAGCATCCCCATCTAAAGATATTCCAATATGTGCTTTATATTTTTTTACAGCAGATCTGATTTTTCTTGGAAAAGTTGATCCACATTTTTTATTAATATTTAAACCATTTGGTTTAATTCCTATTGCTATGACTTTAGCTCCTAATGAATTCAATAATTCAGGACCTGCCTTATAACCAGCACCATTTGCACAATCGATTACTATTCTTAGCCCTCTTAAATTGAACTCTTTTGTGAAATTTTTTTTCAATATTTTAATATATTTTTTAGTACCTGTTTCTAATCTTTTAACTCTTCCTAATTTTTCAGAATGCGAAAGGTTTTTTGAGATTTTCTTATCTATAAGTCCCTCTATTTTTTTTTCTATGTTATCTGATAATTTCATACCATCAGGACCAAACAATTTTAAACCATTGTCAAAATGTGGATTGTGAGAGGCAGTGATCATTATACCCATATTAGCCTTCATTTCTTTAGTTAGCATAGCCAATCCATTAGTTGGTAAGGGTCCTAGAGTATAAACATGCATACCAGCTGAAGCTAAACCTGAAACAAGAGCTGGCTCAAGTGTATATCCTGACAATCTCGTATCTTTTGCAATTATTGCTGTTTGTTTTCTTTTTTTTTGAGATTTAAAGTATGTTCCGCTAGCAAGTCCAAATTTAAAGAACATATCTCCATTTATATATTTGCTATTAACTGCACCTCTTATTCCATCTGTTCCAAAATATTTTTTTGCCATTAATTTTTGATTATCTGATTAAAAACTTTAATACCTTGCATAACTTCATTAACATCATGAATTCTTAAAATCTGAATTCCTTGCATCATTAAATAAATTGAAGAAGCCATAGTTCCACCAATCCTTGTTTCGCTATCATTTTTTTTTGATATATCTTTAATAAATCTTTTTCTTGAATTCCCTACTAGTATAGGAAAACCTAATGAATGAAAAATAGAAACACCTCTTATAAGATTCATATTATGTTTCAAATTTTTTCCAAATCCAATTCCAGGATCTAAAATTATATTATTGTGTTTAATACCTTTAGACCTTATTAACTTAATTTTATCTTCAAAATAATCATATATATCTAATAATTCATTTTTATATATTGGATTCTTTTGCATATTTTCTGGTGTCCCAACTGAATGCTGTATTACAAATGGAATTTTATACTTTTTTAAAACATTTATTGTTTTAGGATCATGGCTTAATCCCGAAACATCATTAATAAGTTTAACCCCCATTCTAATACCATTTTCCATTATTGTAGATTTTCTTGTGTCTAAAGATATTGGTATTTTTTTTACAATTAATTTTAATGTCTTATTAATTCTATACCATTCTCGATTTTTATTTACTTCCTTTGATCCTGGTCTTGTAGACTCTCCACCAACATCTACTAACGAAGCACCAGTTTTATATAAATTGAAAGCATGACTGACGCCTTTATTTTTTTTGTTAAATTTTCCTCCATCAGAAAAACTATCAGGAGTGAGATTTAAAACACCCAATATATTTGGAATTTTTTTAAAATTTAAATTTGAAAAATTTGATTTTTTTGACCTAATTTTTTTTAAATCTGAATTTATTTTTATTTTTAGTTTTTTTGGTAAATTTCTAATTTTATTTATTGAAATTTTTCTAATTTTTTTTCTTGTAATTATCTCAACATGGTCAAAAGATATTTCTTTAATTTGATGTAAAGGGATTGATTGTTTTTTCTTTACTAAAATTTTTGATTGTTTGCCGAAGTAGAAATTACACGCTCTTGTGTAACATCTTGACATTATTTATTAATGAACAATTTTTGGTTTCAAACCCATAGCGCCCAAAGCTGAATCTTGATCATCTTTTGATTCTGGATTGTCTAAAATCTTATCTTTAGGATATAAATTTTTATTAATTATATTCTCAATTTCTTCACCAGTTAAAGTCTCATAAGTTATTAAAGCTTTTGCAATTTTATGTAGATCATCTATTTTTTCTGTTAAAATTTCCTTAGCTTTATTATATCCTTCATCTACAAGCTTTCTTATTTCTTTATCAATTTTCTGAGCAACTTCCTCTGATACCGATTGAGTTTGAGTAACTGATCTTCCTAAAAACACTTCTTCTTGGTTTTCCCCATATTCAACTGGACCCATTTCTTCACTCATTCCATATTTTGTTACCATTGCTCTTGCTAACTGTGTAGCCTGGTTAATATCAGAACCATTTCCTCCACCTGCTCCTGTAGATATATTATCTTTTCCAAAAATTAATTCTTCAGCCACTCTTCCTCCAAAACAAACAGCTAGTCTCGCTTTAAGATATTTTATTGAGTAACCGTGTTTGTCTCTTTCAGGTAGGTTCATTACCATTCCAAGAGCTCTGCCTCTTGGTATAATAGTAGCTTTATGAATAGGATCATAACTTGGCATATTAAACGACACTAGAGCATGTCCACCTTCATGGTACGCAGTTAGTTTTTTCTCATCTTCTGTCATGACCATTGAACGTCTTTCAGCACCCATCATAACTTTATCTTTTGCTTCCTCAAATTCTAGTAATGTGACTATCCTCTTATTTTTTCTCGCTGCTAACAAAGCTGCTTCATTAACTATATTTGCAAGATCTGCTCCTGAAAATCCTGGAGTGCCTCTTGCAATTGTTCTTAAATTTACATCTGGCGCCATTTTTATTTTTTTTACATGAACTTTTAAAATTTTTTCTCTTCCAATAATATCTGGGTTTGAAACCACCACCTGTCTATCAAACCTTCCTGGTCTTAATAAAGCTGGATCGAGCACATCTGGTCTATTTGTTGCAGCTATAATTATGACACCTTCATTTGTATCAAAACCATCCATTTCAACTAATAACTGGTTTAAGGTTTGTTCTCTCTCATCATTTCCGCCCCCTAGACCTGCCCCTCTACTTCTTCCAACAGCATCTATCTCATCTATAAAAATAATACACGGAGAATTTTTTTTTCCTTGTTCAAACATGTCTCTTACTCTAGACGCTCCTACTCCAACGAACATCTCAACAAAATCAGAACCTGAAATAGTGAAAAACGGAACACCTGCTTCACCCGCAATTGCCCTTGCTAATAAAGTTTTACCAGTACCTGGAGGACCAACAAGTAAAGCTCCTCTTGGAATTTTACCACCCAACCTACTAAATTTTTTTGGATCTTTTAAGAATTCTACCATTTCTTCTACTTCTTCTTTAGCTTCCTCTACACCAGCAACATCATTAAAAGTAACCTTACCTTTTAATTCATTCATCATTTTAGCTTTTGATTTTCCAAATCCCATCGCTCCACCTTTGCCACCCTGCATTTGTCTCATGAAGAAAATCCAGACTGCAATCAGTAGTAACATGGGAAACCATGATAAGAGTACACCAAACAATGAAGGCATTTTTTCATCTAAAGGTGCTGCTGAAATACTCACACCTTTCTCTGATAATTTTTCTATAAGATTTGGATCATTAGGAGCATAAGTTGAAAAAGAATTTCCATTCGAATAAGTACCTTTGATATTATTTCCCTGAATCTCAACTTTTAGAACTTCACCGTCCTCAACTGAATTTAAAAAATCCGAAAATATTATTTGATTTCCACCTCTAACATTAGACTGTGGATTTTTAAACATGTTATAAAGGCCTATAGTTAAGAAAACTATTATTCCCCACATTGCAAGATTTTTTAAATTCATAGGTTTAAAATAAGAATTATTATTAAATTAACAAGTGACAAAATATCAGTTATTTCATCATCTTTAACGCTCTTTTGATACTATAACTGAGTTATTTACCTTCTTTATTACACAGTTTCCTAAAGTGGTCTTAAAAGAGCTATCATTTTTAATTTGATAAATTAACTTATCAATTTTTTTTCCTCTTACCGGGTAATATTTTTTACCAACACCCTTTAGTACTTCTGTGAGAGACCTAAAAACCACTTCTTCTGGCTGAAGAAAAAAATTTTTATTCAAAATAACAAACTTATTAATATTTGAAAATGTTGAATTATCTTTCAAATTTTTTTCCACAAAGAATTTAATTGAATCATTAGCGAATCTTAAATTTTTAATCGTTAAATTAAATTTATCATTATCCAATCCCTCTAATTCCAAGTGCTTTATAAAATTTCTAATTTTTACTCTTTTAAATTCATTATTTTTATTCGAGGGGTCTTCAACATAATTTTTAAAAACTTTTTTTGTAATATATTCTAAATTTTGTTTAGAAAATTTTAACAAAGGTCTAATCAAATTAATATTTTGTCGATTAGTTTTTTGATCAAATGACACCATGCCATTTAAACCACTGCCTCTCAAAATTCTAATAAAAAAATTCTCTATTAAATCATCCTTATGATGACCTAATAAAATATTTTTTATTTTTAATTTTTTTGCCTTGTTGATCATGAGTGCATACCTTTTATCTCTTGAAATTGATTGAATATTGCTTTTTGGTTTTTTTCCAACCCAAGTTAAAATTTCAAGATTTGTAGAGAGTTTTTTTAAAAGTAATTTTACAAATTCTGCCTCTTTTGTTGAATTATTTCTTAGTTTATGATCAACGTGAAAATATTTTACTTTTAGATGTTTTTTAATCGAATAAATTTTTGATAAAAAACATAAAGCTAGACTGTCTGGTCCACCAGAAACTGCAATTATAAAATCCTCTTTTAAATTAAGACTTTTTTCAAATTTTTTATAAATTTTAGAAGTTTGTTTATCTTTTAATTGATTTAATAAAAACTTATGAGTCTTGTTTGATGCATTCAAATTTTTTGGACTCATATTTTGCTTTTTGTATTACAGACTGATTTGCATTAGGATATTGTAATTCTACACCATTTATCATTTTACATCCTTGGTCTTTTTCACCAATTTGAACCATTGATACTCCAAGTTTTAATAGATTAATTGGAGCCTTTTTTCCTTTAGGATATTTTTGGTAACCCTCTAAATAAGCAGAAGCTGCATCTGTATATAATTGTCTAATTCTGAATGTTTCTGCATACCAGTATTGTGCACTACCTGCTAACTCATGATCGGGGTTAGATATAACAAATTCTCTAAAAGCTCTTTCAGCTGTACTGTAATCTCCAACTTTTAAAAAACTCGTTGCAAATTCATATTGCTCCACTGGATTTAAATCTTGAGGAAGTATTTTTTCTTCAGATTGAAAAGTTTCTGTTACAATTGAAGCTGTAGTATCTACAGATTGAATTTGTTGTGAAGTTTCGTTTGTCTCTGTATCTTTATATGAAATTGTTCCTAAATCTTGGGGCTGCGAACTACCAGGTAAAACTTTTTGCTCATCAGTCTTTGGTTTTGAACTTAATAGGTTTTCTGAATTACTAACATTTCCTGAACTAATATTATTTTCTATGTCTTGAAATCTTATTTGGTTATCTGCTTGAATTTTTGAAACACGGGTAGATAATTTATCCAACTTAAAATTTATTTCTTCAAATTTATTGGTGAGTTCTCTAAACTGATCCTCAATTTCAGATAATTTTAATAAATGTCTAGTTAAAACATCTTCTGAGTTTTGATCCAAGTTTGAAGCCGAACTATCATTAGTGCTTGCTTTCACTTCTATAGATCCAGAATAAACTGCTCTTTCAAGAGTTTTAAGATCATTTTTAATTATTTCTAATGTTTCGTAAATATTATGATTATCTGCAAAAGAAATATTAATAAAAACCAAATTTAATATTAATAATAATTTTAAAATTACTAATTTAAATATGAGCATCATTTAAATTAGATTTATGATTATAAAAATGGCAAAAAAAAGACCCTAAATCCAATAAAGGTTTTAGGGTCTTAAATTTTAAATAATTAATTTGCTTTAACAGTTACTGATCTTCTGTTTTTTGACCAAGCTAATGGGTTTGAACCAGAGTCAACCGGTCTCTCCTTACCATAACTTAAAACGGTTATTCTGTCAGAAGATATTCCGTAAGTCATCAAGTAATCTTTAGCTGCATTTGCTCTTCTTTCACCAAGAGCCAAGTTGTATTCTCTTGTTCCTCTTTCGTCAGCATGACCTTCAAGCACTACATTTATGTTTGGATTCTTTCTTAACCAAGCTGCTTGAGCTCTAAGAGTTTCTCTTGATGCAGTTGTTAGTATTGACTCATTTGTTGCAAAGAATACTCTATCTGGAACACCATCAGCTAAATATTCAACTGTGTCTGTTCCTGTGTAAACATCACCTTGCATTTGACCTTGAATGTCTGTTGCCACTTCTTTTTTAGTTGCACATGCAGATAGCACTAGACATGCTGTTAATACTAAAAGTGTGTTTTTTAAAATTTTGTTTAATCTCATTAAATTGCTCCTTGCTGCTAATTTCAATTTCTTAACTTTTTCACAACTAATTAAAGGTTTCAAGTATAAAAATCAAGAAATTTACAAATATTAATCTGTTAATTGCTTAATAATGATGACCATGATGGGTCTGAAGCATCTGTTGGCGTCTTTATTTGCCGCTCATTATAACCTGTTAAATCTATAGACCACAATTTTGCAGAAAAACCTTCTCCTTTGGAGTTGGTTTTTGTCTCTCTATAAAATATTAATACCCTTCCATTTGGAGACCAAGAAGGTGCTTCTTGATAATAATTTTCAGTTAACAATCTTTCACCACTGCCATCAGTTCTCATTACGCCTATATAAAATTTACCTTTATGTAATTTTGTAAATGCAATTAAATCTCCTCTTGGAGACCATACAGGTGTTCCATATAAACCGTTGCCAAAAGAAATTCTTTTTACATCACTTCCATCATTCTTCATTACATAAATTTGCTGATAACCACTTCTATCAGAATTAAATGTAATATATTTTCCATCAGGAGAATAAGATGGAGAAGTGTCAATTGATGGATGGTTGGTAATTTTTTCTACAATTCTATTTTCTAAATCCATGGTATAGATATCTGACTTTCCGTCTTTAGCAAAACTCATAATTATTTTTTTACCATCAGGTGAAAAACGTGGTGCAAACGTCATTCCAGGAAAATCTCCAACTACCTCTTGTGTACCAGTTTCTATATCTAATAAATAAACCCTCGGCAGATTTTTAAAGTAAGACAAATAAGTTACCATTTGACTTGCTGGATTAAATCGTGGTGTTAAAACTAACTCATTCCCTAATGTCAAAAATTTATTATTAGCTCCGTCTTGATCCATGATTGCTAATTTTTTTATTCTTTGTGTTTTTGGTCCTTCTTCCGAGACATAAATTATCCTTGTATCAAAATAACCTTTTTCTCCTGTCAACCTTTCATAAACTTTATCAGAAATAATATGCCCTACTCTTCTCCAATTGTTAGGGACTGTTGTAAAAGCTAAGGCCATCATTTCTTTGGCAGCTAAAACATCCCATAATCTAAACTCAACTCTTAATTTATCGTCAACATAATTTACTTTGCCAGTAATAAGTGCTTGAGCTTTTATTAAATTCCAATCTTCAAATCTTGGTTTTAGATTTGCAATATCAGGAGCTTGTAAAAAAGCCTTTTTATCTAGAGGATTAAATAATCCCGAGGTTCTCAAATTATTCTCAATAATTTTTGATATCTCGGAGCCAATATTTTCTTTTTTAAGTTTTTTTTCAAAACCTTTTCTAGACTCTTCGTCAATTGAAAGAGGGGAAACTGCTAATGGAAGTGGATTTAAATTTCCCCTAGTTATATCAACTTCTATTAAAGCATTTGCATTGATAGGTATTAATATAAATAATAAAATTAAAATTTTTTTTGTCATTAAAATATACTACCCTTCTAACATCTCTCTTGCATCAAAATTTAATTGTAATTCTTTCCATCTTTCATACCCAGTAGTAGGAACTCTTAATGGTTGACACAATTTTACAGCTCTAAGAGCACTTTCTGCTAATACTTTGTAAAATGCTTGGTCAGGTTTATTCATTCTTGCATGGTCCAAAATTTCTGTTTTTGATACTGTTCCATCAGGTTTTAATTTTAACTTTATTCTTACTAAAAGATTTTCATTATATGGTAAACCTAATGGAATACTCCAACACCCAAATATTTGTGCTTTAAGGGCATCCTCTTCGCTTAGTGTAAGACCTGTATTTTCTACATTTCTTTCTTGATCTTGAGTGATGTCATCATTAGTTTTTAAAACTTCTGCACTCTCTTCTTTTGATTTATCAATTAAAGCAGCAATATTATTTGGATCAAACAAATCTTTTTTTTCAAATTCTGATACCTGTTTAACTTCATCATCTACTTTTTCAGGATTTTGTTTTTTTTCCTCTTTTGTTTCAACCTTTTTTAAAGTTTTATCTGGAAGTGGAATTGCTTCAGGTGTTTCGTTCTCTATTTTTTTATTATTTTGATCAGGAGCTAGAACAGTTTTTGTTTTTGTTTTTTCTACTTTTTTTGGTGGAGCTTGTTCTGAAACAAGTTTTTTTTCTTTCTCTTTTACTTTTTCAATTATTTTTTTAGCCTTTGGTGCAAATGGAATGTTGGTTTTTTCTGCTATTTGAATTAACTCAACTGATACAATTGGCGGAATATCAAGTGGTTTCTTTGCTAAAAAAGGTAAGCTCATAGCTGTAATGAAAATTAACAAGGCATGCAAAGCAGAAGAAATAATTAAACTTCTATTCACTTTAATTACCTTTGTTTATATGGTTCTGAAATCAATGCAACTTTAGTAAAACCAGATCCTGATAGTAATCCCATTATTTCTAAAACTCTTCCATAATTTATAGTTTTATCACCTCTAACATAAATTCTGGTGTCAGTTCTATTTTTTGAAACTGCTAAAACCTTTGCAATAATATTATCGTATTCAACTTTTGCTTCTTGAATAAAAATTTCACCTTTTGAATTAATTGAAAGTGTTAAAGGTTCTGTCTCTTCCGGCAAAGAGTCTGCTGAACTTTCTGGTAAATCAACTTGAACGCCAACAGTTAACAATGGTGCTGTAACCATAAAAATTATTAATAGCACAAGCATTACATCCACAAAAGGAGTAACATTTATTTCACTCATTGGTTCTTTTGAAGAGCGATTGAATTTAAATGCCATTTAAATAATTGTTAAAAATCTTTTCGAAAAATTTTCTAATTTTTCAGAGTATTTTTTAGCATCATTATTAAATTTATTGTATGCCACTACTGCTGGTATTGCAGCTAATAGACCAAGTGCGGTTGCAAATAAAGCTTCGGCTATTCCTGGGGCAACTATAGCAAGACTTGTGTTTCTTGAAATAGCTATAGATTGAAAAGAATTCATAATTCCCCAAACAGTGCCAAACAATCCAATAAATGGTGCGGTTGAGCCTACTGTTGCCAAAAAAGTAAAACCTTTCTCAATTTTTGTCATTTGTTTTTCAATTCCGGCTTCTAAAGATGCACTCATTCTTTCACTTAAGTTAGTTCTCGTTTTTTTTTTAAGTAATCCTTCCATTGCATCTTGAAACACAAGCGACATTGGATCCTCAAGTTTAGTGGGTAAACTATTGTAAAAAGTTTCAGCAGATTTAGAATTCCAGAATTTTTCTTCAAATTCTTCTGATGTTTTAGTTATTTTTTTAAATAAACGAAACTTTTCAATAATTACAGCCCAAGAATATATCGAGCACAATATTAATATAATCATTACAGACTTGACAATTATGTCTGCTCTAAAAAATAAACTAAATAATGAAAAATCAGTATTTGTTCCTAATTCAACTGCTTTTGCGGTTATATCTGCTTCCATGGTTACTCATCACACTTAAATGTGTCATGATTTTGTCTATTAATTTAAATTGATTATTCTTCTTTTTGATAAGTTTCGTAGAAAAAACTAGCTATCAGAATAGCATCTGCCTTGTTATTATCTTTTTTTTTAGACAATTGTGATGAAAAATACGGAAAAATTTCAATAGCTCTCGTTCTGCTCGCATCTTTTTCTGAATTAATAAGGTTAAAATATTTTTTCCACTTAGCAGGCCTAACATAATAAACAGGTAAATGCATTGCGCTGCATATCCCTTTTAAAATACCAAAAGATTGACCAAAATTAAACATACTAGTAACGCCTTGACCAGGCATTGCAGAAACTTGTTCAATTACAACCTTTATATTTTTTTTATCAAATTTGTTTATCCTTTCACTAATTTCATTAAATATTTGAGCACCATTTACTTGTCTCTTATTCTTCTTGCCATCTGTCATGGTTGGCATTTCAATTACATCTTTTATTATACCGTTCTGAAAAAAACAGATTGAACCTGAGATGCCTGGATCAATTCCAATAATCATCATTAAATACCACCTAAATTAACGTTTGAATAAACGTTCTGAACATCATCATCTTCCTCAAGAGTTTCTAAAAAATCTAAAACATTATCCTTATTTTCTTTATTTACCTCAACACTATTTAACGGAACCCATTCAATTTCTGTAGAAATAAAATTTGCAATAATTTTCTCAAGATTTCTTTTTACATTATATATTTCACTCATTTGACACTGGACCTCATGATAATCCTCATAAGACAAACATTCATCAGCTCCCGAATCAATCGCTAAATCTAAAATTTTTTCATCAGATATCTCTTTTTTATCAATTTTAATTATACCCAATTGTTGAAAATTGTGAGATGCTGAACCTTGAGTTCCTAAGCTCCCTCCATTCTTTTGAAAAATAGTTCTAATATTTGATGCGGTCCTATTTTTGTTGTCTGTTAAAGTTTCAACTATAACAGCAATCTTTTCTGGTCCAAATCCCTCGTATCTTAAATTTTCAAAATTTGCTCCTGTAGCTGCAGAAGACTTATCTATTGCTCTTTCAATATTATCTTTAGGCATATTTGCAGATCTAGCAGCCTGTACTGCAGATCTTAATCTAGGGTTCATTGCTGGATCTTTATCACCAAGTTTAGCCGCAACAGTAATCTCTTTAGATAATTTTGAAAATATCTTTGATCTTTGCTTATCAGCTTTACCTTTTTTATGTTTTATCCCTGCCCAATGTGAATGTCCTGCCATGATCTTTAAATATTTTTTAGTTGATCTCCGTATACATAGCTTTTGATGTCTATTGCTAAACCTGTTTTTATATCACAATCTACTATAACACCACACAAAGTAGCATCTCCAGTAGCGGGAAAGTGTTTCACTGAATTCTTTTTTAAAAATCTATTCAAAGAATTTTCTTTATTCATTCCAATCACTGAATCATAATCCCCACACATGCCCGCATCGGTTTGATATCCAGTGCCATTATTAAGTATTCTAGCATCATTTGTTGGAATATGAGTATGGGTTCCAACCACTAGAGTTGCCTTTCCATCAAATAGATGTCCTATAGCATTTTTTTCGCTAGTAATTTCACCATGGAAATCAACTACAAGTAAATCAAAATCCTTTTTCATTTCATTTTCTTTTAAAAATTTTTGAGAAGCTTCAAAAACATCTTCACACTTTTTCATGAAAACGTTGCCCATCAAATTAAGAACTCCAATTTTTATATCATTCTTTATTTTATAAATCTGAAAACCTTTTCCTGGTGCAGGTTCAAATAAATTTTTAGGTCTTAATAATCTTTCTTCTTTATCAATAAATTCCATAATTTCTTTTTGATCCCAAACATGATTACCGGTTGTAATAACATCAACTCCACAATTAAAAAAATCCTTACATATTTCTTTAGTTATCCCTACACCTTGAGCTGCAGCATTTTCACCGTTTACTACTACAAAATCGATTTTGTTTTTATCAATTTCATTTAATAAATTACTTGTTAATTTAGAACATCCTGAAATTCCAACAACATCTCCTAAAAATAAAATTCTCATTGTATAATTTTTTTCTCTGTTATTATTAAATCAAGTTTCTTATCATACTTGTTGATAGGTATTTTTTTTATCTCCTGGTATGAAAATCCTAATCCAATTTTAAATATTTTTTTAATTTTAGATACTTTTTCTAAATAACGATCATAAAATCCTCCACCATAGCCTAGTCTATTCAAATCATCATCATAAGCTACTAGAGGAACAAATATTAAATCTGGGTAAATTTTCTTTCCTAAAGCTGGCTCAGCAATTCCATACTTATTAATTTTTAAAGGATCTTTATTTGTCCATTCATAAAAATCCATTTGGTTGTTTTCTCTAATTATTGGTAAAGAAATATTTGCCTTTTTGTTTCTTAAAAAATAAAGCATATCTAAGTCATCAATCTCATGATTACAAGGGTAATACCCTCCTACATTTTTGAAATCAATTTTATTTTTTTTTAAAAGTCGATAAATTCTGTCAGGATTGAGACTAAGTTTTTTATTTGAATTTTTTTTTCTAAGATTTAAAATTTTGCTTCTTAGCTTAGATTTACTCACAGAACTACTTTGAAATGTTTTCTAATTTTGCTTTTTTTACAAAATTTGATATTTGATCAGCAGCTTCATCAATTAAATTTTCGTATTTTTTTTGATTATCATCAATTTCTTGTTTTAAATTTTCATGATCAAGATTTAATTTTTCAATTTCAGACTCTTTTTTATCCCTATAATCGTAAATTAGAGATTTTAGTTCTTTAAATTTTTTTGATAGATCATTTAATTCTTCTTTTTTTTGATCAACTTTTTTTTTAGTTTCGTAATATTCATCCATTATTTTTACAGCTGTAATTAATAATAATTTATTTTCACCTAGGTTTCCCAAATCATTTTTTAAATTATTAAACTTTTTGTTAATCTGAATTAACAATTCTTCTAAGTGCTCCTCTTGTCCATCTTCACAAGCAAGCAAAAACTCTTTATTGTTAAATTTTATACTTACATTTGCCATTTATCTATCTCATCCAATAGTGTGTCGGTTTCTTGATTAAGTTCATCAATTTTTTCAGAAAATTCAATTTGTTTTCTTTCTTCCAACTTTTCTTTATTTTTTAAATCCTCAAGTTTTTTTGAAAGATTTTCATGTTCTTCGAGCAAAGTTTTATATTTTTCCTCAATTTGTGTTTTTTCAATTTCTAATTGATTTTGTTTTATACTTAAATTTTCAATATTTTTTTGTAATTCAGGATTTGTTAGATCTAAATTTTTTAATTCTTCTAATGCAATATTTAATTTTTTTTCTTTTTCGTCTATAGAATTCATATATATATGTTTATATTATTAAATAGATTCTTCTTAGTCTAGTCAGGATAATTTTGAGCAAACTACACAACGATTTAGCTAATTGCATCAGATTTTTATCAATTGATGCTGTTCAAAAAGCAAATTCAGGTCACCCGGGAATGCCAATGGGCATGGCAGATGTTGCAACAGTGTTATTCAAAAATTTTTTAAGATTTAATCCAAAGAATCCAGATTGGTTGAATAGAGATAGATTTGTTTTGTCTGCTGGTCATGGTTCTATGCTTTTATATTCTTTGCTTTACCTAACTGGATATAAAAGCATATCAATTAATAATATTAAAAAATTTAGGCAGCTTAATTCTATTTGTGCTGGACATCCTGAATATCATCCAAAAACAGGTATTGAAACTACAACAGGTCCTCTTGGACAAGGTATATCTAATGCAGTTGGTTTTGCAATAGCTGAAGAAATTTTAAAAAATAAATTAGGTAAAGATTTAATTAATCACAAAACTTATGTTTTAGCTGGAGATGGATGCTTAATGGAAGGAATAAGTCATGAAGCGATGAGTTTAGCGGGACATTTAAAACTTAAAAATTTAGTTATGCTATTTGATAACAATTCAATTTCAATCGATGGTCCAACAAATCTTGCGGTTTCAGATAATTTTAAAAAAAGATTTGAAGGATATGGTTGGGATTATATTTCTATCAACGGTCATAATGAAAAAGAAATTTTTAAAGCACTTAAAAAAGTTCAAAAAGCTAAAAAACCTACTGTGATTTCTTGTAAAACAAAGATTGGATATGGTTCACCGAATAAATCAGGAAAAGCATCGTCCCATGGAAGTCCATTGGGAGTAGATGAAATCAAGCTTGTAAGAAAAGCCTTAAATTGGAAAACCAAACCTTTTGTTATCCCAAATAAAATTTTAAATGAATGGAGAAAAATTGGCCAAAGAGGTGAAATTTTAGAAAAAAAATGGGACAAAGCATTAAAAAGAAAAAGAATAAAATTTAATCAAACTTTTAAAAATAACTTTTCTACGGTGCTTAAGAAAGAAAAAGAGAATGCAATAAAGGAACCAAAAAGTTTAGCTACTAGAAAATGTTCAGAAATGACATTGAATGCATTAACAAAACAAAAAAATAATTTAATTGGTGGCTCTGCTGATTTAGCTGGATCAAATAATACAAAAACTAAAAACCATAAAATAATTAAACCTGGAGATTTTACTGGTGACTACATTCACTACGGAGTGAGAGAACACGCAATGAGTGGGGTTATGAATGGTATCGCACTTCACAGTCATCTAATTCCTTATGGAGGTACTTTTTTAATATTTTCTGATTATTGCAAACCTTCGATCAGATTGTCTGCCTTAATGAAAAAAAGAGTCATTTATGTAATGACACATGACTCCATTGGGCTCGGAGAAGATGGCCCTACCCATCAACCTATAGAACAGCTTTTGGGCTTACGTGCTATACCTAACCTAAATGTATTCAGACCTGCAGATAGAATTGAAACTATCGAGTGTTGGGAACATGCATTAAAAAGCTCAAAAACACCTAGCGTGCTATCTTTAACAAGACAAAATTTAAATCCAGTAAGAAAAACATACCCAAATAAAAACTTATGCTCATTAGGTGCTTATGAGGTTTTAAGAACGAATAAAATAATTAATCTAACAATATTAGCGAGTGGATCTGAAGTTAATCTAGCGTTAGAAGTTAGCCATAAATTAGCCAAAGATAAAATATATTCCAAAGTGATATCAATACCTTGTATGGAACTTTTTGAATTACAATCAAAATCTTATAAAAATAAAATTTTAGAAGAAACAAAATTTAAAATATCCATTGAGGCTGGATCAAGCGATTGTTGGAAAAAATATGTAGGTGATAACGGTATTGCTTTTGGAATTGATGAATTTGGAAAAAGTGCACCCTATAAAGATATTTATAAATATTTTGGACTAGAGAGTACAAACATTAAAAATGTCACTAAAAAATTATTAAATAAATAAAATGACAATTAAAATAGGAATTAATGGAATGGGACGGATTGGTCGTATGGTTGTTAGATCAATTGTCGAAAGTAAAAATAAAAATTTAAAAATTAATCATATAAACAACAGATCAAATTCAGAAACTACATCTAAATTAATCAAATATGATTCTATACATGGAAAATTAAATGCTGATTTAAATTATGATCCAAATCATTTAATAATTAATAAAAATAAAATTACATTTTCTCAAGAAACAAAAATTGAAGACATAAATTGGAAAAAACATGATGTTGATTATGTTTTCGAATGTACTGGAAAATTTAATTCAAAAGAAAAACTTCTTGCTCATATAGAAAATGGTGCAAAAAAAGTGATCGTTTCTGCTCCATGTAAAAATGCTGATAAAACAATAGTGTTTGGTGTAAATGAGAATATAATTACAAAAGAGGATAAAATAATATCTGCAGCGTCGTGCACCACGAATTGTCTAGCACCAGTAATCAGCGTTCTTGATGAAAAATTTGAAATTGAAAAAGGTTTTATGACTACAATTCATGCATTTACCAGCGATCAGAGAATTTTAGATAATTCACACAAAGATCCAAGAAGAGCAAGATCAGCGATTCAATCAATAGTTCCTACCTCCACAGGAGCTTCGAAAGCAATAGGAGAAATAATACCAAACCTCAAAGGAAAACTAGAAGGTGTTGCGATGAGGGTGCCCACTCCTAATGTTTCTCTTGTTGAATTAGTTTTTTGTACAAAAAAAGATATCAATATAAAAAAAATTAATGATGCCTTTGAACAAGCATCAAAAAATAAATTAAAAAACATCTTAGAAGTTACTCATGAAAAATTAGTATCTATAGATTTTAATCATCATCCTGCTTCTGCAATAGTAGATGCTTCTTTAACAAATGTAGTTGGAAGTAATATGGGTAAAATATCAGCCTGGTATGATAATGAGTGGGGCTTTTCAAATAGAATGTGTGATATCGCAGAAACTTTGCATAAAATCTCTTAATGAGAAGCATTATAAACGAAAAAAATTTAAACAATAAAAAAATATTATTAAGACTAGATTTGAATGTCCCTTTGGAAAGAGACAAGATAACAGACACAACAAGGATTGATAAAATTCTTCCTACATTAAATTTTTTGATTAAACAAAAAGCTAAAATTATAATTTTATCTCATGTTGGAAGACCAAAAGGTAAAATTGTTAAAGAGCTCTCCCTAAAACCAATTTGTGAAGAATTACAAAATAAATTAAAAAAAAAAGTAAAACTTATTAAAGAAAATATTAAAGAAATAAAAAATAAAAATTTCTTCAGTGACTATAATGAAGATGTTTTTGTTTTAGAAAATATTAGATTTTATTCAGAAGAAGAACAAAATGACAATAAGTTTGCAGAATATCTATCGAGTCTTGGAGATATATATGTCAATGATGCTTTTTCTTGTTCGCATAGAGCTCATGCCTCAATTAGTGAAATTCCAAAATTCTTACCCTCGTTTTCTGGGTTGCAGCTAGACTTAGAAGTCAATGCACTTAATAAGATAACTTCTGAAATTACCAGACCGATTACTTGTATTATTGGTGGGTCTAAAATTTCAACTAAGATTAATGTTATTAAAAATTTAATTCCTAAATTTGATAATATTATAATTGTTGGGGGTATGGCTAATAATTTCATAGAATATTTTGGAAATAGTGTTGGCAAATCTATTAAAGAAAAAAATTGTGAAAAAATAGTAGAAGAAATCATCTCTCTTTCAAAAAAAGAAAAATGTAAAATAATCTATCCAGAAGATGTGATTGTATCTAAAAATTTAAATGGATCTCCTCAAAAGAAAGAATTGAGTAAAATATTATCTGATGAAATGATATTAGATATAGGTCCAAAAACTATAGAAAAAATAACAAATATTATTGATGATAGTAAAACTATACTTTGGAATGGACCCGCAGGATATTTTGAAAATCCAAACTTTGCTTATGCAAGTATTCAAATAGCAAAAAAAATAATTGAAAATAATAAAGCAAATAAAATTTTTTCAGTTGCTGGTGGTGGAGACACAGTTTCTTTATTAAATAATTTAAAAGCTGTTAATGAGTTTAATTTTGTTTCAACTGCAGGTGGAGCTTTTTTAGAATATCTTGAAGGTAAAAGCCTTCCTGGTATAACCGCATTAAATTAAAATGTCTGAATTAAATAAAATTGCACTTAAAATAATTTCCAACGGTAAAGGTATACTTGCGGCTGATGAAAGCAATGGAACTATGACAAAAAGACTTGAAGCAGTAAATGTCAAATCAACTCCAGAAAATAGGCTTTCTTTTAGAGAAATTCTTTTTTCATCTGATGGAATGAAGGATTGTATAGGTGGAGTTATTCTTTACGATGAAACCATAAATCAAATTTCGAGCACAGGAAAATCAATACCTGATTTAATATCTAGTTCAGGTACAGTCCCTGGAATTAAAGTAGATACTGGAGCAAAAGATTTAGCAAATTCCCCTGAAGAAAAAATTACTGAAGGATTAGATGGCCTCAGAGATAGATTAAAAAAATATTATGATCTTGGGGCAAGATTTACAAAATGGAGAGGCGTCTATTCTATTAGTGAAAAATATCCAAGCGATCTGGCAATTAGTAGTAATGCTCATGCACTTGCTAGGTACTCTGCGTTAGTTCAAGAAAGTGGAATGGTTCCAATAGTTGAGCCTGAGGTATTGATGGATGGAAACCATTCTGCAGAAGTTTGTTATAATAAAACTTCAGAAGTAATTAAAAAATGTTTTGAGGAACTAATTTTGCACAAAGTTGATTTATCGGGAATTATTTTAAAACCGAATATGGTATTGGCAGGAAACCAATCAAAAGATAAAATTTCAAATGAAGAGGTTTCTATAAAAACCCTAGATTGTCTTAAAAATTCAGTTCCAAATGAAGTTCCTGGGATAGCTTTTTTATCTGGAGGGCAATCTGAAATTGAAGCTACAGAAAATTTAAATTTAATAAATAAAAACAACAATACCAATTTTATAATGACCTATTCATATGGAAGAGCTCTTCAACAAAGTGCTTTAAAAGTTTGGTCTAATGATATTAAAAATGTAGAGGCAGCTCAAACTACTTTTAATCATAGGGCTAAAATGTGTACTTTTGCTGCTCAAGGAAAATGGTCTAGTGAGCTTGAAAATAAGTAAAAAAAAATTTATTTATCTTATTTCTCCAAATAAAATTTCTAATTCTTTCTATAAAAATCTAAAATTAGTTTTAAAAACCGGAAAGGTAAGTTTTTTTCAACTTAGACTTAAAAATTATTCTCTTAAAAAGAAAATTATAATTGGAAAAAAAATTAAGAATATTTGTAAAAAAAATAAAGTAAAATTTATAATTAACGATGATCCTTTACTTGCTTTGAAATTAAATGCTGATGGTTGCCATCTAGGTCAAAAAGATATGAATATTAATAAAGCAAAAAAAATACTTGGTAAAAAACTTATTGGAATTACTTGTCATAATTCCATGAATTTAGCAAAAAAAGCAATTAAAGCTAAAGCTGATTACATTGCCTTTGGTGCTTTTAATCAATCTAAAACTAAAAAAACTAAGTATGTAGCCTCTGTAAAAATTTTAAATAAAGTTAAAAAATTTACAAAAACTCCATTAGTAGCTATTGGGGGAATTAATGCTGTTAATTATAAAAATCTATTATTGAATAATGCCAATTTTTTAGCTATTTCAGGCTACATTTGGAAAAATAAAAAATACAAACCGTTACAAGCTATAGGAAAATTAAAATGAAAATTAATGCTGGAGAAATTAGAGTAGGAATGCTCCTAGAATATAAAAACGACTTATGGCAAGTTTTGAAAACCCAACATGTAAAGCCAGGAAAAGGTGGTGCATTTGCTCAAGTCGAAATGAAAAGTTTAAATAAAAATACAAAGTTAAATGAAAGATTTAGATCAAGTGAAACAGTAGAAAAAGCATCATTAGAGGAAACGAATTTCAATTATCTTTATAGTGATGAAACAAATTATTTTTTTATGGATCCAAAAACATTTGAACAAATAGAAATAAAAAAAGAAACTGTAGGTGATAAAGGTAAACTTTTAACTGAAAACCTACAAGTTTCTGTAAGTTTTTATAATGAAAATCCGATCTCTATTGAATTACCTAATCAAGTACAATGTAAAATTGAAACTACTGATGCGGCTCTTAAAGGACAAACTGTATCATCATCTTACAAACCAGCAACTCTTGATAACGGTTTAAATATTCAAGTTCCTCCGTTTATTGAAGCAGGTGATGAAGTCGTAGTTGATACAAGAAATTTAGAATACGTTAAAAAAATCTAACATGATCTCCATATCTTCAAATTTAAATATTATGATCAAAGCTGCTGAAAAAGCCTCAAAGTCTGCAATAAGAGATTTTGGAGAAGTCGAAAAACTTCAAGTATCTAAAAAAGGACCCCGAGATTTTGTTACAAAAACTGACAAACATGTAGAAAAAATTCTAATTGAAGAACTTTCTAAAACAAAAAAAAATTATTCTTTTTTATCAGAAGAAGTTGGTTCAATTCAAAACAAAGATAAAGATAATATTTGGATTATCGACCCAATAGATGGTACAACAAATTTTCTACACGGTATTCCTCATTTTGCAATTTGTGTAGCTCTTGAGTCTAAAAAAGAAATAATTAGTGGTTTAATTTATGACCCTATTAAAGATGAAATGTTTTATGCAGAAAAAAACAAAGGAGCCTATTTAAATAATCAAAGACTACGAGTATCAAATAAAAACTTAATAGATGAATGTTTATTTTCCAGTAATCATGAAGGAGTCAAATTCAGCAATTTGAATATGAGATACAGCGGATGTGCAGCTTTAGACTTGGCTTACGTGGCTTCAGGTAGGTTGGATGGTTTTTTTCATAACAAAATTAATATTTGGGATGTAGCAGCAGGTGCTTTATTAGTTGAAGAAGCTGGTGGAATAGTTAATGATTTATATAAATTTGATAAGAATAGTATAGATATTAGAGCATCAAGTGGTGCAATCAACGGTAAAATGCTCGAAAATTTAAAGAACTTTTAATTGTGTTCTAAATTTCTTTTGCTATAAGTCTCGTTATGAAAAAGGACATTCATCCAAAATACCATACAATTAAAGTTGAAATGACTGATGGAACTCATTTTGAAACAAGATCAACTTGGGGAAACGATGGTGATATATTAAAACTAGAAATCGATCCTAAATCCCATGCAGCTTGGACAGGTGGTAAACAAAAATTAATGGACAAAGGTAGAATTAGTAAATTTAATAAAAAATTCCAAAATTTTAAATCAGAAAAGAAGAGTTAAATGTCAAATGCACCCTTAATGCCGATGGCTACTGCTGTTTGGCTAGTAGAAAACACAACATTAACATTTAAACAAATTGCTAACTTTTGTAAATTACATGAAGTCGAAATACAAGGGATTGCTGATGGTGAAGTTGCCAAAGGGATTAAAGCTTATAATCCGATTATATCAGGACAGTTGTCTAGAGAGGAAATAGAGCTATCATCTAAAGACGCAAATAGACCGTTGCAAATAAAAAGCACCGACATTGAGATTTCAAATAGCGAAAAAAAAATAAAAAAATATATTCCTTTATCAAAAAGACAAGATAAGCCAGATTCTGCTCTGTGGCTTATAAAACAACATAATATATTAAAAGATTCTCAAATAGCAAAATTAGTTGGGATAACTAAAAACTCTGTAACATCAATTAGAAATAAAAGTTATTGGAATTTCAATAACCTAAATCCAAAAGATCCAGTAGCTTTAAATCTATTCACTCAAAAAGATCTTGTTGAGGCTATTGAAAAAGCTGAAAGAAGAATAAAACGAGAAAAGAAAGAAAAAGAAAAACAAAATAAGGCAAATCAAGTTTCAGCATGATTAATAAAATTTATAGACATAAAATTATAAAAGTGATAATTAACCACTTTTTTTGGAGGTAGTTATTAAAATAGAAGTTAAAGATAATAATATAGAACAAGCTTTGAGAGTTTTGAAAAGAAAACTACAAAGGGATGGTTTTTTTAAAGTAATTAAACTTAAAAATACTTATGAGAAACCATCAGAGAAGAAAAAAAGAATTCTTCAAGAAAATATAAAAAGAGTTAAAAAATTAAATAAGCTAAAAAATAGAATTTAAATATACCGCGGGGTGGAGCAGTCTGGTAGCTCGTCAGGCTCATAACCTGAAGGTCGGCGGTTCAAATCCGTCCCCCGCAACCAATTTAATTATATTTTAAATTTAGATTTTTTACTATCAACAAGAAAAGCCTTGACTGTTTCTATTGTTAACTGATTGAATGATTTTCCAAATTTTTCTATCTTCTCAATTACAGTTGGAGGAATAGTAATTATATGGCAGGCTAATTGTTTAGCTTGCAGATAATTGTATGGTTCTCTAACACTTGCCCATAAAATTTCTACATTTTTAAATTTCTTTGCTAATTTTATACTTTTAGTAAATTCGGGGATCGGATCTTTGCCAGTATCTCCCGCTCTACCTGCAAAAATTGAAATTATTACTTTTGTTTTTTTATTTATCACCTTAAGTATTTTTGCAGTTTGCTTAGCAGTGTATACAGCTGTTATATTCAACTTAATATTTTCACTATTTAAAACTTTTATTACATTTCCCGAAAATTTATTTTTTGAATTAACCACTGGTACTTTTACATATACATTTTTGCCCCAACTATTTATTTTTCTTCCTTGATCAATCATAGAACTTTGATCATCAGCAAATACTTCAAAGGAAATAGGTTTGTTTCTACAAACTTTAAGTATTTTTTTAGAGTACGATTTATAGTCTTTTGCACCAGCTTTTCTCATCAAACTTGGATTGGTGGTAAATCCTTTTACAATAGATTTATTATTAAATTTTTTTATTGAAGATATGTCCGCAATATCACAAAAAATCTTTGTATTCATTTATTTACAAATTCTTTGTTATATCTTCTGTCATTTTTTTTGCATCTGCAAACAACATCAAGGTATTTTCTTTATAGAACAAATCATTATCTATTCCTGCATATCCAGGTGATAAGCTTCTTTTTACAAACAACACTGACTTGCATTTTTCTACATCTAGAACTGGCATTCCATAAATTGGACTTTGTGGATCTGTTTTTGCGACTGGATTCGTAACATCATTTGCGCCAATAACAAAAGCAACATCTGCATTAGCAAAATCATTGTTTATTTCTTCTAACTCGAAAACCTCATCATATGGTACATTAGCTTCTGCTAATAAAACATTCATATGTCCTGGCATTCGTCCAGCAACTGGATGAATAGCATATGATACTTTAATATCATTTTTTTTTAATGTATCTACCATTTCCCTTAATGCATGTTGAGCTTGCGCTACTGCCATCCCATAACCTGGTACTATAATAACTGAAGAAGCATTTTTCATTAAAAAAGCTGCATCATCTGCATTACCGCTTTTCACAGGTCTTTGCTCTTTGTTTTGATCTCCAGAAGTTTGTTCTGTTGCTCCAAACCCACCCAAGATAACATTGAAGAATGATCTATTCATTCCTTTACACATTATGTATGAAAGTATGGCTCCTGATGATCCTACTAAAGCACCTGTTATAATTAATGCAGTATTTTCTAAAGTAAAACCAATACCTGCCGCTGCCCATCCTGAATAAGAATTTAACATTGAGATTACCACTGGCATATCTGCGCCACCAATTGGAATAATAATTAGAAAACCAATTAAAAAAGAAACTGCAATTAATATCCAAAATAAATTAGAAGATTGGGTTGAACAAAGATAAAAAGTTATAACTACAATCAAAACTAATAACAATGCGTTTAATATATGTTGACCTTTAAAAGTAATAGGTGCACCAGACATTATTCCCTGTAACTTTAGAAATGCTATAACAGATCCTGAAAAAGTAATTGCACCAACGGCTGCTCCTATTGCCATTTCGATCAAGCTTGCAAGCTTAATATTACCTGGTGTTCCAAGGTTAAAAGCAGCAGGATTAATAAAAGCTGAAATAGCTACAAATACTGCAGCTAGACCAACTAAACTATGAAAACCAGCAACTAGTTCTGGCATTGCTGTCATTGGTATACGATAAGCTATGAAAGCACCAATGCTACCTCCGATAGCAAGAAAAATTAGAACATAGATAAATCCAGCTGTAAAATTTCCCACGGAAAGAAAAGTAACCACTACAGCTATTACCATACCAATTATTCCAAATAAATTTCCTTGTCTTGATGTTTCTGGAGAGGATAAACCTCTTAAAGCCAAAATAAATAGAACTCCAGATATTAAATATAAAATTGCTGATATATTTGCAGACATAAATTATTTATCTTTTTTCTTTTTTTTATACATGGCAAGCATTCTTTGTGTGACTAAGAAACCTCCAAAAATATTAACAGCTGCTAAAACAATTGCTAAAAAACCATAAATACTAGATGAAGAGAAAACTACTCCATCACTTCCAGACAAAGCTGCAATTATTGCGCCTACTATAATTACTGAAGAAATTGCATTCGTAACTGACATTAAAGGAGTATGTAAAGAAGGTGTTACACTCCACACAACATAGTAGCCAACAAATATTGATAATATAAATATACTTAATCTAAATATAAAGGGGTCTATTTCCATAATTCTATTTGATAAGTGTTTTCTCTATTATTTCGTCTTCTAAATTAATATTTAATTTCTTATTTTCTTTATCATATAAATTAGAAATAAAATTAAATATATTTTTAGCATATAAATTAGAAGCTGATACAGGTAATTTATTTAATATATTTGCCTCACCTAAAATTTTAACACCATTATTTTCAACAATTTTATCAACCTCGGTAAATACAGTATTTCCTCCCTGAACTGCTGCTAAGTCATAAATGACTGAACCTGTTTGTAAATTTTTAAACATTTCCTCTTTAATTATCTTTGGAGCCTCTTTACCTGGGATTAAAGCAGTGCATATTATTATATCAATTTTTTTTAATGTTTCCGAAAGTAGTTCTTCTTGTTTCTTTTTAAATTCATCAGATGCTTCTTTTGCATAACCACCTTTAGTTTCTAAATTCTCAGATCCTTCAACTGTAAGAAATTTTCCTCCTAAACTTTCAACTTGTTCTTTTGAAGCCATCCTTACATCTGTTGCAAATACTACAGCTCCCATTCTTTTGGCAGTTGCAATAGCTTGTAATCCGGCAACTCCAGCTCCAACTACTAATACTTTTGCTGCAGGAATTGTCCCTGCTGCAGTCATCATCATTGGAATTGCTCTTTCATAAACTTGGAAAGCTTCTACCACCGCCTTGTAACCAGCAAGGTTAGCTTGTGATGATAAAATATCCATTGATTGTGCTCTTGTTATTCTTGGTAATAACTCCAAAGAAAAACAATTTATTTTCTTTGACTTCAAATTCTCTAATTTTTCTTTATTTACAAAAGCGTTTAATGAGCCAATTAAAGTTTGATTTTCCTTAAAAAATGATAATTTTTCCTCAACAGGTAATCCTAATTGAATAACAATCTCAGAATTTTTAATTATTTCTTCTTCATTATCCAAAAATTTAACTCCTAAATATTTATATTCTTCGTCAGTGAAACCTAAGTAACTTCCATAATTATTCGGTAAAGTTAAATTAAATCCTAAACTAATATATTTTTTTGCAATTTCTGGGGTAATCGCTATTCGCTTTTCAATATCTCTGTTTTCTGAAATTGAAGCTAAATTCATAATAAAAATAAATTAAAAAACTATAAAAGAAATATTGCCATTAAAACTAAAACTGAAATTACTGCGACAGTTCCCCACAAAACAAATTTTGTAAAGTTATTCCAAGTATTTTTATGGTTTTCATTATCCATAAAATTTATTTTTGTCTTGCTTTGAATTTGGGGTTTGTCTTATTGATGATGTAAACTCTTCCTCTTCTTCTAACTAGTTTAGAGTTAAGATCTCTTTTTTTTATAGATTTCAGTGAGCTTTTGATTTTCATAAATTTACGCCTTTCTTAAACGAAGATACATAATCTTTCAAATCTATTTTTCCATATCTTTGTAAAATCTTGTTATTTAATGAAATTTTTGTCAATGCTGAGGCATATCGCTCTCCTTGCCTAGCCTTCAAAAATATTAATTTATTATTGAACATTCTTGCTACTTCCTTAATTGAGTAGGATTTTTTGTGAGAAATACTATAGTGGGCACATTTTTTTTTAAGCCAAGCTTCGTAGCAAACTTTTACTGTGTCATATATATGCGTAAATTTTCTTGTTTGAGTACCTGGCATCACTACTGTTAATTTTTTATTATTAATATATTGTTCCTCAAAAATACCAATAACAGTAGCCATCTTACCTGATCTTATATGTCTAGGACCATATACATTAAAAAAATAGATTACTTCAAACTTAAAATTGAACCACTTTTTTAAATTTTCTAATAATTCCAAATTTTTTGATTTTGTAAATGCGTATGGTGATAAATTTTTATCTTCTCCTTTATTACCTAAACTTGCAGATGTAGCTGAATATATTAATTTAATTTTATTATCTAAACAGAATTTAAAAACTGCCTGAGTTCCCAAAGAATTTGATTTAAAGCAATTATCAAAATTTTTAAAACTCTGATAAATTCTAGCAAATTCTCCAAAGTGGAAAAGTGAATGAATTTTTTTTTTATATTTCGATAACAAAATATTTATTTCAGATGTGTGATTTTTAAAATATTTTACTCTTTTATTAATTATGTGATTATCTTTAGAACCACTAGAATAATTATCTAAACTTATAATGTTGTAATTAGTTTTTTTTAAGAGATACTCAATAAGATTAGAGCCTACGAAACCAGCACCTCCAGTGACAACAATATATTTTTTCATGAAATTTAGCCTGGCAACGTCCTACTTTCCCATGCCTTAAGACAAAGTATCATCGGCGCTAAAGGGCTTGACTTCCGAGTTCGGTATGGGATCGGGTATGACACCTTTGCAATAATTACCAGGCAGCAAAGTCATAACAATTTTTTAAAAAAAGTAAATATTTAAATTAATCAAAAAAACGATATCTCAAAATACAATAAACTGCCCAAAAAGCATCTTTTAAAGTTATTTTTTTTCCTTCGGAATATGATCTTCCTCTATAGCTAACTCCAACTTCATAAAACTTAAACTTTTTTTTAGCTAATTTAATTGTTATTTCTGGCTCAATTCCAAAAGAATTCTCCTTAAGGTTAACAGATTTAATTACCTCTGATTTAAAAACTTTAAAACCTGTTTCCATATCAGTCATATTTAAATTTGTAAAAATATTACAAAAATGTGTAAGTATTTTGTTAGCAATAAAGTGCAAATAATAATGAAGCCTAACGTATCCTGATCCACCTAAAAAACGAGAACCATAAACGACATCAGCATCTGATTCCTGAAAAGGTTTAATTAAAATTGGATAATCTTTTGGACTGTATTCTAGATCTGCATCCTGTATAATAATTATATCACCTTTAGACTCTTTAATGCCAGTTTGAATTGCCTTTC